>NZ_ADGX01000029.1 GCF_000177675.1 Parafrankia sp. EUN1f
AAATAGGATTCAGTGACAATCAAATGGCCATCGTGGCGCCTGCCTGTTCGCCGTTCCCCTACCGGACGAATCGTCCGATACTTGCATTCTCATGCTTCACGCACCAGGCGTGGGAGACCCCATTTCCCTGCATCTTCATGACTTTGGTCCCGGCGCTCTGGACCGTACTTCAGTTCACCTGGCTTTAGCTCCGGTGTCTTCGCGTTGCCGTGCAGGATGATCCGTTCAAGCCAGAGTCGACCGAACGCGCCACGGGCGATCTCACCATCCGAACACATGTCGAGCGACAGCCCTCGATCAGGCTCGACGACGCGGCCCAGTGCACGGTTGCCCCGATACAACCGTTGCCACTGGAAACGTTGCAAGATTCACCCGAGCTCACCGAAGGGCCTCACGGAATGGGACGCAGGCGGGCTGGTCGGTTCATGTTGGTGTTCGGCCAGCTCAGTTCGCAGTTCGACCTGTCCACGTTCGCCGTGCTATGGCGGTTCTTCGACGCGGGAGCCCACCCCGCGCTGTTCCAGACCGGATGGTTCGACTCCGTGACGGGTTGGAGGGGGCCCGCGGCCTGGCCGGCGGTGGGGATGGGCGGTCATGGTCCTCGACGCCGCCCGGAAGACGAGGCCGATGGTCAAAGCCAGTGCCTGCGTTTGAAGAAGATGTACAGGCTGGTGCAGACGACGGCGAGGAGGGCGAGGACAGCGGGGTAGCCCGAGACCTGACGCAGCTCGGCATGTGCTCGAAATTCATCCCGAAGATCCCGACGATGGCTGTCGGCACGGCGGTGATCGCCGCGAGGCTGGACCGCAGCGCGGTGAGGCTGCCATGGGGGCCGCGGCGCAGCGTCACCACGAAGTCAGAGCCCAGGAATACGGTGACGTCGCCGGTCTCCACGACTTCCGAGGTTTCGGTGAGCTTTTCGTGGTCGACGTAGCGGGCGTTCTGCGCCGCCGTACCCCGCCCCTACAGTAGAACCCAGCGGATGCGGGGGCGACGGAGAAGAAGGTCCTCAGCCCGGTCAGTGACGAGGATGACCCCCGCGTGAGTGGGGACGACCAGACGACGCGGACCGGAACACTGGCCGCCCAGGAGAAGGCCCCGTTCCGGTTCCACGCCCACCACGATTGACGGACTGGGTCAGGGTCGGTCGACCTGACGACGCCAGGAACCGGATTCGGTTCCGCGCTCCTCGATGAAGGCCTTGAATCGCCTCAGATCGGCCTTCACCCGCCGGTCGTCCGCGCCAACGGCTGAACCGATCTTCTCGGCGACGCCTTCGGGCTGCCAGTCGAGCTGGACCGTCACACGGGTCTCGTCGGAGTTGAGCCGGTGGAACGTGACGACTCCGGCGTGGTTGGGGCCGTTGGTGCTTTTCCAGGCGACCCGCTCGTCGGGCAGTTGCTCGGTGATGGTCGCGTCGAACTCGCGGTCCTGGCCGCCGATCCTGACATGCCAGTGCGTGTGGGTGTCGTCGACCTGCTGGATCGACTCGACGCCGTTCATGAAGTGCGGGAAGGATTCGAACTGGGTCCACTGGTTGTAGGCAGTGCGGACCGGCACGGCGACGTCGATCGACTCCGCGACTGTGGTGGCCATCAGGTTCCTCCTGGTAGTGGACGTTGGTCCCTACGCCCCTTCCCAGGCACTGGCCGACAACACCGAATCGGCCACCGTTGTGGGAGGGAGGCCGGAGAGCCACCCAGTCACAGGTGGACCGCAGTTCCCGGTGCGCGGGACCACCCGCTGCCGCGGGTTCGGCCGCGGGTTCGGTCACGTACGTGCGCAGGGTCGACGCGCGGCATCGGCTATCCATGCGCAAGCGTTCGCCGACGCATTATGCCGACAGGGCAGGGTAGGCGGTAGATCATGAGCGAGATCGCGCGGCCAGGCACTGCGCACGAGCGTGCGGAGAGCGTGGACGAGGAATGGGGAGGCCGAGCGGCTGGTGAGTCTGCGGAAGCTCGGCGCAATCGGAACTGGGCGGAGATTCTGCAGGAGATTCGAGTCGCGCAGACTGGGGTGCAACTGCTCGCGGCGTTTCTGCTGGCGCTGCCGTTCCAGAGCAGGTTCGCCACCCTGAGCGACGGCCAGGAATGGCTTTATCTGACTGTTGTGGCACTGTCCATCGTGGCTACCGGGCTGCTGGTGACGCCGGTCAGCCTGCACCGCGCGATGTTCCGCAAGCGGGAGAAGGAGAAGCTGGTCGTGATCGCGAACCGGCTGGCGCAGGTCGGCCTCGGCGTGTTCGCGGTGGCCGTGGCCGGCGTGGCAGTTCTCATCTTCGACGTGACGAAGGGTGCTACCGCTGGCGTCACTGCCGGCGTGATCACGCTGGTGCTGTTCATCGCGCTGTGGGTCGTGGTGCCCCTCGCCGTGCAGTCCGTCCCGGCTGAGGGCGACTGAGTTAACCCCGTGCCCGCCATTCCCGCCTGCCTGCCTGCCTATATGGGGTCCGTGGACGGGAGCAGGGAGGAACACCCATGGTGCCACTAGGCCGTGTCGGCGGAGGGCCGCTTCATAGACGGCCATCGGCTCGACACGCTTCATAGACGGCCATCGGCTCGACAGAGGTCATCTCGAAGACGGCGAGGTGTCCGACGAGCGCTCCGCGCGGCCGGCGGTGCAGGCCGAAGTAGGAGGCGATGTTCAACGTGGCGAGGGTCGGGCCGGGCACGCGGTCGAGGTAGGCGCCGTAGCGGGCGTCCAAGCCGAGCCCGCGCATCGTCACCCTGCGACGGCGAGAGCGGAGGGACCCCCTCATGGCACGTCCAGGGCGCTCAGCTCAGCCAGCGGCGGTGGTGCCGGCGAGCGAGTTCGGGCCAGCGTGCGGTGAAGGCATCCCTGGCCAGGTGGGCCTGTTCCCGTTCACCGCCGAGGAGGAGGCCGTAGGTGAACGAGGATTCGCCGGCCTGGTTCGCGGCGATCGCGAACTCGCGCAGGACGCCTTGGGCAATCACGCAGTCCTGGTGCTCACCCAGACTGTTCTGGATCTTCTTGGCTCGCCGGGCATGCTCTTCGGCCAGCTTCCCGTAGACCGGTGTGGCGGTCTCGGCGGCGTAGCGCAGTTGTTTCGCGGCCTTCCGCGCGGCGTGCAGGGCGGCGTCCTGGCCGGCGCCGGCGGGGGTGTGCAGGGCCCGGTCGACCCGGCGGCGCACCTTGCGGTCGGCTTTGCGGATGGGCGCGCGCAGGGCCCGCGCGGCCGGACGTTGCGCGCGCGGGGAATATGGCGGCTCCGCGACGAAAGTGATCAGGTCGTCGAGGAAAGTCAGATACTGGGTGTCGCGCATCCAGGCGAGGGCCTGTTCACGGCCGCGCAGGTGCTGCGAGCGCAGGTGGCCCTGAACCCGCGCGGCGACGGGGCCCAGCAGGTCGCGATCGTCGAGTGCCTCGATCGCGGTGGTGAACCGATCCAGCTGGACCTCGCCGTCGCGGGCAGGGTTGAGCAGCAGGTTGAGCTCTCGCAGCCGGTCCTGCAGCGCGCGTGTGGGGGTCGGGTCGAACAGCCGCCGGAACGTACGCAGGGAGCTGCGCAGCCGACGGGCGGCGACTCGCAGGTCGTGTACGGACTCGGGGTCGCCGAGGCGCACGCGGGCGTCGGCGGCGAGCAGGGTTCGGGTCTGGGTCGCCAGGTAGCCGCGGACGATCTCACCCGCGTTCTCTTCGGCGTCGGCGCCTCGGCTGGATGGCCTGCGGAGCTCGGGGAGTTCCGGCTGGGGCACCTGCGATCCGAGTGCCCGGGCGAGCTTGGAGGGCCCGGCGGCTGGCTGTGCCCCGGCACCGCGCAGGACCGCGCCGGCCGCCGGCAGGACGCGGGGGTCGTCGCCGAGGGCCTCGATCTCGATCTCGCGCCAGCGGGACACTGTCGTCGCCGAGCCGAGTGTCTGGGCGTGGACCTCGTCGTCGGCGAGTTCCGCCAGGTCCTGTCCGTCTGGGGAGCGCAGCGTCGTCGCGCGACGGAGGGTCTGTACCCGCGCGACCGGGGCCAGCGGCCGGCCCCGAGTGGTGGCGGCGACGATATCGGCGAACTCGCCCGGAACGGTGCCCTCCCTGGAGGGATCCCGTTCGCGTGCTCAGCGGCCGACAGGTCGGGCATCCTGCTTCCGGCCGTCGATGATGCCGCCCCGGGCCGTGCTGGCCTGGCTTCACCTCTCCGCCCGGATTAACGAGTCGGGCGAGGGGGGAAAAGAGAGCTACCGGTCGGATTCCGGGAATCCGGCGGAGCAACGGGACGGAGCCGGCCGGGCAGACGCGGACCAACGGTCCGCGCCCAGAGACGCTGCCGGTCATGTTCAGGCATCAGCGTCGCCGGCGAGCCCCGCGAGATCCACGGCACCCGACGCCGCGGGTGCGGCGAGGGCCGTGGCCGTTGCCCAGCCCTGGCGTAGCAGCTCGACGTCGCTGCATGGGGCAGCATCTTCCGAGACTTCGCTGAACGTCGTGGTGACATAGCCGCGTCCCCGCTCGCCGATCCGAGCCTGCACCGCGCCAAATGTGGCCAGGCTCGCGGGCCGCAGCCCAAGCAGCCGCTCGGGCGGCAGGTCGGGCACATTGACATTGAGCAGAAACGGTGGCCCGTCGTACGACACCAGCCACCTGAGGGCACGACCGGCGACCATCGCCGAGGACTCCCAGTGAGAGGGGTCCGTCGCGACGCACGAGACCGCCATCGCCGGCAGTCCGTGGGTGACGGCGGTGAGACCCGCTCCGACCGTGCCGGAGTGCAGTACGGCCTGCCCGGCGTTCGGCCCGTGGTTGATTCCGGACAGCACGAGGTCGGGAGCCGGCCCGAACGCGCCGCGGACGCCGACGAAGACAATCAGCGCCGGGGATGCGTCGGCGGCAAGGGCCACCGCGTCTGCGAGGTGGTCCAGACCCGCGGCTGCGGCCCCACGATCGAGCGCGCGTTCGGTGACGAGGAGGCGCCCGTCCGACTCCAGAGCGGACAGCGACGCACTGCTCCCGCTGCGCTCGCCGTCCGGCGCCACCACGGTCACCTCCATGCCGTTGGAGAGGGCGGCCTTTACGAGGACGCGCAGACCATGGCTGTCGACCCCGTCATCGTTCGTGATCAGTGCGTGCATCAGCGCGCGGTCTCCCCGTTCACCGGGCGGACATCCACCCGGGTGGCCAGGCGTTCGATCAGGTCCCGTACGCCGGTGGCGAGGCCGTGTCGGGTGGTGTTCAGCGCACCGGCCGCGGCGCCGATCCGCAGCGCCCGGTCCAGGTCAGCGCCGCGGGCCAGCGCGGCCGCCATTCCGGCTGTCATGGAATCACCCGCGCCGTGGTGGTCGAGCATGGTGAACCGAGGCGTGCGGATCTCGGCTTCCCGGTCGCCGACCAGCACCAGCGCCGGTTGTTCCGCCCGCGACACGATCACGATCTCCGCGCCGGACCGGGCCAGCTCCGTCATGACCGCCCGCAGCTCTTCCGGCTCGTCGGAGCTGGCATGCCCGTCGCGGATGAGATCATCGTGGCTGACCTTTAGCACGGTGACTCCGCCAGCCAATGCCGCCAGCAGGCAGTCTCCCGACAGGTCCGCCACCACCCGGGCGCCCCCGCCCCGCAGGTCCGCCGCGAGCCTCCGATAGGTGTCGGCGGGCAGGATCTCCTCGTTGTCCGGGCCGCCGAGAACCGCCACACCGGCGTCAAGCCCTTCGACCAGCGCCGTGTTGTACAGCTCATCGAGTTCGTGGCGGGTCAGCGACGGCGCGGGCGTGGTGGCCACGACCTCCCGCCGCCCGGCGCGCCGGTCGTGCACATAGCCTCCGTTCTCCCCGCTCACCGTGACCGGCCGGGCGACGATGCCGCTGCGCCTGACCAGCGCCGTGAGCACCGCCCCCGTCTCCCCTCCAAACGGGGCGCACAGCCGGGCCTCCACATCCATGATCGCCAGAAGATGCGCGATCCACACACCCTGCCCACCGGCATGCACATGGATGTCACTCGCGTCGTCCGGGCGCGCCTCGATCGTCACGGTCAGCAGCGGTGACGGGGCGAAAACCATGGTGCAAGCCGACCGCGGCCGCCCGGCAGGGGTACTCCCCGGCCGCGAACGCTCCACGACAGATGCCGTCACCCCCTGAGGGTGCCCGTCCACAGCGAGCCGACACGCGGCCCCAAGGACGACTGCGCCCGAGCCGCGCCCGAAAGCCGTGAATTTCGGGTAGTCAGGTCCGGTCGTCACGCCGTGCTCGGCTCGCATGCGCAAACCGGACGTCGCGCTGGACGGGCGCCGCACGTGGGGCGTCACGAGCCAGGAGCACGGGTGGTCATCGGATGTGGACGGCGATGAGGCAGGTGTCGTCGTCGGTGTCGGACGCCGCGCCGGCCAGGAGATGGTCGGCGTACGCCTCGACGTCGTCCACTTGGCGTTCCGCGAGACGGAACAGCGCTTCCATGGATTCGTCGAGCGAGGTCCCCCGTCGTTCGACCAGTCCGTCGGTGAACATCAGGAGGATGTCGTCACGTTCGAGGACGGTGGTGCGCTCCTCGTACTCGGCGTCGTCGACCACGCCGAGCAGGATGCCTTCGGGGACCGGGAGGTGTCGGGCGCGGCCGTCTCGCAGGAGCACCGGCGGGAGGTGCCCGGCCTGGGACCACCGCAGTGTCCGGGTGAGGGGGTCGTAACGCCCGCAGATCGCGGTCCCGGTGACCTGGTCGGTGAGGTGGTGGGTGATCGTGTTGAGCCAGCCGAGGAGCTGAGCCGGCCCTGCTCCGGTGACGGCGAGGCCCCGGAGGCTGTAGCGCAGGTTGACCATGGCGGTGACCGCGTCGATGCCGTGGCCGGCGACGTCACCGACGACAAGCAGGACGTCGCCGGTGGGCATGGTCACCGCGCTGTACCAGTCACCACCGACGAGATCGTCCTGTTCCGCCGGGCGGTAGCGGACCGCGATGTCCAACCGCGCCGATCGCGGCAGCGGCGCTGAGGTGGCGATGATCGCCTGTTGCAGACGGAGCGCAATTCGTTGTCTGTCCTCAGAAAGCCGTTCCGCCTCGGCGAGCCGGTCACGGATGGCGGCGAGGGCCACGTGGGCGCCGTAGGCGGCGGTGATGTCCTGGTAGGCCCCGCGCACGGCGGTCCGGGTGCCGTCGGCGGCGGTGACCGGTTCGCCGAAGGCACGGATGCTGCGGGTCGAGCCGTCGGAGTGCATCAGGCGGAACGCACTCACCGCCGGTCGTCCCAGCCGGACGAGACTGTCCCGGAACATTCGCACCCGCTCGGCGTCCTCGGGGTGAGCGTGACCGTCCAGCTCTTCGAGCCGGATCGGGGGCTGCGGCCGAGGGCGGTGGAACACCGCGTGCGCGTTGTCGGTCCAGAGCACCTCACCTGTGACGAGGTCCTGTTCCCAGCCGCCGAGCTGACCCAGCTTCTCCGCGTTCTCCAGCAAGGCCCGGAGCTGAGCGCTGTGGTCGGTAGCCCGCCACCCGACAACGATTCCGTCGAACAGTCCGACCGCGCGGACCTCGAGGTTGACGGCCTTCACAGCGCCCTCGACGAGCACGTGGATGGGGAACTGACGGGCGTAGAAGGGCTTCTCGGCGGCCATGGCCTGACGCAGATGTTCGAACAGTCCGCCGGGCGTCGCGGTGAGCGGGTAGAGGGTGAGGAACCGGCGGTCGAGCAGTTCGGCGCGGCTGCGGCCGGCTGGGTCGAGGAAGTCCTGGGTGAGGTGGTCGACGTGGAGGTCGACGAGGTCTCCAGCCGGGTCTCGGACCGCGCGCGCGAGCATCCCGGATTCGAAGAGTCCGTCCAGGAGGGCTGGCAACCAGTGAGCTCGCTGGTCACGCGACGGGTCCCCGTGCAGAAAGAGTGCCTGCACCGCCACCTGAGCGGCCGCGAGCAACTGACGGCGAAGCACGACGTCGAACTCCGCGACGGATTCAGGCCAGCAGACCTCCATCACCCCGACCAGGGTGCCTGTGTCGGTCATGGGGAGCAGCGCCCGTGCTGCCGCTCGGCTCCCAGCCGTGGGGACGGGTTCGCCGGGTGGGATGCCGCGAGGCCACCACTGGGCGGCCGCGTCGTGGAGGACACGCAGGGGGAGACTGTCGAACTGCGGCGGCACACGTGACCAGCGGCTGGCGTCGAGTGAGCTGAGACCGGCGTGTCCGACCAGGCCGAGGCTGCCGTCGGGCTCCAACGCCCACAGCGCGACCGATTGTGCTCCTGTCCCGGCGAGCATCTGGTCGAACACCACGGCGGCGACGTCGCCCCCGCCGGCCGCGGTGTGCGCCTCGACCTGCGCGAGCCGCGCCTCCCGCCGCCGGCTGACCGGCAGATCCGAGTGCGCGATGTCGTCGAGAGCAGTCTGGTCGACGAGGTCGAGCGCGAGTTCCCGCACTGGGACGCCGGTCTGGCCGGCGAGCCGTGCCAGTTGGGCGGCGGCTTCCGCAGGGGAACAGCGCAGGCGTTCCATCAGGACGCCTTTGGCGAGCTCCACCACAGCCTGGGCGGTCCGCCGCTCCCGTTCGAGGTCGAGCTCGAACTGCAGGCGGGCGACCAACGTGCTCCACGACCGCCAGCGCGGGTCGTCAACAGCTTCGCCGCCGTCCACTCGACCTCCAGAGTCCGCCTGCCAGTCCGAGAGGCATGCCCTACACCGGGAGCGAGATTCTGATCACCGCGTGTGCGCGGCGGTGCACACGCACACACGTTCGGCTGTGTTTACCCTAGCCCACCGCGCTGGACCTAAAATTGATCCATGCCCGGTTACATGGGCCGACATCTGGAGCTCGTGTGACTGAGGCTGAGACGTTTGACCGAGCACTCGACGACGCCGCTCTTCGCCGTCTGCTCGCCGGCCTGTCGGCGGTGCGTGGCGGTGACTTCGGCACCAGACTGCCACAGAGCGGCGACGCGCTGTTGGACGAGATCGCCACCGTGTTCAACGGGATGGCAGACCAGCTGGCGCTGTTCACCTCCGAGGTCACCCGGGTCGCCCGGGAGGTCGGCACCGAGGGCAAGCTCGGTGGCCAGGCCGTGGTGCCCGGGGTGTCGGGCACCTGGAAGGACCTCACCGACTCGGTCAACGCGATGGCCGGCAACCTGACCGGCCAGGTCCGCGACATCGCGCAGGTAGCCACGGCGGTGGCCCGCGGCGACCTGACCCAGAAGATCACCGTGCCGGCCCAGGGCGAGATTCTCGAACTCAAGAGCACGATCAACACGATGGTCGGGCAGCTGTCGTCGTTCGCCGACGAGGTGACCCGGGTGGCACGCGAGGTCGGCACCGAGGGCCGGCTCGGTGGTCAGGCCGACATCAAGGGCGTCGCGGGTACGTGGAAGGACCTCACCGAGTCGGTGAACGTGATGGCGGCGAACCTGACTGACCAGGTCCGTTCGATCGCGCAGGTGACGACGGCGGTGGCCAAGGGCGACCTGTCCCAGAAGATCAGGGTCGACGCCCGTGGCGAGATCCTGGAACTTAAGGAGACCATCAACACGATGGTCGACCAGCTGTCCGCGTTCGCCGATGAGGTGACCCGGGTCGCCCGCGAGGTCGGCACCCAGGGCAACCTCGGCGGCCAGGCCAACGTCCGCGGCGTGTCGGGCACCTGGAAGGACCTGACGGACAACGTCACGTGATGGCGTCCAACCTGACGGCCCAGGTCCGCTCGATCGCTCAGGTCGCCACGGCGGTCGCCCGCGGTGACCTGTCACAGAAGATCACAGTTGAGGCGAAGGGCGAGGTCGCGGCCCTCGCGCAGACCATCAACACGATGGTCGACCAGCTGTCGTCGTTCGCCGCCGAGGTCACCCGGGTGGCGCGGGAGGTCGGCACCGAGGGAATACTCGGTGGTCAGGCCGACGTCATGGGCGTGTCGGGCACCTGGAAGGACCTCACCGACAACGTCAACTCGATGGCGAACAACCTGACCAGCCAGGTCCGCAACATCGCCCAGGTGACCACGGCCGTCGCGCAGGGCGACCTGTCGAAGAAGATCGACGTGGACGCCCGGGGCGAGATCCTCGAGCTCAAGACAACGATCAACACAATGGTCGACCAGCTCTCGTCGTTCGCCGCCGAGGTCACCCGGGTCGCCCGGGAGGTCGGCACCGACGGCGCCCTGGGCGGTCAGGCCGAGGTCGAGGGCGTTTCCGGAACGTGGAAACGGCTCACCGAGAACGTCAACGAGCTCGCCGGCAACCTGACCCGCCAGGTGCGGGCGATCGCCGAGGTCACCAGCGCAGTGGCCACCGGCGACCTGACCCGATCAATCACGGTCGAAGCGAAGGGTGAGGTCGCCGAGCTCAAGGACAACATCAATGCGATGGTGAAGTCGCTGCGCGAGACCACCCGGGCCAACCAGGAACAGGACTGGCTCAAGACCAACCTGGCCCGGGTCTCCGGCCTGATGCAGGGACACCGCGACCTCGCCACCGTCGCCGAACTGGTCATGGACGAACTCACGCCGTTGGTCGACGCCCAGCACGGCACGTTCTTCCTCACCGACGTCGCCGACGGCGACGAGGTGCTGCGGCTCATCGCCAGCTACGGCTACGCCGGGAACGCGGCCGTGCCGGTGACCTTCAAGGTCGGCGAGTCGCTGGTAGGTCAGGCGGCGAGGACGAAAAAGCCGATCCTGGTCGCCGAGACGCCGGCCGACTACGTCCGTATCTCCTCCAGCCTGGGACAGGCCAGACCGGCCAACCTGATCGTGTTTCCGATCCTGTTCGAGGACCGGGTGCTCGGCGTCATCGAACTCGCCTCGTTCACACCGTTCACCGAGGTGCACCGGGACTTCCTGAACCAGCTGATGGAAACCATCGGCGTCATCGTCAACACGATCATCGCCAACTCGCGGACCGACGCGCTGCTCGTCGAGTCGCAGCGACTGGCTGGCGAGCTGCAGGCCCGCTCCAGCGAGCTGCAGGTCAGGCAGGAGGAGCTGCAGCGGTCCAACGCCGACCTCGAGGAGAAGGCGGCGCTGCTGGAACGTCAGAACCGGGACATCGAGATCAAGAACATCGAGATTGAGCAGGCCCGGCAGGAGATCGAGGAGCGGGCCCAACAGCTCGCGCTGGCCTCCAAGTACAAGTCCGAGTTCCTGGCCAACATGTCCCATGAACTGCGGACTCCGCTGAACAGCCTGCTGGTGCTGGCGCGGCTGCTGGCGCAGAACCCGACGCGCAACCTCACACCCAAGCAGGTCGAGTTCGCCAACGTCATTCATTCGGCTGGCTCGGACCTGCTGCAGCTCATCAACGACATACTGGATCTGTCCAAGGTCGAGGCCGGCAAGATGGACGTTCACCGGGAGTGGGCCGATCTCGGCAAGCTGGTCGACGACCTGCAGGCGACGTTCCAGCCGCTGACTGCCGAGAAGGGCCTGGACTTCGCCGTCGAGGTCGCACCGGATGTGCCGACCCGGCTGTTCACCGACGAGCAGCGGCTCGAGCAGGTGCTGCGCAACCTCCTCTCGAACGCCGTCAAGTTCACCGAGGACGGCCAGGTGGCGCTGCGCATCCACACCAGTCACCCGCTCGAACCCGACAGCGGTGCCACCTCGAAGATCGCGTTCGCCGTCGTCGACACCGGCGTGGGTATCTCCGACGAGAACCTCAAGCGGATCTTCGGCGCTTTCCAGCAGGGCGACGGCACCACCAGCCGCAAGTACGGCGGCACCGGGCTCGGCCTGTCCATCTCCCGCGAGGTGGCGGCGCTGCTCGACGGCGACCTCCGCGTGGAAAGCGAGTTCGGACGCGGCAGCACCTTCACCCTCTACCTCCCACTGGACGACCTGGCGCTGTCCGGAACCGCATCGTCCGAGCCGGCACCGTCCCCGCCGGCGCGGTCCGGGGTGGCGCAGCACGACGCCGTCGTCGTCCAGAACGTGGCGGCCGATCCCGCGGCCCGGCCGGCTCACCCGGCTCAGGCCGGCCAGCCGGACGAGCCGGAGCTGCCGTCGTCCGGCGAGGCTCCGCCGGACCGCCGCCTGCTCGTCCTCGAACCCGAGGCCAACGGACTGCTCGGTCTGATCGCGCAGCGGGCATCAGCGGACCTCGCCGACACCCACGGCCCCGTCCAGGTCGCCACGGTCACCACCCCGGAGGACGCCGTCCGAGCCCTGGCGGCGGCGCCGCACCGCTGCGTGGTGCTCGACCTGACGCTGCCTGACGCCTCTGCGTTCGCCTTCCTGCAGCGGCTTCAGGAGGACGCGGACCTGCGGGACGTCCCCGTCCTCGCCCACCCCACTCAGAAGATGCACGACGCGCACGAGCGGCTGGCGCAGGCTCGGTACCGGATCCTCCGGCTGGAGCTGCTTCCGTCGCTGGACGAGGTGCGGGAACGCATCACCCTGCACCTGTCCGCCGACCGGCCTGATGACCTGCCCCCGCTGCTCGCCGACGACCCGGCGGCCGTCGAGCGCGGCGGCGTGACCGAGCCGCCCGCCCGTCCCCAGCTGCGCGAGCGGAAGATCCTCGTGGTCGATGACGACGTCCGGAACGTGTTCGCGATCTCGAGCGTGCTCGAGGTCTACGGACTCACCGTGCTGCATGCATCGAACGGCCGGGAAGGCATCGAGGTGTTGCTCGGCAACACCGACGTCGACCTGATCCTGATGGACGTGATGATGCCCGAGATGGACGGCTATGCGACCATGAGCGCCATCCGGGAGATGCCGCGCTTCGCGGACCTGCCGATCATCGCCGTCACCGCGAAGGCGATGCAGAGCGACCGGGAGAAATGTCTCGCCGCGGGTGCAACCGATTTCGTCGCCAAGCCGGTGGACACCGAGATGCTGCTGGCTCGGATCGAGCAGCGGATGCCCGGTCGGTAGCCGTCGAGACTGGAGCGTCGCAGCACAGACGGACCGCCACCGAGATCACGCGACTCCGTTGCCACACCCGTTGCCATAAAGTGATCAGCCGGTGATCGACAAATCCCGCTATTTCCGCAGGTCAACGGTGCCGGCGGAAGTCACTTCAGATCGTCGTCCGCGTCATCGGGTACGTCCACGGGCAGATGTCAGCGCCGCCCGTCCCTGCGGCTCGCGGTGTGCATCCCGGCGCGGTCCTGGGGACCTGTCCCGGACCCGACGCTCGGCGAAGCCCTTCCCGAACTCGTCGCTGTCCTGCTGATCGGCGGTCCGATCGTCTCCAGCTTCGCTTTCCCGGTCGCCGTCATCGGTCCGGTCAGGCGCACCCGACGCGGCTTCGCCTCGGACGGATTCACGGGCAGTCCCAGCTCCCTCCCCGGAGATCTTCTCCGAGCCACCCAGAGTCTTCGTCAGGCGCTCCGCGCGTTCCGCCAGCGCACCGGAGAGCCGATCAAGCTGCGCCTCGTACGCCCCCGCCGCCGCGCGCCGGCCGGCGTCCACGGCCGGGCCTCTGATCTGGTTGATCAGCTGCTCGCCCTCCGTCGAGTGCATCAGCCGAACCGCCTGGTCACGGAGGACGTCCTTGGCGTGGTAGTCGCGACCGGAGAGCCAGAGCCCCACACCGAGAGCCGCCTTCGCCTTCTTGGTCCGGCCCAGGACGTAGCCACCCATCAACGCCAGGGCGTATTTGGCGTTGCTCATCACGGGTCCTCTCCTCCGGCTGGCTCCGCCCTCCGCGGAGTCGTCCTGGGCCACGTCGAACCGGACCTCGCGATCACCGCGGCTCTTCAGCGCGCCGCGCAGCACGGCGGAGTCAAAGATGGGATCGGTCGGGCGTGTCGCCAAACGACCCCGCGCCGGAGCCCGCATCTTCGGTCGCTCCTCCTGATCGGACGACACAGCTCTCACCGCAGGTCCGCGAGCGGCATCGCGTGCCCGGTGGTGTTCGACGCGACCGGCCGGACGGCCCACCGCCTCTGAAATCCCGACCGGGTCGGTCACACCGCCGCCCGGGCTGCCGTTTGATCTGCACCGTGGTGCACTCGGCCGCCGACTGCCTTGCCTCCAGCTAACAACTCTGGTCCGTCGACGTCTCCGCGAGCAGTAAACGAAATTCAAGAAGATCATCCGTTAGTGCGATGGTCTGCGTAGTCCGCGGCATCCGGCGAAGCTCCTCCAACATCGAGTCGATCTCCGATATCGACGGAACGTCGCCCGTGGATGCCGCCAGCGGTACTATGCCAGTCAAGGGATCACCGCCAGTCAAGGGATCACCCCCGTTGACAAATCAGGGTCTGACACGCTCGACGAGACACCGGGTTTTGTCCGGAGCACGCAAAACCCTGTCCTGGCCGTCGCGAACCCTGGCTTCCGACCGTTCGTCCGAGTGGGGGATCGGCGCCGTGTGACGCTGAGCCGCTGCCGTCTCGTGGCACGTACCGGAAATTGTCGGCGAGCGGCCGTGGCGTCAGGGCCGGCTGACCTGACCACGCCAGGAGCCGGATTCCGTTCCGCGTTCCTCGATGAACGCCTTGAACCGCTTGAGGTCGGCCTTCACTCGCCGGTCGTCCGCGCCGACGGCGGAACCGACTTTTTCGGCCACACCCTCGGGCTGCCAGTCCAGCTGGACGGTCACCCGGGTCTCGTCCGTGCCCAGCCGGTGGAAGGTCACCACACCCGCGTGGGTGGGGCCGTTGGTGCTCTTCCAGGCGACTCGCTCGTCCGGCAGCTGCTCGGTGATCGTCGCGTCGAACTCGCGCTCCTGCCCGCCCACCTTGATATGCCAACGGGTGTGTGTGTCGTCGATCTGGTCTATGGATTCCACGCCGTTCATGAAATGCGGGAAGGATGCGAACTGGGTCCACTGGTTGTAGGCGGTGCGGACCGGTACCGCGACGTCGATCGATTCCGCGACTGTGGCCATCATCTCTCCTCAAAGCTGTTCATGTGGTCGTCCTTGGCCTTCCCGCCCGGCGGCTGACAACACAGCTGCTTTCCGGCGATCAGTTGATGGGGCCCAGACACCGTCGACGTCGACAGCCCAGAGGGTGACCGCCGAGAGGTCGCCCCCGGCGCTCGACTCCGGTCGGTGGGCGGTCGAAGTGTCGGGGCCGTGTCGATGCCCGAATCCCCGTTGGGTGTCGGAGCTCCGTGGACGGGCATCGACACGGCGTGACCGCATCTGTCGGGGGACTCAGGGCTGGACAGCCCCGCCCGCGAGCGGGTGTGTCTGACAGCATCGCGTCAATCCCTGTCGGATAGCCGTGTGGAGTCCTGAGGATCGTCGGGCCACCTCCCGCGTCGAGGACGTACGCGGGATCGTCGTGCTGCGGGCGAGTGGGCTCGGGGACCTCGTCCTCGCCCTGCCCGCACTGGACGCCCTGCGTGCGGCGTACCCAACGGCGCACCTCGTGTATCTCGGACTGCCGTGGCACACACAACTGCTCCGGGGCCGCCCAGGCCCCTGGGACGAGGTCGATGTCGTCCCGGCCTGGCCGGGCGTGACCAGCCGTGCGACGGCCCACCCGCAGACCGGCGACGGGCAGCGCAAGGCCTTCGTTCAGCGGCACCGGGCCGCCGGCTACGACCTCGCGGTGCAGCTGCACGGAGGCGGGGCCTATTCGACGCCACTGCTGGACAGCCTGGGCGCAAGGATCACGGTGGGCGGGCGGGACATCGGCGCACCCCGGCTGGACCGGTCTCTCCCCTTTCGTCATCTGCAACACGAGACGCTGCGCGCCCTGGAGATCGTCGGGCTTGTCGGTGCCGGCCCGGTCGACCTCCTGCCGTCGTTGTCGGTACTGCCCTCCGACCACTGCGAAGTGGTTGATGAGATGGCCGGTCTCCGCGACGCTCGGCCGCTGGTAGCCCTGCACCCGGGGGCCGGTGATCCGCGGCGGCGGTGGCCGGTGGATCGTTTCGCCGCTGTCGCCGACGAACTGGCCCGCGAGGGGGCGCGAGTACTGATCGTCGGTGGTCGAGAAGACAGCGTCCTGGCCGCGCGGCTGCTCGCCCATGCCCGCTCACAGCCATCGGACCTGACCGGACGGCTCTCACTGCCAGGCCTGGTCGGCCTCCTCTCCGAGGTCGACCTGATGATCGGGAACGACTCCGGGCCACGGCACCTCGCCGCGGCGGTCGGCACGCCGACCGTGGGGATCTTCTGGTGCGGGAACGTGGTGAACGCCGCCCCGCTGGTACGGGCCCGGCATCGTGTCGCAACATCCTTCCAGACCACCTGCCCGGACTGCGGCGCCAGCCAGACCCGGGGGCGCTGCCCCCACAACCCCTCCTTCGTCGCCGAAGTGCCGGTGGACGAGGTACTCGACGAGGCCCGCAACCTGCTCATCCGGGACTGGGAGGAAGCCTCCGAATCATCTGGTCATTCCTGACCGATGCGGCGACGCACGGCGCGAACAACCCAGGTGACGTTGAACCGATCGAACTCGTGCGCGGCCTTTCCACGCAGAATGTCCGGTTCCGGCAGTGAAAGCGAGTCTCGCCGCGATCCCGCGGCCTGGCGGTACGTCGGGATCTGCCCTGGTGCAACGGTCAGCTCCGGGAAGACGAGACCGGGCACGCGGCCACGTTTACCGCCCCGCCTTCTGAACAGACCTCGGTCAGGTTTGGTTCCGGCAGGGCCCCGATGTGGGAGGTGCGGCATCCATGGGCAACGAGCAGCAGCGCCCGGAGCAGGAGCAGACCTGGCCGGGTGAGACAGCGACGATGATCCCGCAACCCGAAGACGAGATGTCCGCCTATGTGGGGCGGAACCTGCTTCTCGACCGGGTCGCACTGATCACGGGCGGTGATTCCGGAATCGGCCGGGCGGTCGCGGTCGCTTTCGCCAAGGAAGGCGCCGATGTCGCGATCTCCTACCTTTCCGAGCACGCCGATGCCGAACACACCGCGAAACTGGTCGAGCAGGCCGGCCGGCGTGCTCTGCTGCTGCCCGGGGACGTCGGCACCGAGGCGCACTGCGAGGAGCTGGTCCGCCGCACGGTGGACGAGTTCGGCCGGCTCGACACCATCGTCAACAACGCGGCGGTGCAGCGCAGCACCGAGGACCTCACGCAGATCACCAGTGAGGAGTGGGCCTACACCTTCGCCGTCAACATCCACAGCTTCTTCTGGGTGACCAGGGCCGCCCTCGCCCATCTTCCCGACGGCGCGGCCGTCATCAACACCGCGTCGGTGAACGGCCTGCGCGGTAATGGCTCGCTGCTGGCCTATTCGGCGACCAAGGGAGCGGTGCTCGCCTTCACCTACGCGACCGCGCAGGCGCTCATCGACCGGCGTATCCGGGTGAACGCGGTCGCCCCCGGTCCGGTCTGGACGCCGCTGATTCCCGCGACGATGCCGCCGGAGAAGGTCGCGAGCTTCGGCGCCCAGGCGCCACTTGGTCGCCCCGCGCAACCCGACGAGATCGCGCCCAGCTACGTCTTTTTGGCGTCCGAGCAGCTGTCGAGCTATTACAGCGGGCAGGTCCTGACTCCGGTCGGCGGCGAGGCCAAGCCGGGATGACGCCCACTCATCCGCCGCTGCCCGCCCGACGAGCGGTTCGTCTACCTGTCGGATGTCCTGCCGACCGCGTGGCAGGCGGTGCGGTACGCCGCCGTGCCCAAAGGCGGGACGGTCGCGATCCTCGGTCTCGGCCCGATCGGGGATATGGCCGCGCGGGTGGCGGCGCACGCACGAGGGTAGCCGGGTGATCGCGCGCTGACAGGCGCCGCAGTGTCAGGAGCGCTGCCCGACGCCGGTGAGGACCTCGCGGACCCGGCCGGCGGGTGTGGCCGGGGCCAGTGCGGCGGTGTCCCCACCGGCGCCGGCGCGCAGGCCTGCCAGGAGGCTGCGGAGCGCGGCGCGGGAGTCGTGTCTGGGGGCCCAGCCGAGTTCCTCCCGGGCGCGGGTGGTGTCCATGAGGGGCAGGTTCAGCACCGCGTCGAGGAGCCCCGGGGCGGTGGGCACCAGGTGCAGGTGCCAGGCCGCGGCGAGGGCGGCCCGCGTCGCCTTCGCCGGTAGTCGCACGGTGCGGGCGTCCAGGGCCTCGGCGAGCAGTCGGCTGTCGACGACCGGTTCGGTCGCGATGTTGAACGCTCCGTGCACGGCCCGCTCGGCGGCGAGCCGGTAGGCCTCGCCCACGTCCTCGGAGTGGACGACCTGGAACCGCAGACCGGGAAGGTCGGGAACCACGGGCACCACGCCCGGCCGGACCAGCGCGCCGGGCAGGAACGGCCCGGCGAACAGGCGGCGCTGCTGGCTGGCAGCCATCCGCTGGAAGACGAAGCCCGGCCGCAGGCGGACCACCCGCATGGCTGGATGATCGCGTTCGAAGGCGTCGAGGACGCGTTCGACGTAGGCCTTCTCCCGCGTGTAGGCCGCGCCCGGCCAGCCATGGGTCGGCCAGCTCTCGTCCACGGTGTGGTCCTTCGGGCCCGGCGAGTAGGCGCCGACCGACGAGGCGCAGACGAGAGCCGGCACACCCGCGCGGGCGGCGGCGTCGAACGCGCGGATGCTGCCGAGCACGTTGGTCCGCCAGGTGGTCCTCGGGTCGTGCGTGGGCTGGAACAGCCATGCCAGGTGGATGACCACGTCCGCACCGTCGAACACCCGGACCAGGTCATCCCGGGCCACGTCGGCGGATACCCAGCTGGTCTTTGCCGCCGCCGCGGCCGGCGGCCGGCGGGCGACACCGGTGACGTGGGAGATTCCGGCCGAGCGGGTGAGGGCGGCCACGACGCTCGTGCCGACGTTGCCGGAAGCACCCACCACAACGACCCGTCGCGCGACCGGAACAGCCGCGGCGCCGGCTGTGGATGTGGATGTGGATGTGGATGAGCTCATTGATGGCCTCCCGTCAGCTCGCGCGTGCTTCGAGTCGCTCTGGCGCTTTTCGCTCAGCTGGTCACGACGTCGCTGAACAGCTCGTCCCAGTCCCCGAGGAAGCGCCCCAGCCCGTAGCGGGTGAGCACGGCCTCGCGCGCGCGGCGGCCGTGGTCCGCCGCGAGTTCCGGGTCCTCGATGTATGCCCGGGCAGCGTCGACGAGTGCCGTGGGGTCGGTGGAGAGCACCCCGGCACCGGGCGGGACTGCCGCTGTCGCCTCGGTGGTGGCCAGCGCAACCACCGGCATCGCCAGGTGCATCGCCTCCAGCAGGGACAGTCCCAGTGAGGTCCAGCGGGGCAGGTGCGCGTAGACCCGCCGGCGGGCCATCCGGGCATGCAGCTCGGCCTGTGGGGGATCGTCGAGCACGGTGAGCCGGTCGGGCGGCAGGCCGGTGGCCTCCGGCAGCCCGCGCACGCCCAGGCCGAACACGTCGATGGGCGCGGTGGCGGCGAAGGCCGGGAGCAGGTCCGTGCCGGTGATCCTTCCCCGCCGGACGGGCTCGTTGACGGCCATGGCAATCCGGGGCAGCTCGCCGGTGTAGCGCGGCCCGGGATCGACGATCCCGTGTTCGATGACGCGGGTCGGGGTGGTTCCGTTGTCCCAGAACAGGCGGTTGAAGTGGGTCACGTGCACCAGGACGACGTCGTCGCGGTCGGCGACCGGGTGTCGGGTCAGCGGGACGTCGCCGCGGGGGGTGTTGTGCTCGACGTACACGGCCGGGATGTCCCGCCCGACCCGTCGGCGCAGCCAGCGGGAGGCGAGTTCGATCTCGTGCGGGCGTTGCAGGAGCACGGCGTCGACGGGTCTGTCGGCGAGTTCGGCGGGCGGCACCTCCGTGACCGAGAGCGGCCAGGGATACGTCCGGGCCCTGCCCAGGCCGTCCGGGCCGCGTTCCGGTGTCACCGGCACCAGGTAGTCGTGCTTGCCCTGGACGAACGAGGTCGTCCAGGAGCCGTGCACGTGCCAGAGCAGGATCCTCATCGCCGCCTCCGGGCGAGGGCGGGGACCCGACCGCCGCGGATCCGGTCGAGAAGCCCGCTGGTGGAGTGGTCGGGTACGTAGTCGACGAAGCGCACCTGCCCGCCCTGGGCGCGGACGAGTGCGGCCTCCGGCAGCATCGCCTCCGTGTAGTCGCCTCCTTTGACGTACACGTCCGGCCGCAGCGCGGTGATCAGGTCGGTCGCGGTGTCCTCGTCGAAGACGACGAGGTGATCGACGTCGGTGAGGGCGGTGAGTACGGCCAGCCGGTCCTCCAGGGCGTTCACCGGGCGTTCGGGGCCCTTGAGCCGGCGCACGCCGGCGTCGCTGTTGACTCCCACGATCAGGATGTCCCCGAACGCCCGGGCGGCGGCTAGGTAGGCGATGTGGCCGCGGTGCAGGACGTCGAAGCACCCGTTGGTGAGGACGACCCGGTTTCCTCGGCCGCGCTCGGCGCGTACCTGCTCGGTGAGCGCGGGCAGGTCGATCGCTCCCGGGGGCCTCGGGCCCAGGCAGGCGCGGAGATCGGCGGCGCTGCACACGCTCGTACCGGGCCTGCGGACGACGACGCTCGCGGCGGCGGCGGCGAGGGTGACAGCGGGTGCCAGTGCCGCCCCGCCGCCCACCGCGGTCGCGAGCGTGGCGGCGAGGGTGTCGCCGGCGCCGGCTGTGTGGCCGTCCGGGGCGGGATCGGCAGGCAGGTGCAGTGGGGGATGCGCGCCGTCGAGCACGACGAGCCCGTCGCGGTCGAGGGTGACGATGACGACACGGGCTCCGGTCGCGGCGAGGATCGCCTCCGCGTGGGCGGCCACGGCGCGTGGCCGGTCAGCCAGGAACGGGCCGGCCGCGTCGGGGGGCAGCAGGCTGGATGTCTCCGCCGCGTTCGGTGTCACGATGTCCGGCCGGGCGGGGGCCCAGCGGCGGGGTTCGTGGGCGTCCACGACCAGCGGCCGACCCGCGTTCCGGGCGGCTGAGCCCAGCCGCCGCACCAGGTCCGGGGAGAACAGGCCGGTGCCGTAGTCGCAGGCGAGTACGGCGGCGGAGGAGTCGACGAGGCTGAGGGCTCCCGCCGCGGCGTCGAACAGCCGGCTCCTGATCCCGGCGCCGGCCGCGGGGCCGGACGGTGCCTCGTCACCGCTGTCGACGCGGAGGTGAAGATGCTCGCCGGAGCAGATCCGCTGCTTGTGCACGGTTCGCCGGCCGTGGTCGTCGAGGACCGCGGCGGTGTCCACGCCGGCGTCGTGCAGCAGCTCCCGTAGCCGGGCGCCGTCGGGATCGTCGCCCACGGTGGCGACCAGCCGCACACGGGCACCGAGCCCGGCCGCCGCGGCCGCCGCGTTGCCGGCACCGCCCGGTGCCTCGGACCTCCCGGCGACCGCGACCACCGGCACCGGCCCCTCACGGGAAAGGCCGCGGGGCGGGCCCCAGACCCAGCTGTCGAGCATGATGTCGCCGACCACCAGGAGGTCGAGGGCGTCGAGGGCGTCGAGGGCGTCGAGCGCGTCCCGTCTGGCGAGCGGATCCCGCGCCGCGGGCAAGGCCGACACGGCGTTCATAAGCCCTCCCCTCCGGATCGACGACTGTGCCGGGCCTTGAGACCGGCGTCGTCGGCCTCGATGATCTCCGCGTAGGCGTCCACCCGCCGATCCGTCAGCGTGGTGGGCAGTTCCAGATGGACGGTGCCAGGAGGCAGGATCCCCACCCCACCCGACCGTTCGAGGACACGGAGCGCCGCCACGACGTCCTCGCCGCGGTGCCCCGGGGGCAGGCGCGTCCAGAAGCCGAAGCCGCCGGCCTCCTGGAGCCGGACGCGGTCGTAGAGGACGCAGCCGGCGATCCAGGCGACCCGGTACGCGGTCCACTCCCGCCGCCGGGCGGCGGTGCCGGCTACCTGGGTGAGATGAGTGAGATGGGTGAGGTTTGCCGCGTTGTGCAGGCGCCAGCGCTGCCAGGACGGCATCCCCTTGCGTACCCGCTCCGGGCCCGGTGGACCGGCGACCGGTTCGAATGCGGCCCACTCGGCGGGCCGCACGTCGTCGAGGAAGCTGAGTCCCTGCGGCGCGGCTCCCACGAAGCCGCAGCGCAGCGTGCCGAGAGCCGCCAGCATCCGGGAGAGGGTGCGGGGCTCGCACAGAATGTCGTCATCGAGGAAGAGCACCCGGGTCGCCCGCGCCCGGGACAGCAGGAAGTCCCGCTGCTCGGCCATGCCACGCCACGGCCGCCCGCGGTGCAGTTCCACCTCGCTGCCGCGCAGCCGCAGGACGCGCATCACCGCGCGGCACGCCGGGCGGTCCACGGACGGCTCGTCCGGCGCCGGGGTCTGGTCGGACACGACCACCCGGAAACCGCGCACTGTCTGTGCCGCCAGACCGCCCAGAGTGACCGCCAGGGCGTCCGGCCGGCCGCAGGTAGGCACCAGGACGTCGAGATCGCGGGCGGCGTCGGCCTCCCGGGTGCTTTCGCCTTCGTGCGCCCCGGCGTTCATGCGGCGCTCCGGGCGCGCAGTGCCAGAGCCGCGTCCGCGACCCGCGCCGCTGTGATGTCAAGGCACTCGTGGTGGCCCAGCGGGCAGTCGAACGCCCGGCAGGGCGCGCAGGGGGTGGGGCGGCGCAGCACGCGGGAGCGCGTGGACCGTGGGCGGTACTCGGACTCCCGCTCCGTCCCGGCGAACAGTGCGAGCAGGGGCGCGCCGACCGCGTCGGCGAGATGCATTCCGCCGGAGTTGTTGGTGACCGCGATCTCGGCGCGGCGCAGGAGCGCGGCGACCGTCGCCAGGTCCAGCGCCCCGGCCAGATCGACACCGGCGGGGCCGGCCCCGGCACAGACCTGTCGCACCAGGTCGCGCTCCCGGCTGGTGCCGGCGACGAGGACGCGAAGGCCTGCGGATGCGAGGTGTCCGGCCAGCTCCGCGAACCGGTGCGGCGGCCAGCGCCGTGCCGCGCAGGACGCGCCAGGCAGCAGCACGGCGTAGGGGTGCGGCCCGGAGATGGCCTGGGCGTCCTGCTCGGCCTGCCGGGGGATCTTCACTCGCAGTGCGCGTTCGGGCACTGGCACGCCGAGTCGGGTCAGCAGCTCCGCGGCCCGGTCGACCTGGTGCGCCTCGTCGGGAAGGTCGTCGATCCAGTGCGTAAGCAGCGCTCCGCCGAACTCGCGGGACGCCCCCGCCCGGACCGGGATCCCCGCCAGCGCGCAGGTGTAGGCGGCCGGCCACGGTGACTGCGAGAACGAGGTGAACACCACCGCCGCCTGGTAGGACCTCGCCGTGAGCCGGGCGACGAGGCGGTGCAGGGATTCGGGCGTCGCCGAGCCTCCGGACGCGTCCTGCCAGGGCACCGCTTCGACGAGGCAGGCGTCGAGCCCGTCCAGCAGCGGTGCGGCGGCCGCCCCCGAAGGGGACGCGAGCAGCTCCAGCCGCGCACGGGGTGCCGCCGACCGCAGCGCACGCAACGTGGGCCCGATCATCAGGACGTCGCCGAGATTGTCAGGCCGCAGGACCAGGATTCGCGCCAGCCCGGCCCAGTGGATCGGCGCGCCCCGCAGGGCAGCCGGGTGGGTGGGCGGTTGAGGACGCATCGTGAGCGGGCTGCCCGGGCGGTCGCGTCCCAAACCGGTGTGCCGGTACCTCGGTGATTGGCACGCCGCCGGCTCGCTCAGCGTGCCAGGCCGCTCCCGGCGGGCCGCTTGAACGGCTCGGACGAGGGCACACGGTGCCCGTGACCCGAGCCGCGCCCGCCTCGCAGCGGACGGACCGGCCGAGGATCGCGCTCGTCTGCGGCAACCTGGAACCGGCGCGGGACGGCGTGGCCGACTACACGCTGCACCTGCGCGAGGCTCTCGGACAGCGGGCGGATGTCTGGCTGGCCACGGCTGGCCCGGCGGCCGGTGCCGCCGAACTGCCCGCCGGCTCGCGGCTCATCGAGGTGGCGGGCGGATGGAACGCGCGAGGCGTCGCGGCGCTGGCGGGCGCGCTGCGCCGGGCCGCACCGGACGTCGTCCATGTCCAGTTCGCGCCGTCCGCGTTCGGCTACTCGCCGGCTGTAGGACTGCTTCCCCTCCTGCTCCCCACGGGTACGCGGCTCGTCACGACCCTGCACGAGTACGACTGGTGGAGCTGGCCGGCGCACGTACCGGACCGGCTGTGGCGGCTGGTCGAGCGGCGTCGCTGGTGGGACCGCGAGACCCTCGCCCTGGCGCCGCGAAGCAGCCGCGTCATCGTCACGAACGGCGCGCATGCGAGCGCGGTCCGGAGCAGGCTGGGAATCAGCCCGCGATCTGTTCCGGTGGGCGCGAATGTCGTTCCGGATCCGGGCGCGGACCGCCGGGCTGTGCGGCAGGCGGCGCGGTCGCGGCTCGGGCTGCTACCCGACGCGCCCTTGCTGGCCTTCTTCGGCTTCGCGCATCCCGTGAAGGGCCTGCGCTATCTCATCGAGGCGCTCGCGATGCTGGTTCCCGAGCATCCCGGGGTCCGCCTTGTGATCGTGGGCGGATTCGCCTCCCTGGCGCTGAGTGAGCCCGAGGCCGACGCCTTCCGGCGTGAGCTCGCGGGTCGGGCCCGCGAGGCGGGTGTCGCTGACCGGGTGCTGATGACCGGTCATTTGCCGTCCGCGGAAGCGTCCCGGGTGCTGGCCGCGGCGGACATCGCCGTGCTCCCCTTCACCGCGGGCGTGACGGCGAAAAGTGGCGCGCTGGCCGCGGTCGCGGCGCACGGCCTGCCGGTCGTGGTGACCGCGGCGGACCCACCGGACCCGGCGCTGGTCGAGGCCCGGACCGCGGTCGTGGTGCCCCGGGTCCGCGATGCCGAGGCGCTGGCCGCGGGCATCCGACGGCTGCTGAGTGACGCGGACCTCGACGCCCGGGTCCGGGCCGGCCTGGCGACACTGCTCGCCGACCGCGGCTGGGCGCGGATAGCGGACGCACATCTGAAGCTCTACCGGGAATGCCACGACGAAGGCGCGGGACGGCGACGGTCAGCGCGGGCCCACGGCATGTGGCCCGCCGGTGGCGCGCCTGGCGGCGGCGGTCACGACCGCCCTGATCAACGTGGCTGAGCGGCCGCCGATCCGCGGGCCGCGGCCAGCGCTCCCCGCGCCTGGCACCGCCCGCGACATCCTGGTCATCGAGCTGCTCGGCGGCTTCGGTGACCTGCTGCTGGCGCTGCCGGCCCTGGAGGCCCTCCTGGCGGCGCATCCGCGCGCCCGGATGCGGGTCGTGACCTTCCTGCCGGGAGCCGACCTGCTGGCAGCCGATGACCGGCTGGACCGCGTGGTCGGAGTGACCGATCACAGCGGCGGCGGCGTGCGGGCCGCCGTGCGGGCCGAGATCACCCGGCGCTACCCCGATCTCGCAGTCACGACCACCCGGCACAGCGGCATCCCGCGCCTGCTGTCCGATCTCGGCGTCGCCGCCGTTGACGATCTGTGGCGCGGGCCGCCGCCGGACGAGGCGGTCGACGCACGCTTCGTCCGGTTGCTCGCCGCCGACGGTGTGATCGACGCGGCCTCCGCCGAACTCGCCCGCGCGCGGTCAGGGCGTCTGCGGCTCACCGCCGCCGAACGGCTGCGGGGCAGGGCATCACTCGCCGAGGCGCTCGCCCGGCCCGGGACGCTCCGCGGCACCGGACCTCGTCACCTGGGCGCATCGGGATGGTCGGCCGGCCCGCCCGAGGAGGGATGGACCACCGGTGGGCACCCACCGGTGGTCCTGATTCCAGGAGCGGGTATGGCGATCAAGCAGTGGCCCGCCGACCGCTGGCGGCAGCTGGCCGGCCGGCTGCTCGCCGCCGGCTGGCCGGTAGCACGGCTGCCGTCGCCGGAACCCCCGTCGGCGGAGCCCGCGGTGCCACGGGGGGAGTCGCGGGCCGAGCCCTGGCCTCCGGTGGCGGTGCTGCCAACCAGGGGCCTGCGGGAGGCGGCCGGGATGTTCGCGGCGCTCGCGGAACGCGGCGGCCTGGTGGTGGGCGGCGACACCGGGCCGTGCCGTCTCGCCGCCGTGATGGGCGCGAGAACCGTGGGTCTGTACGGTCCGACACTGGCGACCAGATACGGGCTTCACCGCGGCTGGACGGTCGACCTGCAGGGCCTGCCGGGCTGTTCCGTGCGCCGGCCGACCGCGATCACCGCCCAGGAATGCTGGTGGTCCGGGCGCTGCCCCCTGGACGCGCGCGAGCCGGCCTGCCTCGCCAACATCACGGTTCAGGACGTCGTGGATTCTGTCCATGACCTGCGTCGGTCTTCACAGTAGGGTCACTCTTCGTAGTAGGACTGCTTCTCGGAGTGGAACAGTTTTCCCTGGATGAGGTCGGGCACCACGGGGTGCGTGACTCCCGACACGACGGAAACACCCCGGCCGGGTCGAAGAGCCGCCGTTCCGGCCCGGCCGGAGGCCGTCCTCTTCGACCGGGACGGGACGCTCTGCCGAGACGTCCCCTACAACGGCGATCCTCGACGGGTCGTCCTCATGCCCGCCGCCGCGGCCGCGCTGCGACAGCTGCGACGGGACGGCATTCCCACGGCCGTCGTGTCGAACCAGAGCGGTATAGGGCGCGGCCTGCTGACCTGGAAGGCCGTCCACGCGGTCAACGCCCGGCTCGCGGCGATGCTCGGCGGCCCCGTCGCCTTCCATGTGTGTCCGCACGTCCCGGCGGACGAGTGTGACTGCCGCAAACCCGCCCCCGGCCTGCTGCTGACGGCCTGCCGCACCCTCGGAGTGCGGCCACAGCGGATGGTCATGATCGGCGACATCGGCGCGGACATGGCGGCCGCGGCGGCCGTGGGCGCCCGCGGCGTACTCGTGCCGACCCCGGCCACCAGGCCGGAGGAGATCGCCGCCGCGCCCGAGGTCGCGCCCGACCTGCTGGCCGCGCTCGCCCACGTGTTCTCGGCGTCTCCTGCGGATCCCGACCTGCACCGAGCAGCCTCGCCCGCAGCGCAGATGATCTCCTCGATCGCGTCGACCGGACGTCGAGCGGCCGCTCCCCTCGGTCTGGCATGAGTACGCGGGTGGTGGTCGCGCGGCTCGACAGCGACGGTGACGTCCTGCTGTCCGGGCCTGCCGTGCGCGCGGTGCGGGCTGGTGCCGGGCACGTGACCATGCTCGTCGGGCCGCGCGGCCGCGCGGCGGCGGGTCTGCTGCCCGGCGTCGACGACATCATCGTGTGGCACTGCCCCTGGATCGACGCCGAGCCGCGAGCGGTCGAACCGGCCGACATCGCCGGCCTGGTGCGACGCCTGAGCGCCGGCGCGTTCGACGAGGCACTGATCCTCACGTCGTTCCATCAGAGCCCGCTGCCCCTCGCGCTGCTGCTGCGCCTGGCCGGGATCCGGCGAGTCGCGGCGGCGAGCGAGGACTACCCGGGCTCCCTGCTCGACGTCCGCCATCGGCTGCCGGACAGCGGCCTGCACGAAGTCGAGCGTGCGCTCTCGACCGCGGCCGCGGCGGGATACCGGCTGCCCGCGGGGGATGACGGGCTCCCCCGCATCCGCGGGCCGATCCCAGGCACCCGGCGGCTGACCGGCTCCCAGCCCTACATCGTGCTGCATCCCGGGACGTCGGTGTCCGCCCGGCGGTGGCAGCCCGGCCGCTTCGCCGCTCTCGCCGCGGCGCTGGCCGGGAACGGCCATCGGGTGGTCGTCACCGGAGCTGCCGACGAGACCGCTCTGACGGCGTATGTCGCCGGTGCTGTCGGACGCGACCTGGGTGGGGCGACCGACCTGGTGACCCTCGCCGGGGTGCTGGCGGGCGCCCGTGCCGCCGTCGTCGGCAACACCGGGCCGGCGCACCTGGCCGCGGCCGTGGGGACGCCGGTCGTCTCGCTGTTCGCGCCCACGGTGCCGGCCGAACGCTGGGCGCCCTACACCGACCGCAGGGTCGTCCTCGGAGATCTCGACATCGACTGCGCCGGGTGCAGAGCGAGGCTGTGCCCGGTGCCCGGCCACCCCTGCCTGTCGACCGTCACGGTCGGCGACGTGCTCACGGCGGTCGAGGCGATGACCCGTGGTACCGCCCGAGAGAACCGGCCCCTGGAGGCGACAGCATGAAGATCTGCATGGTCTCCGAACACGCCAGCCCCCTCGCGCTCCTGGGTGGGGTCGACGCCGGCGGCCAGAACGTCCACGTCGCGGCCCTGTCCAGCGCCCTGGCGCGGCGCGGGGCGCAGGTAGTCGTACACACCCGGCGCGACTCGCCCGGGCCGCCGCGACGGGTCCCGCTGACGGACGGCGTCGAGGTCGACCATGTTCCGGCGGGGCCGACTCGTCCCGTTCCCAAGGACGACCTCCCGCCCTACATGCGCGGCTTCGCCGCGGATCTGCGCGACCAGTGGGCACGGGAGCGCCCCGACGTCGTGCACGCGCACTTCTGGATGTCGGGGAAGGCGGCGCTGGCGGCCGCCGAGCCCCTGGGAATCCCGGTGGTGTTCACCAGCCACGCGCTGGGCGTGGTCAAGCGCCGCCACCAGGGCTCCAAGGACACTTCGCCACCTGACCGGGTGCAGACGGAGGCAAGCCTCGTCAGAGAGGTGGACGCGATCGTCGCCACCTGCACCGACGAGCTGTTCGAGCTGGTCCGTCTCGGCGCACCCGGCAGCCGTGTCAGCGTCGTGCCGTCCGGGGTGGACCTGGCCGCGTTCACGCCGGACGGGCCCGTCGCGCCGCGCGCTCCCGGCCGGCTTCGGGTCCTGTTCGTCGGCCGTCTCGTCGAGCGCAAGGGCATCGGGAACCTGATCGAGGCGGTCGCGGCGCTGCCGGGGACCGAGCTGCTGATCGCCGGCGGCTCGGACCGCTCCGAGCTGGACCAGGACCCCGAGGCCGCCCGACTGCGCCGGCTGGCCCGGATTTCCGGCGCCGGCGACCGGGTGACGCTGCTGGGCCGGGTGGGGCGGGCCGAGCTGCCGGCGCTCTACCGGTCGGCCGACGTGGTCGCCTGCGTCCCGTGGTACGAGCCCTTCGGGATCGTCCCGGTCGAGGCGATGGCCTGCGGGGTGCCGGTGGTGGCCAGTGCCGTGGGCGGTCTCATCGACACCGTCGTCGACGGCGGGACCGGGCTGCATGTGCCGCCCCGATGCCCGGAACGGATCGTGGAGGCACTCTCCGAACTCGCCGCGGACCCGGCCGAGCGAGCGCGGCTGGGAGCCGCCGGAGCACAACGGGCCCGGGCTCTGTTCTCCTGGGAACGCGTCGGTGCCCTGACGATGAACGTCTACCGCAGGCTGAGAGACGCGAGCGGTCAAGGTGTGAAGCGGACCGGGACCCGGACCGGTGCATGTCGACCCGTCGGGACGCGGCCATGACCTGGGGTCCCCTCGACAGCGACCGCTCCCGCCGCGACCGTCTCGACGACGCTGATCGCCACGTCCGGGAGCTGGCTGCGACGCTGCCCACGCTCGACATCACCTGCCTGGAGCGGTGGGGCGGCCGGCTGGCCGGCCTGCTGCCCGCCGGTGGACGTCTTCTGGCGGCCGGCAACGGCGGTTCGGCGGCCCAGGCACAACACCTGACCGCCGAACTCGTCGGCCGCTTCCAGGACGAGCGACCGGCGATGTCGGCCATCGCCCTGCACGCTGACACCTCCTCGCTCACCGCGATCGGCAACGACTACGGCTACGACGAGGTCTTCGCCCGCCAGGTGCGCGCCCACGGCCGGCCCGGCGACGTGCTGATGCTGCTGTCGACCTCCGGACGCAGCGCCAACCTGCTGCGGGCCGCCACGACCGCCGACGAGATGGGACTCACCGTCTGGGCCCTGCTGGGCCCGCCGGGCAGCCCTCTGGCCGGACTGTGCCACGAGACTGTCAGCGTCGGCGAGACTGCCGGCGTCGGCGGGACCGGCGACGCCGGCAGGGCCGGGTCGCGCCCGTCTCCCTCCATCCCCACCTCCACGGTGCAGGAGATGCATCTGGTGGCCGTGCACGTGCTGTGCGCGGCGTTCGACGGCGCACTGAGCGCGGTGCGGGGCGCCGACCAGGCCGTGGCGGAGGATGTCCGTACCGTCGGCGGAGCCGACTTTCCGGCCTGTGCTGGGGAGCGTCCCGCGGACCAGCGGACAGCTCGTGCCCGGCCACCGGGCCGGGCACGACGGACAGACCGCGATCCGCCGACAGCACCGGACAGCGGCAGGCCCGGCGGTCGGGCCGCGCGGCGAGGAGGTCACCGACCCATCGTGGTGGTGGGCGACACCCTGCTCGACCGCGACATCAGCGGCCACGCCGCCCGGCTCGCCCCCGATGCGCCGGTGCCCGTCCTCGACGGCCTCGACGTGACCGAACGTCCCGGCGGCGCCGGCCTCGCCGCGATCCTGCTGGCCGGCGACGGCGCGCCCGTCACGCTGATCACCGCACTGGCCCGGGACGACGCGGGGCATCGGCTGGCGGCGATGCTCACCGAGGCGGGTGTGGAACTCGTCGACCTCGGCCTCACCGGAGACACCCCGAGCAAGATCCGGATCCGGGCCGGCGGGCGTTCCCTGGTCCGGTTGGACGAGGGCGGGGAAGGCCAGGTGGAGGGCGTCGTTCCCGCCGCGGTGCGCACCGCGCTCGACCAGGCCGCCGCGGTGCTTGTCTCGGACTACGGCCGCGGAGTGGCCGCCACGCCGCCGCTGCGTTCCGCGCTCGCGCGACGCGGCGGAACCCCGCTGGTGTGGGACCCACATCCGCGCGGTGCCGCGCCCCTGGCCGGCGCCACCCTGGCGACACCGAACGCGGCGGAGGCCGCGGGCGCGACGCCCGGCATCGAGGGCGCGTCGCTGTCCGCCGTCTGCGCACGGGGACGGACACTGGCGGCACGCTGGGACGTCGGTGCTGTGGCGATCACTCTTGCCGAACGCGGCGCCATGCTGGTGACTGCGGGAAGCACACCCCCTCTTCTCGCTCCGGCCCTTCCGGTCAGCGGCGGCGACGCCTGCGGTGCCGGGGACCGGTTCGCCGCGAGCGCGGTCCTGGGGTTCGCCGCCGGGCGGCTTCCGTCCGAGACGGTGACGGCCGCGACCCGCCACGCCGGCGAGTTCGTCGCCGCCGGGGGCTCCGCATCCGTCCATCCGCACGGCGCTGTACCGGCGAACCTCCGGCAGGCATCCCCTCGGGCGCCAGACGGCGATCCGCCACAGACACGGAAATGCGACGGCCACGCCGTGGCGGCCGCGGTACGGGCGCGGGGCGGCACCGTCGTCGCGACGGGCGGCTGCTTCGACCTTCTGCACGCCGGTCACGTCGAGGTCCTGCGTGCCGCCCGTTCGCTGGGTGACTGCCTGGTGGTGTGCCTGAACAGTGACGACTCCATACGCAGGCTGAAGGGCCCGGACCGCCCGATCGTCGGGGCGGCGGACCGTGCGGCAGTGCTGCGGGGGCTCGACAGCGTGGACGCCGTGATGGTCTTCGACGAGGACACACCCGCGCGGCTGCTCGCGGACCTGCGCCCGGACATCTTCGCCAAGGGCGGTGACTACGCGGTGACGGACCTTCCGGAAGCCGGGATCGTCGCGTCCTGGGGTGGCCAGGCGGTCGTCCTGCCATACCTGGCCGGCCGTTCCACCTCGACCCTCATCAGAGAGGCGGTGCGTCGTGGCAGCAGCTGACGGTGACCTCAAGGTATCGGAGACACCGGGAGCGGCCGGGACACGGGCGAGCTCGAGCCCTGCAGGGCCGGGCACGGTCCTGATCACGGGCGGGGCGTCCGGGCTCGGCGCGGCTACGGTCGCCGCGGTCCGCGCGGCCGGCGGACGCCCCATAATCCTGGATCGGATCCCGGCACCGGGCGTTCCGGAGACCGATCGCGAAATCGTCGACCTCGCCGCCACCCGGGACGCCGAAGCGGCGGTGCGCACCCTCGTCGACCGCGCCGGAGGACAGCTTCACGGTGTCTTCACCGCCGCGGGCACCGATACGCCCGCACCGCTTGACGAGCTGGACGGAGCGGCCTGGGAGCACATCGTGGCGGTGAACCTGCTGGGCACCGCCGCAGTGGTGCGCGCGGCACTCCCCTACCTGCGCCGCGGCCGCGACGGACGGACCGGTGAGGAAAGGACGGGTGACGGTCGCACCGGCCGGATCGTGACCTGCGCATCCACCCTGGGCCTGCGGGTCGCCGGAGACGCCTCTGCCTACTGTGCCTCGAAATTCGGCGTGGTCGGCTTCACCCGGGCCCTCGCCGAGGAGCTCAAGGGCCAGGTCGGCGTCACCCTCCTGGTACCGGGAGGCATGTCGACCGCCTTCTTCGACGACCGCGACGAGCAGTACAAGCCCGGGCCCGACGCGAAGCTGAACCGTCCCGAGGACGTGGCCGCCACGGTCGTGTTCGCGCTCGGCCAGCCGCCAGGATGCGAGCTCCGAGAGATCGTCATCACCTCCTCGTGGGAGACGTCCTACCCGTGAGCCGAAGTCGTGCGGCGGGCACCAGGCGTGCGGCGGGCACCCGGCGTGCGGCGGGCACCCGGCGTGCGGCGGGCACCGTCGTGGCCCTGCGCGCCCTGGGCCTGGGGGATCTGCTCACCGCTCTTCCCGCGCTGCGCGCCCTGCGCCGCCACCTGACGTCCGAGCTGCCCGGACACCGTCTCCTGCTCGCCGGACCAGCCTGGCTCGAACCCGTGGCCAGGCTCTCCGGGGCCGTCGACGGACTCGTGCCGACAGATCCACTCGGGCCGGTGGCGGTAGCGGCACCCACACTGGCGGTGAACCTGCACGGGCGAGGACCCGAGTCGACCGAGGCGCTGCGGCGGACCAGGCCAGCCGCCCTGTGGGCCTTCGATCTGCCCGGCGAGTGCCCCTGGGAGCCACCGAACCTCGCACAGGCAGGCAGCACCACAGCGGATCCCGGAAGCGTCGCCACCGGCCACAGCCGCACCTTTTCCGCCGGCACAGCGACTTCCGCCGGCACAGCGACCGGATACGTGCCTGGGCCGGGCAGCGAGCATGAGGTGTCGCGGTGGTGCCGGCTGCTGGCGGCGCACGGGGTGACTTGTGACCCCACGGAGCTCGGGCTTCCGGTGCCGCCCGGGTTGCCGCCGGTGTGCGGGTGGGCGCGGGACCCGACCGCCGACCGTGGCGCCGGAGGCGGGGAAACCCAGGGTCGCGGGAGCGAGCCTGGCCCGACCGTCGTCCATCCAGGCGGAGCGGCTCCCGCCCGGCGGTGGCCCGAGCTCCGATGGGCGGCCGTGGCCAGGCAGCTCGCCCATGACGGCCACCAGATCGTGCTCACAGGTTCCTCGGCGGAACACGGCCTCGCCCTGCGGGTGGCCACGGCCGCCGGACTTCCACCCTCCACCGTGCTGGCCGGGAGGCTGGACCTCGTCGCGCTCTGCGCGCTCGTCGCGCGAGCTCGCCTGGTGCTCAGCGCCGACACCGGAGTCGCGCACCTCGCCACCGCCTACCGCAGACCGTCCGTGGTGCTGTTCGGGCCCGTCTCGCCGGCCGAGTGGGGACCGCCCCCCGACCAGCCGAAGCATCGCGCCCTGTGGGCCGGGCAACACAGTGATCCCCGGGGCGGGTTTCCCGCCCCGGGGCTGCTCGCCCTCACTGTCGATCAGGTTCTGCGCGAAGTCACGCTCCTGAAGCAGGGCGCGTGCCCCGCGCGATGGAAGGCACGTGCTTCATGATGCGGACATCCTGCGGATCAAGATATAGAAACGTGGCTGACTTCCTGCGAGACGGCGTTCGGGCCGTCGTAGGACCGATCGGTGATGTGCTCCAGTGCGGCCACCACCTCCCTGGAAGCGCCCTTCTGGCGGGCCGCCTCGACGAGAGTGCGCCGGTCGGCCGGGTAGTCGATGCCCTTGAGGAACTTCTGAACCTCGATTGGATTGGCCATAACGGCAGGGTCACCGCCCACGAGCAGGCAAAACCCGAGGAGAGGCCATGACATCGGCCAGGTCGAGGCCAGGTCGACGGCCAGTTCGACCCTGCGTGACGTCCGATCTCCGCCAGACCAGCAACTCCCAGCTCTACCTCAAGCGAGCCGAGGAGGCCCTCGCCGAGGTGGACCTGAGCGGCCTTAGCAACGCCGAGCTGATCGCCTACGCGCAGGCCACGGCGTCGATCGCGGCGGCCGGCTCGCTTCTGCGCATCGACGAGGATTCCCGGATGTCTACGCTGCGGCGCACTCGGTGCTCCGGCACCTGGGCTGAGCCTGTTGTTCGCGCCGAGCCGAGCGGTCCGGACGGCGGGCTTCCGCGCGACGTCGTGCTGTCGCGGGCGCCCGCCTGACCGAGGCCCACGCCGCCGGCGGCCTGGATGGCTCGGCCTCGTACACCGCCGCAGGCGCGGAAGGGCCTGGCCCGCGGGGTGCAGTCCCCGCAGGCCGGGATGGTGCCGACCGGGCTGGAATGCTGATTCGCACCGCCCACGCTTCGCACCGCCCGCGCGCATCGCCTGAGCTTCATGAATCAAACGGCCTACGCCTCGAGCTCAGAACCGCTTGCGGGGCTGAGCCAAGATGATCCTCCGACGGCGAGCAGGCAGTGCACGTTGATCACACGGCCGCCCTCGCGGACCTTCATCGGCAACGCGTCGGCCTGCACGAACCGGTACGGACCGGCGTCCAACGGCCGGGACCGGAACGCCTCGACCTGGCCGTCGAGATGCTTCGCCAGCTCGGACACTTGCGACTTCGAGATGTGCGCCACCCCGAGCTGCTCGACGAGTTTGTCGACACGGCGGGTCGACACTCCGAGCTGCTACGCCACCGTCGGCGCGGCGCTCGCGCTGCGCGCCAATGCCGAGAAGCTCGGCGTCGACCTCTATCTGTACTCCGCTCGGGGTCCTTCCCCCGGGCCAGGACCACCGGCTCCGCCACCGCTACGGCTCGTGACCAAGGCTCATCCCTGCCGGACGTCCCGTGGCCGCTGGCCGGCGGGGCCGCCGGCCAGCGATTCCACGTCAACTACCTGCGGTCTAGTCGAAGGATGTCAGGGTCGGTTCGCTCCAGTCGCGGTTCTCGTTCGACCAGCAGACGAACGGCTTCGCCGCTGTTCCGCCCACCATGTTGAACTTGCCTCCCCTGACCTGCACAAAGCTCACGCATTCCTGGACGGGGCCGTGCGAGGTCGGGTCGTCCTGGGTCGCGCTCTCGTGCATCCGGGTCCAGTCGATGGGCGGCACCAGACCACCCGCGGTGAAGTCAGTGATCTTGTTCGTCGCGTCGGTTACGCTCTGCCGGGTGAACGAGGGTCCAGCCGCCAGGATCCCCTGGTAGGCAATGTCCGCGTCGATCCAGCCGACCATGGCGACCTCACTGACCTCCGCGCCGCTCTTGGCCATCCACTTCTGGAAGTCGGCGAGGGCACTGTCACCCGCCTCCGCCTGGAAGGGCCGGAAGGCGACCTGCACGATGTCGCCTTCGAACAGGTCGCCGGCCTTCTGTACGAACTTCTCCTCGTAGGTGTTCGGGTGGAGGATCTTCACGTCCGCCAGGCCCTGGCGCTTCAGCTCCTGCGCGAGGGTCTTCTGACCGTTCAGATCGAAGCAGCTCACGATCATGTCGACGCGCGCGCGCTTCATCGCCGACACTTCGGGGCCGACGCCGTTGGGAAGACCGAACGCGAGCGTGTCGTTGAAGTACGACACCTGCTGGCCGGTGTCCGGGGCGTACAGGTTGATCGAGTCCCGGGCGGACTGGGCGCACCGCTTCGAAGAGTCGGAGATGCCGTAGCCCAGGGCCGCGATATGCGTCGCGCCGACGAGCTTGGCGCTGTAGGGGTAGTAGCGGGCGGTGCACTCGAGGCACGTGACGCCGATATTGCCCCAGACGTTGTCGTGGCCGGCCATCGCGGCGGGTTGGATGGCCCACACGTACTGGGGAACGCCCGCCTTCGCCAGATCGCCCCACCCGGTGGGAAGCTGGGCGGCGCTGAACGTGCCGAACGTGTCGTCCGCGGTGATGATCTGCAGCGCGCCCTGCTGGTTCCGACCAAGCTGATCGTCGATCTTCCTCGTCAGTTTCAGCTGCCGGCCGTGAACACCGCCTTCGCTGTTACGGAAGGCGAAGTAGGCCTCGATCCCCTGGGCGAAGCATTCGTAGATGCAGGCTCCGGTCGGGTTGTTCGTCTTGGTCGCGAGCATCGAGAAACTGATGGCGTTGGCGGTCACGCCTGGCGCCCCGTTCGCCGGAGCCGGTCCCGTGGTGGCGCCGTTCTCGGCCGAGTCTCCACCGCCCGAGTTCGAACAGGCCGCAACCAGCGCGAGCGCCAGCGCGACCAGGAATACCGGCAACCGACCTACACCGGCGTGTAATCGCTTCATGAGAATCTGGTGGCCCTTCGGATCGGGCGCCTGAGAACTCCGTCTCCGAGCGCCAGCTACCTCTGACGGTAAACGGTGATCTCAGGCTGCGATTCAGAGCCGAGCGGGAAAACCAAGCCCGATAACAACGGTGACCTTAGTACCCTGAACCAGAACTAGGCGACCCTTGATCGAAAAGTCAGGTTCTCGGCCAGAGACCCGAAGTCGGCAGACCACATTTTTTCAGTCCACCAAAATTCCTCGGCCCAGCCCGGAGCCGCTATCAGCAGCCTTGCCGCAACCTGAGGTCCGGGTGACAACGCGGAAACGTTACCACGGAAGCGACGTATTAACCTTCACGGGAGGTGGACCGGCAGCGTCGCCCAGCCGCGTACCTGGGAAGAGTCGAGCTTTGCCTTGTCCATGTCGGGCTCCCAGTCCGGGAAGCGTTTGAGGATCTCTTCGACGGCGATACGGGCCTCGAGGCGAGCGAGGGCCGCTCCGAGGCAGAAGTGGTTGCCTCGGCCAAAGGTCAGGTGGCGACCGATCTTGCGGTGGATGTCAAAGCGGTCACCATCTGGCGGAAAGACCCGTTCGTCGCGGTTCGCCGACCCCATGAGCAGCATCAGAACGCTGCCCTCGGGCATAGTCTGGCCGTGGATCTCGACGTCCCGGGTGACGTACCGGCACGCTTGCAGTGCAGCCGGCTGCAGGCGCAGGATCTCTTCCACCGCGTTGGGAATCAGCTCGGGATTCGCGACGAGCTCTCGCCGTTGGTCAGGGGCGTCGCCGAGGATCTTGCCGGACCAGCCGATGGTCCGATTCGTAGTCTCGTTGCCGGCCGTGGCCAGTACATTGATGAAGATGAGAAGCTCGTCACGAGTCAGGCGGCGGATCGTGCCCTTCTCGTCCTCGAACTCAGCGTTTATCAGTGCCGTCATCAGGTCATCGGACGGGTTCTTCACCCGCCAGTCGATGTATTGCGTGAAGAACGTCCCGTCGGCGAACTGGTCGTCGTTGAACTCGCCGGGCTCCCCTTCCTCTCGCCGCAGCTTCTCGTCTTGGTGGACCCTGATCTCCTCCTGATCCTGCTCCGGGATGCCCAGCAGCATCCCGATCACCCGCATGGGCATCTTTGCCCCGAGGTCGGCAACAAAGTCAAGCTGTCGGGAGCCCACCAGCGGGTCGAGTACCTGGGCGCAGAAGTCGCGGATCCGACCCTCGAGGGCGGCCATCTTCCGCGGGGTGAAGATTCCGGTAAGGACGCCGCGATGCACGGGGTGCATCGGCGGGTCCTCGAAAATGAAAACCCCTGACGGGAGGTCCATGTTCGCTTTGATCAACTCAAGAATATTTCCGCGGGCGGAGCTGAAGGTGGCAACGTCCACGAAGGCCTTGTCTACATCGTCGAACCTGCTGAGCGCATAGAAATCATGCTTCTCGTTGTAGTACAGCGGCTGCTCGTCCCGCATACGACGGAAGATCGGGAAGGGGTCGACCTGGAGTGCCGGCTCATACGGGTCATAGTAGATCTCCGGTTGTTGTGTGATTGTCACAGCTTCGTCTCCTCGACAGGATGCTTTATCAACGTGCCCAACATGGCACGAGATGCCACGGGTCGTCCAGAATTAATGTTGTCGGCTAGCGCCGTCGCCGGCTTCGGCGGCCTCGGCAGCGGACAACCTGAATTGGATCCTTTGGAGCAGGCCGCGGATTGCGGTGGGCGGTCTGGAGTTCGCCGGCCGAACAAGGCCTAGTCAAGTAGATCGGGCTGCTCCTTGACGATGTGCTGGTAGTACGCTTCGAACCCCCAGCGTGCCAGGGTCTCGCCGCCGACCTGCCTGGCTGTGCGCTTGGCCGTCACGTCGTCGAGCAGCCGCAGCTTTCCTGCCGCCTGTGCGACGAGCTGCACCTGGGCGGCCCGCTCGGCAGCGATGAACCAGTACGCCGCCGACTCCACGGTGGTGCCGACGGTCAGCAGTCCGTGATTGGCGAGGATCACCAGCTTGCCCGGGCCGAGTGCGCTGGCGATGCGCCGGCCCTCGTTGGTGCTGAGGACCACGCCGGTGAAGTCGTCGAAGATCGAATGTTCCTGATGGAACGCGCAGGCGTCTTGCGTGATCGGATACAGCGGCTCGCCGAGCACGGACAGTGCCTTGCCGTAGCGAGAATGAGTGTGCGCGGCGGCAACCACCTCCGGCCGGGCCGTGTGGACTTCCGAGTGGATCGCGAACGCCGCGGTGTTCAACGGCGGCCGCCCCTCCACGATCTCACCCTCGGCATTCACCAGAAGCAGACTCGAAACGCTGATCCGGCGGAAGTCAACCCCGAAGCGGTTCACCCAGAAGTGGTCGGTCAACTCCGGGTCGCGGGCGGTGATATGTCCTGCGAGGCCTTCGCCGTATCCGAGCTGGCCAAAGATCCTGTAGGCGCCGGCGAGCCGCTGCTTGCGGTGCAGTCGCTCCTGTTCAAGGGTGCGCGCCGGCTCGGGACGAGGCCACTGGCCGTCGATCGCAGGCGACACGAGCGCGCCGTCTAGCGGGGCAGCTGTCATGGCGAATGCCTCCGGTGGCACTTTGCAGGTCGGGACGAGCTGAGCCGGCTGCGGTCGAAAGTGGCAACGCGCTGGACCACAAGGCGGCTGTGGATCTTGTCGAGCGCGACGCGTGCCTTGCGGAGCGCAAACGCCGCTCCGGTCCAGCGGTGGATGCCACGTCCGGCGGTGAGGAGGAGGCAGCAGCACGGCACTGCATGCCACCCCTCGGGGAGGCAGGTCCGGAGCGTGGCATCCTGTGGGGCCTCTATCAGCAGTGAAGGGAATTGCGATCTCTGGACAACGATGGCACGCAGTGCCATCGTTGTCCAGAGATCGCAAGAGAGGTCCTGATGCCTGCATACATCGTTCTCGATAGCCAAGATCCAGTACGTCTCGCCGACTTCTATGGCGCACTCCAAGGAGTCGAGACGCTGCTGACCTACGACGAGGGGCGGTATCACGCGATGGCGCCGAACCGCGAGGGTCTGATGATCGTCCTGCAGCGGGTCCCCGAGGCCAAGGCGGGCAAGAACCGAGCGCATTTCGACCTCGTCGTCGACGACCTCGAGGCCGAGACGGAGCGAGTCCTCGCGCTGGGCGGGACGTGGATCGAGCCTGGGAAGACGCACGAGCTGGAGACCTTCTCCTGGCGATGCATGGCCGACCCGGAAGGCAACGAGTTCTGCCTTTACCTCCTGCCAGCGGGCATGAGCAACGATGCCTCCTAGCTGCCTTTGAACGACTCCCGGTCCAGTCGCCAACTGGACCGGGTGGTAGCAATGTCCAGCTCCGCGAGCGTGCGCGCCATGCGAAACGCGCGACGCACGAGCTCATTCAGATCAGCGGAGGCGTCACGCAGCCAACGCTCGTAGGCGGCGTTCGCGGCACCCAGTGAGACATGACCGATGAGCTGCGGCCCCAGTGCATCCTCTGGTTCGTCGAGCCGGCGTGCGGCGTACCGTGCGATCACAGCCAGCCATTCGGCGTTTCGGAGCGAGGCGTTCGCCTTCAGCGCGGGAGTGAGCAGGATCAGCTCCATGCGCTGTCGATGGGCGACCGGGCCGTCAGTGTTCGCCCGGTTGAAACGCATCACCCCCTCGGCAATGGCATCGAACATGGGTCGATCATCTGGCACCGACGCGAACCAGTCATCGAGTTCCTTCAGGAGCCCGGCGAAGTTTCCGAACAGGATGTCGTTTTTCGACGCGAAGTACCGGAAGAAGGTTCGCCGTGAGACGCCGGCCGCATTGGCGATCTCCTCGACCGTGACGTCCTGGAAGCCGCGCGCGGCGATCATCTCCAGGGCGGCTTTCTCGATGGCCTCGACCGATGTCTGTTGGGGTGTGGGGGTCACAGAGCTCTTCCGTCTCGCGCCACAGCCCGGGTCCTCGCCACACGAGCGAGGGCGGTCCGTGAGCAGGGTCTTCCTATCATCGCGCGACACCGAGGGCCCCTAGCCGGCCGCGCGTTCTCACCCAGTGTCGTATCCGTCATATGCCAGGAAGATTCTATCCTTCAGGGCTGGCACGCAGTGCCATCCAGATCTACGTAGCTCGGCTGCGATCTTGCCAACTGGCAGGCGTGAGGTCGCGGCCGAGCTGGCACTGAGTGTCATTTCGCACTACAGTGTTCTCAACCGGGCGGAAGGAGCGTCATGCCGCAGGTCGCATCCGAACAGAGTGAGCGCTACATCGTGGTGTCGACTGACAGCCACGTCGGCCCGTCGGTCGCGGGTCAGTTGCGGGACTACTGCGAGGCGAAGCACCTCGATGACTTCGATCGGTTCGTCGCGGAGATGGAGGGCCATGGACTGCTCTCGTGGCGGTCGTCGGAGGCCGCGAAGCCCGGCGAGGAGGAGAGCTGGTCGCTCGGTAGGTCCCGCGCGGAGCTGGGCAAGGAGCAGGCCGCCGCGTTCGGCAAGGTCGCGGGGATCCGCAACGCCGACCAGGTCGACCGGGGTTTTCTTCAGCGAAGCTACGAGGCTAGTCTGGTTCCAGGTTTGCAGAATCATGCCGCGCGCATCGCCGACATGGACAGGGCGGGCACCGCGGCGTCCGTTATCTACCATGGAGGCCTCAACGGCCAGTCCATCCCGTTCTCGACCACCGGCCTGATCTCCTGGGGGAACTCCAGCTACAACCACCTCGAGCCAGCCGGTGTCCGGATCTACAACCGGTGGCTCGCCGATTTCGTCTCCGAGTCCCCAGAACGCCATGCTGGCATCGCGCACATACCGATTTCCGACCCGGAAGCCTGCGTGCGTGAAGTCGAGTGGGCGGCCGCAGCAGGTCTGAAAGGGATCAACCTGCCGGCGCCTCGCAGCGACCTGCCGATGCTCAATGACCCCGTCTGGGAACCGCTCTGGGCGGTGTCTGAGGAGACGGGGCTCTCGCTCAACACGCATGGTGGCGGTGGGGAGCATTACCCCTACAAGGGCCCCGGCGCCCAGTCCATGTACATGATGGAAACTACTTGGCGTACCCGCCGGGGGGTCTGGGTGATGATCCTCGCTGGCGTCTTCGCCCGGCATCCCACACTGAAACTCGTGATGACCGAACAGTGGATGGACTGGGCGCCACAGGTCATGGCCGACATGGACGGCCTCTACTCCGGGCCCGGTGGATCGGCGCTGCGTGCGACATTGCCCGAGAGGCCCTCCACGTACTTCCACCGCAACTGCTTCATCGGCGCGAGCTTCATGGCCAACTGGGAAGCGAAGTTCGGCGTCGAACACAACCTCGTGGCGAACACGATGTGGGGAGACGACTACCCGCACGCCGAAGGTACCTGGCCTCACACCCGGGAGGCGATGCGGTCGACGTTCTGGGACATCGACCCAGAGCACACCCGCCGCTATCTCGGTGACACGGCGATCGAGGTCTACGGTCTCGACCGCGCCAAGCTGCGGGCGGTCGCGGACCGCATCGGCCCAACGCCCGACGAGATCGCCAACCCATTTACTCCCGCTGAGGACGAAGCCGTCGGCCTATACGCATTCCGCGAAGGCCCGGGAATCTTCGCCTAGACGACCAGACGCGCGCACGCTGAGGAGATCGAGATGACTGCAAACCCGGCGACTTCACCGTCACCGCCATGCCGGTCGGTGACGGAAGAGGAGATCGATCATCTTCGCGAGTTCGGCTGGGTCAAGCTGAAGCGCTTCGTGGATCCGCAGTACCTGCGCTCGATGCTCGATCTTGCCCGTGAGGTGATGGGAGAGGACGCCGACAGCAACCCCATCTCCCCTGTCCTGGAAGCTGCCGTCACCGAGGGCAAGCCCGGTCTCTCGTACTTCAACGCCCAGCGCAGCTTCGGTCTGGCCCACCCCGTGCTGCGCCCGCTGATCTTCGAAATCGGCAGGAGCGCGAAGCTGCTGCAGCGACGGCGCAGCGCGGACGGGGCCGGCGTCGACGTCCGCTACTACTCGGACTTTTTCGTACCTAAGCTACCCGCGGCGAAGGCCGCGCGCCACGGCGGCAACGGGCCTACCGCCTATCACCAGGACTTCATCACCTTCGCCGTCGACCGATCCGGCGGCATGACCTTCTGGATCCCGCTGGAGCCCTGTGGGCCGCCCGCGGGAACGATGTCATTCGTCAGCGGCTCCCACCGCGAAGGCGTACTGGGCGATTACACCTGCTACGGCGACGGAGACGCCCTGGACGTCTTCCCCGAACTCCGCCGGCTTGAGATGTCCGAGCATATGACCTATGAGCTCGGCGACATCACCGTCCACACCCACCTGACCATCCACGGCAGCGGGCCCAATATGACCGACCGCCCCCGGTGGACCTACCTCCTCGTCACACAGCCGGCTGACGCCTGCTGGAACGGCTCGCCCTGCCCGAACTTCGACTCAAGCGATATGACGCCCTGGCAGCCGTTCGGTGGCGGACGTTTCCCGGTCATCAGCTGAAAGGGAAGCCAGTGATCCCTGCCCTCTTAACCAACCGCAGTTTCATGCAGGTGTGCTGGGTCGTGCCCGACCTCCATGCGGCCATTGACGCATGGGTCGGGTCCGCCGGCGTCGGTCCGTTCTTCTGGTTCGACGGGGTGGCGTTCGCGGACGGCCACCACCGCGGTGAGCCAGCGGCCTTCCCCGCGGTCAGAGCCGCGATCGCCTACGCCGGCGACCTCCAGGTCGAGCTTGTGTGTCAGGACAACGACGATCCTGGCGTGTTTCGAGACGTATTCCGCCGGGGTGAGGGCGGCGTGCACCACCTGGCCATCACCTGCACCGACTACGAAGCCGAGCGCGACGCCTACCTCGCAGCAGGAGCCGTCCTGGCCTTCGAAGGGGTCACTGGCACGAGCCGTACGTGCTGGATCGACACCAGCCCAACCTTGGGATTCATGATCGAACTTTTGGAGCCGAGCGAGACGCGAGAGGCCTGGTTCTCGACCATGCGCGCGGCTGCGCGTACCTGGGACGGCTCCGACGCCATTGTCGTTCCCGGTGCGGGGACTACTGAGATCGCCCGACACTGATGCATCCGACCGATCACACCGCGACTTTTCCAGCTCTGCTCGCCGAGATGGTCGCGTCGCGCAGCGAACACCCGGCAGTGATCCACGGCGAGGAGGTGCTGACCTATCGTCAGCTGGAGCGCCGGTCAGGCGAGATGGCGCGGGCGTTGCTCGCCAGCGGCGTCGGCAAGGGCACTCGGATCGCTCTGCTCGCACCCGATGGCGCCCTGTGGCTGACCACCTTCTACGCGGCGCTGCGGATCGGGGCCCTAGTTACTCCGATCAGCACGCTGACGACGCCTCCGGAGCTGGCTCACATCCTGCGGACCAGCGATGCGCAGATTCTGATCGGCGCGCGCCGTTTCCTGCGCCGCGACTTCGCCAAGAACCTGACCGCGGCGCTTCCAGGGCTGGCCGCTGGTACCGCGGGTGCGCTCCGTCTGCAGTGCGCCCCGCACCTGCGCTCCGTGTGGCTCCAGGACGGTGACGGGCTCTCCTGGGCTGCGCCGGTCAGCGATCTACTCGCGCGCGCCGCGCTGCCCGGCGCTCCTGATGACGATCTGCTCGCGGCCGTGGAGCGTGAGGTCTCGCCCGCCGACGACGCGCTCGTCGTCTATACCTCGGGGAGCACCGCGACTCCCAAGGCCGTGGTTCACGGGCAGTGGGCGGTAGCGTGCCAGCCGCGGGCTCTCGCCCGGTACTTCCTGCTGACCGACGCGGACCGTACCCTGTGCCTGCTTCCCGCCTTCTGGATGGGGGGTATCGCAGCCGCGCTACAGGTCCTGAGTACCGGCGGGACGCTGATCTATCCGCGCTCGCCCGACATCGCGGACGCCATCGAGATGATCGAGCGGCACAGCGTCACCTATGTCGTCGTCTGGCATGTGCTGCCGAGGCTGCGAGCGGCCGCTGTCGCCCGGGGCATCGACGTCGACGCGATCCGCGGCATGGGCGGGCCACCTCGTCGGGAGAACGGTGAACTCATTCCCCCGGGCCTGCGTGCCAACCTGCTCGGGATGTCCGAAAGCTTCTCCATGCACAGCGCCGAACCCATCAACCAGCGCATGCCCGATGACAAGACCGGCTCCTGTGGGCGTGGTGTGAACGGGATAGAGCGGCGGGTTGTCAGCCCGGACACCGGCGTTGAGGTTCCCCCCGGCGAGGTGGGCGAGCTTCAGCTGCGCGGGGGCGCGTTGATGACCGGCTTCTACAAAGTCGAACGGCGCACGGTGTTCACGGCCGACGGGTTCTACCCCACCAAAGACCTGGTGCGCATCGACGCGGATGGCTACGCCTACTTCGTCGGCCGCACCGGAGACATGATCAAGACGAATTCGGCAAATGTGTCCCGCCTTGAGGTGGAAGCGGCGCTGCGCGCGCTGCCCGAGGTGGACGTGGCGTTGGTCGCGGGCCTCCCGGATCCGGAGTTCGGCGAGATCGTCGTCGCGGCGGTCGTCCCGGCACCGGACACGAACCCGACAGCCGAGGGTATCCGCGCGACGCTGCGTGAACGGTTGTCCAGCTTCAAGATCCCACGACGCGTCGTGTTTATCACGCACAATGACGTCCCCCTTACGGAGACAGGAAAAGTCCGGCTGTCCGAGCTCAGGGAAATCATCCCATCCTGGTTCTCGGAGCCACCGCGGGTGGACCGAGACACAGCAGAGATTCACTGATCGTCACCGATCTGAGTTCCACGAGTCACAGGAGCAACGCACATGGCTGAGGCAACGGGGCGTCCTTCCGCCGAGGAGATCGTGTTGTACGAGAAAGACCCGGACACACGTATCGCCACGATCACCCTGGACCGCGCTGACGAGCTCAACGCCATGACGATCGACGCCCAGCACCGCTACGCCGACCTGATCCGGCAGGCCGGCATCGACGACGAAGTCAAGGTGCTAGTCATCCGGGCTAACGGACCCAACCTGGGTAGCGGCGCTGACCTACCGGAGCTGATGGACATCATGGCTCGCCGCGGCGACGTCACGATGAAGCACATTGTTCGGATCCCCGAGGACGCCGACGTCGAGTACCCGCGGACGGGCACTTATCGCTACGGGGCGTCGAACGTGCAGTTCTACACGGATCCGAGCGCCGGGATGCGAAGCCTTCAGGATTTCAAGAAGATCAGCATCCTCGAGGTCCGCGGCTACTGTTACGGCTGGCACTTCTACCAGGCAGCCGATGCCGATATCGTCATCTCCGCCGAGGACGCCCTGTTCGGCCACGCCGCGTTCCGCTACGCCGGATTCGCGGCCCGACAGTGGCAGTGGTGCTCGATGATGGGTATTCGCAAGTTCATGGAGATGGTCTTCACCGGCCGGCCGTTCACCGCCAAGGAGATGTACGACTGCGACTTCGTCAACGCCGTCGTGCCGTTCGACGAGCTCGAGGCGATGACGGCCAAGTACGCGCTCGCGTGCGCACGCTCACGGCCGACCGACACGGTGTTCGTCCAGAAGACCTTCTTCGAAATCTTCAAACAGCACCAGGGTGAATACATGGGCAGCATCCTTTCCGGGCTTCTGGAGTCGACCGGGCGCCTGCTGCGACCCGACGGTGAAGGGCTTGAAATCAACCGGGAGACCCTCGACCGCGGGCTAACGGGCGCCGTCCGCGACAATGACGAGCGCTTTCCACCCGAGTGGCGCCTCAGCCGGCGCGGCCGCGGCGACGCCCCGCAGGTGTGAAATGGTCGTCCTCGCGAATGCTCGTATCTTCGACGGTCACACGATGCGCCCGGGCATGAGCTCGGTCGTGGTGGATGGCAATATCATCACTGCTGTAGGCGAGACCGCTGGCCGCGATGGCAACGATGTCATCGACGTGGGTGGCATGACTGTCATGCCCGGTCTGATCACCTCTCATCTGCACCCGGACTTCTACAAGTTCGATATCTTCTCCGGTGAGAAGCCCGGCAAGGAACTGCCGCCCGGGGTGATGATGGCGATCGGCGTCCGCACCTGCCGGGTGCTGCTGGAAAGCGGCTTCACCGGCTATGCGGGTGCCGGGTGCGCCCATGACATCGACGCGCAGCTGAAGATGGCCATCGCCCAGGACATCATCCCGGGACCCCGGATCCGGGCCTGCGGGCACCATATCGGCACCACGGGCGACATGAACAACCGCAGCCGCTGGTGGAAACGCTACGAGACGCCCGGCATCGACCTGTGCGGCGATGGTCCCGACGCTATCCGCATGATGGTCCGGCAGGAGATCAGTCGCGGCGTGGAGATCATCAAGGTCTTCGCCGGCGCCGGGCACGGCATTCCCAACGCGACCTCGCGGAACATCTCGCGAGACGAGCTTTCCTCGTTGGTACGCACAGCCCATGAACGCGGAGCCAAAGTCCGTGCACACGTGGCCGACAAGGAAATGATCCTCGAATGCCTCGATCTCGGCGTCGACATCATCGACCACGGTGACGAGATCGACCAGGAGTGCATCGACCTGATGGTCGCGGCCGGCACCTTCTGGGTACCCAGTCTTGTCTACCTGTGGAGCCTGCTCGAGATTGGTTATGCGGCGAAGTTCGGTGTTACGCCGGCGCTCTACGATCACGTGCGCGAGATGCTCCCTGTCGCCCAGCAGGCGGGTGTGCGGATCCTGCTAGGGGACGACTACAGCGGCGTATTCCGCACGATGATCGAGGATGATCCGCTTGATCACCAGGTCGGCAACTACGGCCGCGAGTTCGCGTTCTACTCCGAGATCGACGGCCTGTCACCGGCGGAGGTACTCACCTGGGGGACGAGCAACGCCGGGCAGCTTCTCGTCGACGCACCCGCGACGGTCGGTGTGATCGCGCCTGGCGCGCTCGCTGACCTGATCGTCGTCGACGGTGATCCACTCGCTGATCCGACCCTGCTCTCACGGCCCGACGAGGCCCTGAAGGCGGTGTTCCGGGACGGAGTCCTGGTCATCGACTATCTGCCGACGTCGAAGGCTCCGACGGAGCGCTCGACAGCTCTGGGACGGGAGGTCCGACGGTGACGGGCGACGCCGCGTCGAGAAAAGTTGCTTTTATCACTGGCGCCGGTTCGGGCATCGGCCGGGCGGCGGCGCAGGCGTTCTTGCGCCGCGGGTATGCCACTGTGCTCGCCGACGTGAACGAGCAGGCCGGGCAGGAGGCCCAGGGCGAACTCGGCGCGCTGGGAGAATGCATCTATGTCCGCTGCGATGTGGCGGATGACGACACGGTGCGGGCCGCCGTCGACACCGCCGTGGCCGCCTACGGACGGTTGGACGCGGCTTTCAACGCCGCGGGCATCGACGGCGAACAGGGCAAGCTCGTCGCCGAGTCGAGTCTGGAGAACTGGAACCGCGTCATCGCGGTCGATCTCACGGGCACCTGGTCCTGCATGCGTTATCAACTGCCTGCGCTGTTGGCATCGGGGGGCGGTGCCATCGTGAACTGCGCCTCGGTCGCGGGAATCCGGGCCGCACCGACGGTCTCCGCCTACACCGCCGCCAAGCACGGGGTTGTGGGGCTCACACGGGCGGCGGCTCGCGAGTATGCCTCCCGCGGGGTGCGCGTGAATGCCCTGTGCCCGGGGACCGTCGACACGCCGATGTTCCGGGCGTCCATGTCGGAGGAGACAATCGAACGTCTCATTCGCGCCAATCCGTCCGGCCGCGTCGCCGAAGCGCGCGAGATCGCCGACACGGCGGTCTGGCTGTGCACCGATGCGCCGGCATACCTCACCGGTCAGGCCATCGCCGTTGACGGAGCAGCCGGCGCCTGACCCGGCTGCCGGGTGGATCCAAGGCGCGATCCGTGGCGCCAACTTCCACCTGATGAACCCGCGTGCCACCAGGCCAGCTGGATCATTCTCGCATCGAGTTGCTACCGGAAGGCCGAAGCCCACCAGTGAGCTAGAAAGGACCGCGATGCATCGCATTCTGTTGAGCACCTTCGTCATCGACACCCCCGGGCAGGCCCGTGACCAGACGGTGGCTTTCTGGTCGGCGGCGTTGGGTGCAGAAGCACATGCCACCAAACTTCCGGCGTACCATATTCTCGCGGACGCGGCTGATCCCAACCGCATTGTTGTCCAGGATGTCGGCCCCGGCGCGGCCGGCGTCCATTTCGACATCCACACCGACGATCTCGAGGGCGAGGTCAAGCGCCTCGTCGACTGCGGCGCCACGGTCGTCGACGCGTCGTGGGCGAACCATCCAGGGCGCTGGGTGATCATGCGGGACCCGGCCGGCATGGAGTTCTGCGTGGTGTTCGCGCTGAACGAACTGCGCCCGCAGGCCGACCGCGACGAATTCGAACGTCGGGCCAAGGTCGTTGGTTGATCTGGTGACACCGCCGACGGACGATGCCGCTGAGATCATCCACCTGTGTGCTGTGTACGCGCTCAAAATGTCCCAGGGCGATATTCACCACATCATCGAGCATCTCATCACTCCGGACGGGAGCTACTCCGCGTTCGGTGACACGTACAGCCTCGCGGACTGGCCACGGCTGGTCGAGGCCGCGCCGAAGGGCCTGTTCCTCACCGGAGCACCTGTGCTCGATCTCGACGGTGACTCCGGAACGGGCGAGGTTCCCCTTCTCTTCATCGACCAGACCAACCACCGGATGCGCATGGGTTGGTACAGCGACACCTACCGTCGAACCGCGGACGGCTGGCGCCTCGTCACCCGGAAGATGACATTCCTCCGTCGTCACGGCGGCGCGGACTCGGGCATGCCCCACGACCCGACCCGGCCGGCACCCACGGGGAAGGGAACATCCGTCACAGATGTGGCCGGTCTGGCCTGATCGTCGTCGCCGTCGAGCCCGACCGCGAGCGGGCTCGACGGTCGATCAGGATCTCGGCATGCCCAGAACGCGGTGGGCGATGAGGTTCCTCTGGATCTGGGCCGTGCCGCCCATGACGCTCTGAGCCCTGCTGTACAGGTACGTGGCAAGCATGCTGGCCCCGACCTCGTCGTGGGTGGCCCCGGCGATGTCGACGGCCGCGTGGCCCACGGTCTGCTCGACCGAGGTCATGAGAAGTTTGTCGATGGAGCCCTCGACGCCATGATCCAGGCCGTCGAGGCGCTCAGACAGCCGCCGGCTGACGAGGTGCGCCAGCATGTCGGACTCCACGATCGCCCACGCGAGCTGCCGGAACTGCTCCGCGTCGTAGCCCGCGGGATCGTCGCGCAGGAACTTCTGCAACTGCTTCACGGTCTTGCGGTAGCGGCTGGCGTTGCCCAGCTCCTGCGGTTCGCGTTCGTGCGCCAGTACGGTCATCGCGACGGCCCACCCGTCGCCGGACGAGCCGATCATGTTGACCGCCGGGACGACCGCGGCGTCGAACGTGACCTCTCCGAACTCGCGGGCCACGCCGCTGATCATCTTCAGGGGTCGTTGGGTGATGCCCGGCTGGTTCATCGGGATCGCGAAGGCGGACAGGCCCCGGTGGCCGCGCGCGTCCGGATCTGTGCGGGCCAGCAGCAGGCACCAGTCGGCCACGTCCGAGTAGCTCGTCCAGACCTTGTGACCGGTCACGATGAACTGGTCACTGTCGCGCACAGCCCGGGTGCGCAGGGACGCGAGGTCGGAGCCCGCGTCGGGTTCGCTGAACCCCTGGCACCAGCGCGCCCGTCCGCTGATCAGATCGGGGAGGAACCTGTCTTTGACGTCGTCGTTCGCGTGCGCACAGATCGCTTGGACGAGGTAGCCGAGGTTGGGGCGCGGCGGCGCGTGGGCGGCCGCGAGCTCCTCGTCGACGATCACGTCATAGACGGTCGGCCTGTCGTGGCCACCGTAGCGGACCGGCCACGAAAGCCCGAAGAACCCGGCTCGATACAGAGACCGGTGCCATTCGGGCTGCTTTTCCCAGTACTCGTCCGAGGTGGACGAGGCGGGCAGATGCGGGTTGTTCTCGCCGAGCCAGGCCCGCAGCCGCACGCGGAACCGGGCCTCCTCGGCCGAGTCGGCGAAGTCCATCAGAGATGACCTCCCAGGCCGGCGTGCTCGAGCACGCGCGCCAGGTTGGGACCGACGCCACCGAGTACGTCGGTCGCGAGCAGGGTGCGACGCAGGTACACATGCGCGAGGCACTCCCAGGTGTTCCCGATGCCGCCGTGCACCTGGATGCAGGTCTCGCAGACCAGCCGTGCGCCGCGCGCGGCGTAGGCCTTGGCGGAGGCGGCGGCCGCGACGGCATCCGGCGGGGCAAGCGAGTCGACGCCCCACGCCGCGTACAGCAGCGCTGCCCGCGCACCCTCGATCTGGACGAGAGCGTCAGCGAGCAGGTGCGCCACCGCCTGGAAGGAGCCGATCTGCTTCCCGTACTGGACGCGCTGCCCGGCGTAGGTCACGGCGAGATCCAGCGCACCCCTCATCGAGCCGACGAGGTCGGCCGTGGTAATCGTGAGAGCGAGGGCGGTCCAGCGCTGCCGGTCGGCTTCCGTCAGCGACCCGACCGTGACCGCTTCTGTGTTCGGGATCAGCGCCATCGGCCGGGTGAGGTCGATCGAACCGGCCTTCTCGTGTAGCCCCGCGGCGACGAGGGTGCCATCCGCGGCGAGCAGCAACGCCGACCCGGCGTCGCGGGCGTCGATCGCGAGCGCCGGCTCACCCGGCGATGCTAGGGCGGCGAGGTTGCGGCGCAGGCCGACCGTCTCGCGGTCAACGGCCTGCGAAGCTCGCGCGAGACGCCGGAGCTCCATGGCCAGCGTCGGCCCGAGGAACGGCGCGTCCGCGAGCCCGCGCCCGAGCTCCTCGGCGACGATGGCGACTTCGACCCCCGACGCAATGGGGCCGCCGCGATCGTCGGGTGCGCGTAGCTCCCGCCATCCCGAGCTCTCGACGGCCTCGTCGAGCGCGGCCGCCCTCCTCTCGTCGGCGAGATCGGCAACCGCCCGTGACCCGAGCCGATCGATCACACGGCGCGCGGCCTGGCACAGTGCCCGCTGCTCAGCGGTGTATCGAACGTCCATCAGAACGCGCCGGTCGCGGCTGCGCGCCGCCTGGGCTCCGGGTGGCCCATGGTCACGTCAGATACGTATCGAGCGTGGCGTGGAAGTGCCGTATCCGGCTTTCCTGATAGAGCGCCAGGGTGGTCCTGGCGGCCACCGAGGCGCGCAGGCCACGCTGGATGCGTCCCATCGTCACCCCGTCCTGGTTGAAGACACGACCGAACACCCCCAGTTCAGGCGCGCTGGTCCAGCTTTCGTCGTCGCGCAGAACCCGCGTCGGCGCGGGGCGCGGCCGGACGCCGCCCTCGGGCAGCGGCTCCAGGACCATGATGTCGATCACGCAGGACTCGGGATCGTTGCCATGGGGCCGGAACCGGTACGCGAACGAGGTGAGCAGGCCTGCCCAGGGCATGAAGTTCGGAAAGAGGAGGTACTCGATCCCGTCGAGGAGCTCCGCGTCACTCACGGCTGAATAGTCGCGCCCGGTGCGTGCGGCCAGCGACTTTCGCACCCGCGCGGCGAGGGTGCTCCTCGCGTTCGCTCCCGGTTCGATGGTGACCTCGGCGTCGCGTGAGCCCAGCATCCTGCGCACGATGGCGACGTCGTCGGGCGGATCCTCGAGATGGTCGCTGCTCACACCGACAGCAGTGATCATTCGGCTCACGTGTTGCCCGTAGACGTCGTACTCACTCAGCGAGTCAGCCGCCGTCGGCAACAGCTGGGGGTGTGTCGCCATGGTGTGGTAGGCCTCGATGAACGCCTCCAGCGCAACCTTCCAGTTACAGGGCATGACACGCACGATGTGAGCTTTGAGGTAGCGGTCCTCCAGCGGCCACCGCGCGAAGTGCCACGGCAGGGTCTCGAGGTATTCGCCGAGGGGGGCCGCGTCTTGGTCGATGTTCACGAAGACGAACCCGCCCCACGTCGCGACCTGGGCCTGGGGAAGGCAGAAGCCGGTTCGGTCGATGTGGGGGAAGTCCCATGCCGAGGGAATCTCGCTGAGCGTCCCGTCGAGGTTCCAGGTGAATCCGTGGAAGGGGCACCGGATGTTACTCAGAGGTCCCCCTTTCGTGCGCAGCTGTGTTCCTCGGTGCAGGCAGGAGTTGTGATAAGCCCTGATGTCATCGGGTGCCGCGCGCAGGACGATGAGTGACCAGTCGGCGATGTCGTAGACGATCGAGTCCCCGACCTCGGGGATCTGCTCTTCCCGGCAGGCCATCTGCCACGTGTGGCCCCAGACCTTGTCGACCTCGCGCCGATGGAACTCCGGGTCGAAGTAGCGCGTCGGCGCGATACCTCCCGGCTCCGTGTAGCCAGCCGAGACCGCACGCAGGCTCTCCGGCACCGGACGCGTCTCCGCATCCAGCAACCGCTGGTAGAAGTGCTGGCCGCGGGCAATCCCGTCGGGCGCGCGTTCCTGGGACAGCGCGTCTGATGTGGTCACGTTCGCTCCTCCTTCACCCGTTGGGGACCTCGGGTCGTCAGTCCGCCGGAAGCAGCACCGGCAGCAGGGCTCGGTCGACGATCTCCACATACAGCCCGCCGCGCGCACGCAGATAGGTGCACATCGGCGGCCGGTCGTCTCTGAGCGCGATCGACGCAGTGAACATCCACCCGAGCGCTTCCAGGGCCTCGGTCGCGGCCGCCAGGTCGTCGACCCAGTAGCCAAGGTGATGAGCGTGGCCCGGGGCCACGGCCGTCCACAGCGTTCCCTCGATGGACTGGACAAGTTCGATGTGGTGTGTGCCTTCTCGAGACAGGACGTAGGCGGTGGAGACCGCGCGCGTCCCCTCGCAGGTGCGCAGCCGCACGTTGGCACCGCCCTCATACCAGGTCACGCCGAGCGCAGAGCCGAGTTCTTCTCTGCCGGCGTCAAGGTCATCGACGACGATGCCGGTGTGAAAAAGATCCTCGGACCGCAAAATGCCGGCCACGGTATTTGTCACAGGTTCAGTCGATCCTTTGCCATCAAGGAGAGTCGAGCATCCTGCACCTTGGTTCCGCTGTGGTTGAGCGGGATCTCACCGTCGGCAAAAAAATAACCTTCTTGGGCACCTTGTAGCTTGCCAACCGTTCCCGCAGGAACGAGGTTATCTCCTGTTCTGTGGCCTCCGATCCGTCTTTCAACTCGACACAGAGAACCACGATCTGGTCCAGGCGGTCGTCCTGGATACCTATCACTCGTGCGAGTCTGACGGGTTCGAAGGCGTGGAGTTGGAGCTCGATTTCCGCTGGGGACACGTTCGCACCACCCGTTTTGATCACCTCAGTGCGGCGACCAGAGAAATAGACGTTGCCATCCTCGTCGTAGAAGCCCAGATCTCCGGTGTGGAAGAAGCCTTCGAGATCGAAACACTGCGAGCGCGTTCGCTTCACATACCGTTCCATGAGTGTCGGCCCACGAACGATGATCTCGCCCTGTTCCCTGACCCCGAGAACCTGGCCTGTCCCGGGGTCGATCACTCGCAGCTGGCTTCCCGGAAGCACACGCCCGTAGGAACCACCCCGTAGCTTTTCCCGCGGTGTGTCGCTCGGGAATCCGGTGAAGAACGACGAGGTCTCCGACATGCCGTAGCCGACGGGCATGTTCCAGGTCACGTCGCCACTGACCGTCGGGTGGCGGGTGAACACGGACTTACCGAAAACCTTGGTACATGACGAGAGATCGGTGTCCGGCCAGCGGGGATCCTCCTCGAGCGCCCGCGCCTGGTGAGCGAAGGCGTGCGGCTCGGTCACCCGTTCTCGTTCCAGGAGCCGCAGGGCCTGGCCCGATTCGAACCGCTCCTGCATGACCCACGTTCCGCCCGCCGCTATCGTCGCTCCCATCGCGGCGTTGAGACCTGCCGTCCAGAACAGCGGGAGAGGGCTCCAGACCCGCGTAGCCGAGTCCCGCCCGAAGAGCCTGGCCTGCATCCACCACTGCAGCGCGACCGCCTGATGCGCGTGGAGAACCCCTTTGGGGCGGTCGGTCGTCCCGGAGCTGTAGATGATGGTCGCAGGGTCGGACGGGTCGACTTGATCCTCGACCGCATTGAGCAACACGTCGCTCACCGCGTTACCGCGGTCGAGGAAGGTGTCCCAGCTCTGGAGGCCTCCGGACTCCGCTGGGGGCCCGAATACCGCGACGTGGCGGAGGAAGGGGTAGGAGGGGTCCCAGACCTGCCCCGCGCCTGACGCGGCCGGGCAGAGCTCGACGAGGTCGGCGGCGAACCGGCGGCGCCCCATCGATGTCTGCGCGAGCAGCACAGCCACGTCGGAATGGGCCATCAGGTAGGACAACTCGGGCCCAGGCGAGAAGGTCGAGAGGGGCACGGCGACCGCCCCGGCGAGCGCCACCCCGAACAGCGAGGCCACGGCTTCGGGGCGGTTTCCCATAAGGATCCCGACGTGCGTGCCCTTGCTGGTGCCGGACGCGATGAGCGCCTTCGCGACCCGCCGGGCCTGGTCGGCGAGATCGCGATAGGTCCAACGCACCGTTCCGTCGAACAACGGGTCGTCGAAGACCAGCGCCTCGTGACCGGGAAATGCCGCTGCCTGATCGGTGAGGACTCGGCCAAGAGTGAGCGCGCCGACGTCGGGTGCCTCCCGTAACGGCGGGCCGCTGAGCGTTCCGGACTCTGACACGCCAGCCACTCTAACCAGAGATGACACCCGGTGCCATAGTGCTGGCTGCAGCACTGGTTTTGGTGAGCCAATTCCCTGGCACCCGGTGCCAGGATGCGTCTAGTCTCCGCGGCAGACCGAAGGCGCGGCAGCCCGGCCCTGACCGGGCCTGGGTACCGCAGGACGCGAGGAGGAGAACAAGTGAGCACGCTGAGCTTTGACGGCGACGTCATCGTGGTGACCGGAGCCGGTGGCGGTATGGGCCGTTGCCATGCGCTGGAACTCGCACGACGAGGGGCACGAGTGGTGGTCAACGACCTCGGCGGTCACCCGTTCGGCGGCGGCAGCGACCCCGGTCTCGCACAATCCGTTGTCGCCGAGATCAAGGCAGCGGGCGGCGAGGCTGTCGCGAACACCGCGTCGGTCGCGACAGTTGACGGTGCTGCCAGCCTCACCGAGCAGGCCATGGACGAATGGGGTCGGCTGGACGGGGTGGTGGCCAACCACGCAATCCTGCGCGACAAGCCGTTCGACGAGATGACACTTGCGGACTTCGACGACGTGATCGATGTGAACCTACGCGGCGTCATGCGGGTCGTTCACCCGGCATACAAGGTGATGAGGACAGGCGGCGGCGGCCGAATCGTCGCGATCACCTCGAGTGCGGGTCTGCTGGGGTCCCATGCCCAGGCCAACTACGCGGCCGCGAAGTCCGGACTCCTCGGGTTGACCCGCACCATCGCCCTCGAAGGCGCGACCCACAACATCAAGGCGAACATTGTCGCGCCCGGCGCGCTCGGCACACGGATGCACCTCGCGATGGTGGAGGCCGCCACCTTCCACGCCGACTCGAGCGCTGATCTCGTGCGCAACGAGCAGGCGGCAGCGGCCCTCAGGCCCGAACGGGTGAGCCCCATCATCCCCGTCCTCACCCACTCGACCTGCCCGGTCACCGGCGAGGTCCTGTACTCGTGGGGTGGCATGTACGGCCGGTTCGGCATCACCCGCAACGCCGGCTGGACGGCCGACACCGACCTCGCGACCGCGGAGGAGATAGTCAGCCACTGGAAGGAGATCGTCGACGAGGCTTCCGCACGTGACGCGGGACTCGATGCCTTCGCTGGTCAGCACTGAGCAGCGGTCATACGCCTGCAGCCCATGACCGGGTAGGTGTCGTGCGGCGGCCGCCTGACGAGCCCGGGTTCCAGGGCCAGGGCAGCCGATGCCACGACCCTGGTGGGGGGACACTGTTTTGCTGGCTCCCGCCGACGCGGCGCACGGCAGGCGAAATACCTGCGGCAATCGCTCGGGCGGCACGACGTGCCCTCTTCGTCGGCGACCAAGGGCTACGACCGCCTGGCGTCTTCCGGCGCACAGGCATCAGTGCGCGCGTCGGGGTTCACCCGGTTAGTCAAGGCGTGATACTCCAGGGATCCCTCGGCGGGTGGGAATGGCCGTGGTGTGGCGGCCCGGGTGCGGGTCCGGGAGATTGATCCGGATGAGGGCCAAGGCGGTGAGGGATCGTCCGGCGGCCATCGAGGCAGCGGTCACCGGGCGGCGGACGCAGATGATCGTACTGTCCGCGCAGGCCATCCCCGGCAAAAATCGCCGAGGTCCACGGCTGGTATCAGCCGTTCACTTGCGATCACGCATCGGCAGCTCTACGCCCGCATTGGTCTAGGTGAGCCAACCGAGATACGGATGGCATCCTGCGGAGAGAGCGTAGGAATGCCGGCCTCCCGGTGTCCCCGCATTCTGCGGGAGGCATGGCGACCAGCTCCCCAATCCAGTTTTCCAAACGATATGAGGCCCTCGGCAGCCGGTGATCGGACGCCGACACCGACAGGAGCACTGAATGTATGACCTGCCCGACGAGGTCCACGTCGAAGCAGACGGGCCCCTGCGGATCATTACGCTTAACCGGCCGGACAAGCTCAACGCAGTCAACCACGAGCTGCACCTCGGGCTGGCCCGGGTATGGACACTACTGAACGAGGACCTCGACGCCCGCGCCGTGGTGCTGACGGGCGCCGGGCGGGCATTCTCGGCGGGCGGCGACTTCGCCTACCTGGAACGGCTGCGCCGGGATCCGCGCCTGCGACGGGTGACCCTCATGCACGGCCGTGACCTGGTTCTGGGGATGGCACGCTGTCGGCTGCCGGTGGTGGCTGCTGTGAACGGTCCGGCAGCCGGGCTCGGATGCAGCCTGGTGGCACTGTCAGACATCGTCTACATGGCCGAGCAGGCCTACCTCAGGGATCCGCACGTACAGGTCGGCCTCGTGGCGGCCGATGGGGGCCCGCTGACGTGGCCGCTGCACACCAGCCTGCACTGGGCGAAGGAGTACGCGCTTACCGGCGCGAAGATCCCGGCTGAGAGAGCGCTGGCAATGGGCCTGGCCAACCACGTCGTAGCCGATCCCTTCGCCGATGCGCTGCACTGCGCGAAGACGATCGCCTCCCTCCCCCAGCAAGCCGTGGAGTCGACAAAGCGAATGTTGAACATCCACCTGGAGCGGGCCGTCCTCGCAACGCTGGACTACGCCACGAACGCGGAGGAGCAATCCTTCAACACTGACGACTTCGTCTCCATCCTCGCCCGCCTCAACGCCGGCAGGGCCGCCACGTCGAAGGCCGGCGCGACGCCGCCCGGCGTCGACAGTTAGGGCGAGCGAGGTGATGTAGCGGGACCCCTCGGCGTCGTACTCGGGCCCCGGTCCCCGCCGGTCATCAGGGTTCCGAGCAGCAGCAGCTCGACCGCGTGCACGGTGGTGGCGAACTTGTCGGGGGTCGCGAGGGAGGCGTGGTCGTAGAGCCCGCGCATGAGGGCGAACACAGCCTCGGCGGCTGCCGGCGGTGTCACGTCGGGGTTCAGTTCGCCGTCGCGGTGGGCCTGCCAGACCAGCTCCTCCACGAGACCGCGCAACGACGCGAAGATCGTCTCTCCCATGCTCGCCAGTTCGGCGTCCGCGACGCCGGGCGCGCGCACCGCCCGGTCGAACGCGAGAGCGTAGGGGTACTCCTTCACGATCTCGCCGCCCCGGTGCATCACCGCGACCAGCCTGTGGACGAGTCCGCCAGGCTCCTCGGCCGATTCGAGCAGCCCCGGCATCGCAGCGGCACTGACGTCGACGTACGCCGCCTTGACGATCTCGACCTTGTTCGGGAAGTAGTGGTACAGGACGCTGCTGGTGATGTTGGCGGCCCGGGCGATCTCGCGAATCGTCGCCCGGGCGTATCCCATCTCGGCGACGCACCGCATGGTCGCGGCGACGATCCGGCGGCGGGTGTCCTCACCCCGGGCGCCGACCGGCCGTCCCAGCGTCGATGCGGTCTCCGGCACCACCACGCTCCTCTCATAACCAGCCCGACGACAACCATCTTGACTCTCCGACGGGCAGTCGACACACTTCGAAAATGAATCGATCGGTCGATCTATTAAGTGGACCGGTTGTGGGACTGATGGAGGCAGTGTCATGAGCGATCAGTCGGTGGCGTCCGGTCCACCACTGGCCGAGGTCCAGCGAACGCCGGGACCAGAGTCGGTGAAAGGCCCGCGGCCCCGCAACGCCGTCCGAGTCTGGTCAGCGGTCGGGGGCGTCCTACTCCTGGTTCAGCTCTACGTGTGGATCCGCTGGGTCACCAGCCCCTACTTCGCGCGCGTCCCGCAGGGCCCGAGCGACCCCCCGCTGTACATGAAGATCCCGCTGGTGGTGGACGCCGCCGCGATGTGGATCGGCCTGCCGATCGCCATCTGGTTCTTCCTGGTCAGGCCATGGTTACGCGAGCGCCGGATCACCCTGGACGGGATGCTGCTGGCCAGTCTCGGGCTGATGGGCTTCCAGGACCCGCTGCTGAACTACACGAACACCTGGTGCGTCTACAACACCTGGCTGTTCAACCGCGGCTCCTGGTCCCACTTCATCCCGGGCTGGATCTCCCCCGAGGCGCCAGGCCGGCAGGTACCGGCCCCCATCCTGACGAACGTGCCCGGGTACACCTGGGGCGTGCTGGTCCTCACGATTTCGCTCTGCGCAGCCATGCGCAAGATCAAAACCCGGTGGCCAGGCATCAGCAGCCCGCGGCTGATCGGCATCACCTTCGTGATCTGCTTCCTCTTCGACGTCGTCATGGAGGGCCTGATCCTGATGCCGATCGGGTTCTACAGCTACCCCGGCGCGATCCGATCCGTCTCGCTCTTCGCCGGCACCTATCACCAGTACCCGCTCTACGAAGGGCTGATGTGGGGTGGTGTTCAGACCGGCCTGTGCTGCCTGCGGTTCTTCACCGACGACCAGGGCCGCACCATACCCGAACGCGGACTTGAGGCCATCCGCGGCGGCGCGGTGCGGCGGCAGTCCGTCCGCTTCCTCGCCATCTTCGCCGCCAGTAGCGCCTGTTTCTTCACCTTCTACAACCTCCCCGCCCAGTGGATCGGCCTGCACACCGACCCCTGGCCCCAGGACGTGCAGAAACGCTCTTACCTCAACGGCGGCATCTGCGGGTACGGCACGGACACGCCCTGCCCAGACCCCGCACTACCGATACCGACGAAGCACTCCGGATACGTCGACCTGAACGGCAAATTCGTGCCCCCCAACGGCGTCATGGCCCCGAAAACCGCCATACCGTTCGAACGCGGGAAGTAGCAAATGGTCGAAACCGGGCTCCACCGCCGGCACCGGGCCGCGCAGATCATCCATAAACGGACCATTGACGCGACCGACCCGCGCATGGCCGCGCGCCGCATTCCACCGGCCGACCGGGACGGCGCGCGGGCGGCGGCCGACCCGGACAGCCGCGGCGACGTCCACCGAGCCCAGACGGAGGACCGCGCGGCGAGCCGGTCGCGGACCTGGCGGTAACGCTCGCGGCCGGCCAGCACCGGGCCGGTCTCCAGGTCCTCGTCGACACCCAGGTCGTGCGCACGCCACTGATCTGACGCTGACCATCACACACGGGCTGCGACACTCTCGCCCTCGACAGGACGACATAATCCTTGTCTCGACCATCTACGCACAGATAATCTGTGCATAGTCAATCGACGAGAGGACAGCCATGTGGACCACCGAGTACAGCGCCGTTGCGGATGCCGCCCCCGAGGCGGTCTGGGCCGCGCTGCGTGACCTGCATTCGGGCGTGAAACTGAGCGATCGCAGTGACACCTTCGAGCTCCACGGCCCGTTCGTCGTGGGCACGGAGCTCTCGGTGACCCCTGCCGGCCAGGACACGTTCCGGTCGAAGATCGTCGAGCTTGACGAGCCGAAGGTCTATGCCGACCAGACCCAGTTCGGCGAGCTGACCCTGCTGTTCCGGCACGTGCTCATCCCGCTGGAGCCGGGCCGGACGAAGGTCACGCACCACCTGGAGATCAGCGGCCCGGGATCCGACGACGTCGGGCCGGAGCTGGGTCCGCAGATCAGCGAGGACTTCCCGGAGGCCATGGCCGACCTCTTCGCCGCCGCGTCTTCCGGGAGCGTCCCCCAGGGCACACCCACACCGTGACCCGGTTCGCTGGCGGCCCCGCCGACAGCCCGGGTTTTCTCCTCTGGCGGACCACTCTGCGCTGGCAGCGCTCCGTCGCCGACGCACTCGGGCCGCTGGGGCTCACCCACGTTCAGTTCGTGCTGCTGGCGTGCGCATGGTGGCTCAACAAGCAGGGCCAGCAGCCCAACCAGGTCACCATCGCCGCGCAGGCCGCCACGGACGTGAAGATGACCTCCGAGGTGCTCCGCCGCCTCGAAAGCCGCGGGCTGGTCGAACGGCGTCCCGACACCCGGGACACCCGGGCGAAGGTCATCGTGGTGACCGATGCGGGAGCCGCCCTGGCGCTGCGGGCGTTCAAGGTCGTCGAGGACGCCGACGCGGCCTTCTTCGGCGACGCCTCCGTTCCTCTCATGGAGGAGCTGCGCAGGCTGGCCAACTTCGGTGTCGAAGCCACCTCGGATTCCGCGGGCGGAGCCGGCGACGTCCAGCCCGCCGGCACTGACCGCGAAGCCGGATAGTCCGACCTGACGGAAGGTGTCGTGGGGCGTGGAGCTCACCGGGAACGTGGCCGTCGTCACCGCCGGCACACACGATGTTGGCGCGGCCATCTGCCAGCGTCTCGCCACCGACGGTCATCATGTGGTCGTCGCCTGCCACACCGCCGCCGCGGCGGCGGCCCGCGATCTCGTGGCGGAGCTGATGGCCGCCGGCTGCTCGGCGAGCACGCACCAGGTCGACCTGACGAGGGCCGACCAGGTCGCTGATCTGTTCGACGAGGTGCTCGCCGACTACGGGCGGGTCGACTTCCTCGTCAGCAGTCCCACCGACGGCACGGCACGGTTGGTGGCCGAACTGGAGACCGACGTCCTTGACCAGGCTCTGGCAGTCAACGTACGCGGCACGGTGCACCTGCTGAGAGAGGCAAGCAGCCGCCTCGCCGAGTGGGGAAGGATCGTCATCCTCACCTCCACCGTGGTGGCGGCTCCGACAGCGGGTTCGGCGGCCTTCGCGGCGAGTATGGCCGCAAGGGAGACCTTGGGGAAGGTCGCCGCGAAGGAGTTCGGCACCCGCGGCATCACGGTCAACTCGCTGCGCATCGGTCCGGCGGACCCGGCTGGCACGGCGTCCGATGGCCTGCCATCGCCTGGCCAGACATCGGCTGGCGCCGGGGCGGCCGGCGGCGGGGCGGCCGGCGGCGGGCCAGCGCCGGTCCATCCGTCACCCCTCGGGCGCCCGGGCCAGCCTCAGGACGTCGCCGATGTCGTTTCGTTCCTGGTGAGTGACGCCGCCAGATGGATCACCGGTCAGGTGATCAGCGTCGACGGCGGAGCAACGGCCTGATTCTTCGCGGTGGCCCGTCATGTCCGCCTCGACGGGAACTTTTCGGGCTCATCGTGTTCTCGAGCCCCCCAGGACTTCGACCGCCCGGCTCGCCGCTGGTGTGCGCGAGGCCGCCGCCGGCTTCGCCCCCTCGGGTGACCCGTGCCGAGGACAACGAAGCCGGCGGCGGTCCGCCGGATCACCTCCGTCTGATCACTGCCGGGCCGGCCGCCCCGTGGATGCCACCAGCCAGCTCGCCGAGGCGACGAACAGCCCCGACAGCGCGCACAGGCACCAGAACGGCGCGTGGAAGGTCGCGCTCCCCGTGCTGCCTGCCGCCGTGGCGTCGGTGCCCGCGGCCCAGCTGAGCACGGTGACCAGCAGGGCCGCACCAACGGCGCCACCAAGCCGGAGAAAGACATTGATCATCGTGACCGCATCCGGGAGCTGCGCCGGTTCCACCGCGACGTACGCCGCGGTGGAGGACGGAACCACGGACAGCGCGTTGCCCACACCCAGCACGAACAGACAGCCCTCGATGACGATCATGTCGATGCCGTCGGGGAGCAGCGCGACCGGAACGAACGCCATGGTGGTCAGCAACCCGCCAGCGAGGGACACCGGGCCACCGCCGAACCGGTCGGTCAGCCGGCCGGCCACCGGCAACACCGCTGCGCCTGCCGCGAAACCGATCATCGCGAGGCCCGTCTCGACGACGTCGTACCCGCGCGCGAGCTGGAAGTAGAGCGCCCAGATCACCAGGGCGCCGAACTGGATCACTCCGGCGAGGAAGCTGGACGCCGCGGCCGCGGCGAACACCCGCCCGGCGAGCAGACGGGTGTTCAGCAGCGGCGTCTGGACGCGCCGGCCACGCCGGACGAACGCTCCGAGCGCCACCACTCCGACCAGCAGGGGGATGGCGATCAGTGGCAGCGACCGTCCATGGTGGTCGCTGGACCAGCTGACCGCGAAGGTGAGGGCGGGCAGGGCGATACCGATCAGGGCGAAGCCGGTGAGGTCGAAGTTCGAGCCTGGCGCCCGGTCACCGCGCGGGATGAGCCGGCGGCCGAGCCACAGGCCCACGGCGCCGACCGGAATGTTCACCAGAAACAGCCACCGCCAGGACGCATGCGCGATGAGCAGGCCGCCGACTGTCGGTCCGAGCGCGGGACCGAGCACGAGCGCCATTCCGACGGTACTCATCACTCGGCCCATCAGCTTCTTGCCGCTGACCTGGGCGATGATTGTCTGACCGGCGGGAAGGAGCAGACCGCCGGCGAACCCCTGTGCCGCGCGCGCGGCGACGAGGGAGCCGATGTCCGGTGCCGCCGCGCACAGCGCCGAGGTCACGGTGAAACCGGTGAGCACCCACAGCCACAGTGACCCCGCTCCGATTCTCCGGCTGGCCCAGCCGCACAGTGGAAGGCCGATCACCAGGGCCAGGAGATACCCGCTGACAATCCACTGGGCGGTCGAAAGGCTCGCGCCGAGGTCCTGGGCCACCGTCGCCAGTCCGACGTTCACCAGGGCGCCGTCGAGCTGCGTCATGAACGCGCCGACGACGACCACGCCGGAGACGAGCCATACGTGTCGTCCCACCACCTGGTCGTCGGCACCCACCTCCTGGCGATCGAGAGGTCCGACGTCCTCGGCCGCGGCCGCTTCCGATATCGGGGGTGGCCCGGCGGCGCTCCCCTGCGCCGCCTCGTTGCCCGTGAGGTCGACCGGTGTCGACGACATGCTGCCTCCATCCAACGCGAAATACCTGGACGTGCGTGGGAAAGGTGTTCAGGACGTCCTATCAGGGCGGTCTGGGGCCGTACTCAATCTCCACTCAATGATGCGGAGGAGATCGTCTGATTCGTGCGCGACCGGGCGCTCAGCGATGTTCGAGAACCAGTCGTCAACCTACCGTGTGGCACCGGACGGAGAAGTTCCGGGGAGGCAGCTCGCACCCTGGACGGCCGGGCCTGAAAGAAAGGTTGGCGATGGTTCCCTGGTCTGGTTGTCGCGGCCGTGGAGCGGGCACGTGAACCGCCGCGTCGTTATCTCGGGAATTGGCGTGCGGACGCCGGGCGGCGGCGACCGCGAGGCATTCTGGGAAATGCTGGCCTCCGGGCGTACGGCCACCCGGACGATCTCCATGTTCGACGCGTCGTCCTTCCGCTCGCAGGTTGCCGCCGAGGCGTCGTTCGATCCGGCGGTGGACGGGCTGACAGCGCAGGAGACGCAGCGCATGGACCGGGCCGCGCAGTTCGCGGTGGTGTGCGCGCGTGAGGCGGTGAGCGACAGCGGTCTGGACGTCGATCGCGTGGATCCGACCGCCATCGCCGTCAGCATCGGCAGCGCCGTCGCCGCCGCCACCAGCCTGGAACGGCAGTACCTCGCCGTCTCGCACGGCGGTCGCGACTGGGTGGTGGACAACGACGCGGTGTCGCCCCACATGTTCGACTACCTGATACCCAGCCGGATGCCGGCGGAAGTCGCCTGGACCGTCGGCGCGCAGGGGCCGGTGGCGATGGTCTCCAACGGCTGCACATCGGGCATCGACGCGGTGGGACATGCCTGTCAGCTGATTCGCGAGGGCTGGGCCGACGTGGCGCTGGCCGGTGCGGCGGACACCCCGATCACCCCGATCGTCGTCGCCTGCTTCGACGCGATCAAGGCGACCACTCCACGGAACGACGATCCCGAGCATGCGTCCCGGCCGTTCGACCGGTCGAGGGACGGCTTCGTGCTCGCCGAGGGCGCCGCGGTGCTGGTGCTGGAATCCTACGAGCACGCCCGGGCGCGTGGAGCGCGCATCTACGCGGAGGTGGCCGGATACGCCTCGCGCTGCAACGCCTATCACATGACCGGTCTGAAGACCGACGGCCGTGAGATGGCGGAGGCGATCCGGGTGGCTATGGACGACGCTCGTGTCGGCCCCGGGCACATCGACTACATCAACGCGCACGGCTCCGGCACGAGGCAGAACGACCGGCATGAGACCGCCGCCTACAAGCGTGCCCTGGGAGACGACGCGTACCGGGTCCCGGTCAGTTCGATCAAGTCCATGGTCGGCCACTCGCTCGGCGCGATCGGCTCGATCGAGATCGCCGCCTGCGCGCTGGCGATCGACCGGTGCGTGATCCCACCGACCGCGAACCTGTACGAACGTGATTCCGAATGTGACCTCGACTATGTTCCGATCACCGCGCGCGACGCGCGCCTGGACGCCGTACTCACGGTGGGCAGCGGGTTCGGTGGCTTCCAGAGCGCCATGGTGCTGCGTCGCACGACGGGCGCCCCGGCATGAGCGCCGTCGTCGTCACCGGGATCGGGGTACTGGCGCCCGGCGGTCTTGGCCTCGAACCGTTCTGGGAGGGCGTCTGTGATCGCCGTTCTGCCATATCCGAGCTGACCCGGTTCGACACATCCGGGTTTCCGGCTCGGCTCGCGGGCCAGATCACCGGGTTGAACCCGGCGGAGCTGCTGCCGAGCCGTCTGCTGGTCCAGACCGATATATCCACCCGGTTCGTACTGATCGCGGCGGACTGGGCGCTGCGGGACGCCAAGGTCGAGCCGGGCACCTACACCGACTACGAGACCGGTGTGATCACGTCCAATGCCTGCGGCGGCTTCGAGTTCACTCACCGTGAGTTCCGCAAGCTGTGGACGACCGGCCCGGCGGCGGTCAGCGTCTACGAGTCCTTCGCCTGGTTCTACGCGGTGAGCACCGGTCAGATCTCCATCCGCAACACGCTGCGTGGCCCGAGCGGCGCGCTGGTGGCCGAGCAGGCCGGTGGGCTGGACGCGATCGGTCATGCCTGCCGGGCCGTCAGGCGCGGGACGCCGATGATGCTCACCGGCGGGGCCGACTCGGCCCTCGACCCGTGGGGATGGGCCGCCCAGCTCTCGGGTGGTCAGGTGAGTACCGCCACCGATCCGGATCGGGCCTATCTGCCTTTCGACACGGACGCACGCGGATACGTTCCAGGCGAGGGCGGGGCGATTCTGGTCCTGGAGGACGCCAGCACCGCTGCCTCTCGTGGCGCCCAGAATCTCTACGGCGAGATCGCCGGCTACGGCTCGACCTTCGACCCGCCGCCCTGGTCGGGTGGGCGGCCCGCGCTGGGCCGCGCGGCACTGCTGGCGCTCGAGGACGCGGGTATCGGCCCGACCGATGTCGACGTGGTCTTCGCCGACGGCGCCGGCGTCGCCGAGCTGGACCGCGGCGAGGCCGAGACCATCACCGAGTTGTTCGGGGCGTGCGGCGTCCCGGTCACCGTGCCGAAGGCGGTCACGGGCCGGCTGTATTCGGGCGGCGGACCGGTCGACGTGGCCGTCGCGCTGATGGCCATGCGGGACGGGTTGATCCCTCCGACCGCTGCCACCGCCAAGGTGCCCGACAGCTACCGGATCGATCTCGTGCGCGACGCTCCGAGACCAGCCGACCTGGCCCATGCACTGGTGCTGGGGCGCGGTCGGTGGGGGTTCAACTCGGCCGTCGTCGTCCGCCGAAGCCCGCGACTGGGCAGCGAAACACCGTGACAACGAGAGGAAGAACGTCCATGGCCGCCATGACCCTTGACGAGCTGTGCCACCTGCTGGTGGCGGTCGCCGGAGAACCGAGCGCCGAGGTGGCCTCGACAGACCTGGCGGACACCGAGTTCACCGAACTCGGGTATGACTCCCTGGCCCTGATGGAGGCGGCCGCACGCATCGCCCAGGAGTACGGCGTACGCATTCCCGACGCCGACATCTTCGAGATGCGGACCCCACGTGACCTGCTCGACCTCGTGAACGGGGCGCCCGGGGCCGGCGACCTCCCGGCCCCCGTGGCGGCGCGGCCGTGACAACAGCGGCGACCTCGACCAGATCAGAGCTGGTCGAGGTCGCCGAGGACGTCTACGCCTACACCCAGCTGCCCGGTGGGTGGTGTGTGAGCAACGCGGGCCTGGTCGTCGGCCCCGACGGGGTCGTCGTCATCGACACGCTCGCCACGCTGAACCGGGCCCGACGGCTGCGGGAGACCGTCGACGGGTTCGGCGCGGGGCCGCGCCGAACGGTGGTGAACACCCATCACCACGGCGATCACACGTTCGGCAACCAGGTGTTCGGACCAGCGGCCGAGATCATCGCGCACGAGCGGGCTGCCGGGGAGCTGGCCAGCACGGGTCTCGCGTTGACCGGCCTGTGGCCGGACGTCGACTGGGGCGACCTTCGGGTGCCGGCCCCGACGCTCACCTTCGCCGACCGGGTCGCGCTGACGGTCGGTCGGCACCGCGTCGAGCTGATCCACGTCGGGCCGGCGCACACCAGCAACGACATCGTGGCCTGGCTGCCCGAACAGCGGGTCCTGTTCACCGGCGACGTCGTCCTGTCGGGCTGCACGCCGTTCACGCTGATGGGTTCGGTGGCGGGATCGCTCACGGCGATCGAACGTCTGCGCGCCCTCGAACCGGCCACTGTCGTCTGCGGGCACGGAGCGGTCGCCGGGCCGGAGGTGTTCGCCGAGAACGCGGCGTACCTGCGGTGGATTCAACAGATCGCCGCCGACGGGGTCGCGGCCGGCTGGTCGATCAGCCGTGCCGCCCGCGCAGCCGGTCCGGGCGAGTTCGGTCACCTGCTCGACCCGGAGCGGGTGGTCGGGAACCTGCACCGCGCGTACGCCGAAGTGGTCGGGGGGCCGGACGCTCCGCCGCTGGACGTCGGGCCGGTCTTCGCCGAGATGGTGGAGTACAACCGGGGGCGTCTGCCGACCTGCCTGGCCTGAGCACCGCCGAGGGCGGATCGGGCGCGCCGCTGACAGCGCGATCGCTGCGGCCGGCGTACCCGGCCTGCCCGAACGATCCGAAAAGAACACTGCGTGTTCGCCGGAAGTCGTCATCCGGTGCCGCGCCGCGCCGGGGTCGCGGCCCCGGCCCCGCCGGGCCGGGCCGAACCTGCCCCGACCTACCCAAGGACCTCGTGGTGCAACCGCTGGACCTCGGGCGTCGGCTGGAGTCCGAGCTCGGCGTCCAGGATCTGCCAGAGGCGCTGGTACGCCTGCAGCGCCTCCGCCCGCCGACCGCAGCGCAGCAGCGACTTGATCAGCTGGGCATGGAATCCCTCGTTGAGGGGGTGCTCGGCCACCAGGGAACGTAGCTCGGGAATGATGTCCCGGTGCCGCCCGAGCTGTTCTCGGGCATCGATGCGAAGGCCGAGAGCGGTCAGGCGGAGTTCCTGAAGATACGTGATGTGCGCCTTGAGGGCCGTCCCGGTCGGCATGCCCGCGAACGGGCATCCACGGGACATTTTCAGCGCGTCGGTGAGCGTGACGACGGTCGATTCCGGGTCACCCCGCTCCAGGCTCTCGCTGCCTTCCCGGACCAGGCGTTCGAAGACGACCGAGTCGATCGCTTCCTGGTCGGCCGCGAGCATGTAACCGGGTGGCTGGGTGACCAGCAGGCGTTGGGCGTTCGGGACCCGCAGACTCTCGGTGAACATCTTCCGTGCCATATAGACGTAGGTCTGCAGCGTGGCCTGCGCGCTGCGGGGGACCTGCTCCCCCCACAGCTCGTCGATCAGCATGTCCACGCTCACCGTCTCGTTGTTCATCGCCAGGAGCAGCGAGAGCATATGGCCGATCTTCGATCTGGCGAGCGCCGTCGAGGCGGTGCCGTTCGCGATCTCGACACGGCCGAGCACCTTGAATTTCATATCGCCCCCGTCCGAATCGGACACGACGCGCGCGGGCGGTGCCGCGGGCTTCGTGTCGCTAGATATGGGACTGACTGAGACTGACATGGGGAATCAGCTGAATGCTCCCGACCGCCGGAGAAGGTAATCGCCCGGGCGTGGAGCACGCCGCACACGGCGAGGTCGTCTGGCGCTGGCCCCGAACGAGAACGGGAACGGGAAGCCGCACCGCATTGATCTCCTGCGACGCGCGGATGTCGACAGCCAACCATCTACAGCGATGTAGAAGGTCCCGCCCGAGATCTCCGATCGACCACAATACCCAGCCCCGAGTGGTTCAGGATCCCAGCCTCCTCTCGAAGTTGATCCTAGCTCCTCCGCATTGCCGGAGTAAGTCTCGCGCCAGCGCTAAATGTTCGACAAACATGACCCGGATCACAGCATCCGGGATCTTGAAGGTTGTTGTGGCCGCAAACGACGAGCGACGACCTTTGGCTGTGGTAGATGTATCGCCCCGCGGATCGTGGAGTGTTGGCCGTTGCTCCGGGCATCGATCCGAAGAATGCTCTGGTCAACGGGGTGGCCCGTGCTTGAACTGCGGCCATCGGATCGAATAGTCGGATGGAGGAAAATCTCCGCCTGTCGGACTCCTGCTACTGGTTCAGCGGTGCCTGCGGCCGGCCGGCTCGCCACAAGAACAACACAACGCAGTCCATTCCTGTCGGATATCCGTCACCGGCGGGAATGCCAGCGATCCCGACCAGTCAGGCCGGGTCTGGGCGAAAACGATCGAGGAAGTCGACGGTGGCCTCGGCGAGAACGGCGGCCCCGCGCGGCACCGCGACGCTCCAGTCGTCCGACGCCGACTCGTCCGCGGCATCGGAGACCCATTTGACGGCACGAACCGGCGTCCCGAAGGCATGGCAGGCCGCGGCGACCGCGTAGCACTCCATGTCCACCAGCGCGGCCCGCGCCTGCAGGGCGGTCCGCAGGGATCCACCGGCGACGAAACGGTCGCCGGTGGCGATCACCGCTCCGTCGCCACCGGACAGCGCGAGCTGGCCGCGCGCCGGAATGCCGAGGGCGTTCAGGCTCGCGGCATCCAGGTCCCAGGCCCAGGCCGTGCTCGGCCAACGCAGCCGGGCACCGGTGTCGTCCAGCCCGCCCGCGGTACCGACGTTGATCACGCCGATCGACGTCGGGTCGTCGAGCCGGGCGAGCGCCGCGCTGACAGCCACGGCGGCGGCGGTCTTGCCCGCTCCCGTGATCAGCACCGCGAGCAGCGCCGGATGGTCGCGCGGAAGTGCCGCGACCTCGGCTTCGGTCGCCGCGGCCACGAGCCACTTCCGGACCCCGTCCTCCGGCGGTGCCTGCAGGTCGATCTCGCCCGCACCCGCATGGGGAGGCATGTCGGCCTCGGCCCACTCCGAGCCCGGCGCCCCTTCCAGCCCTCTCATCCGCCCGCCCTCAGGTAGTGCGCCCAGTAGCCGGCCTGGGCGCCGTACGGCGCCGCCAGGGAAACCAGGTCCGGCGCGGTCACCTCCGCGCCATACACCCTCTGGCCGGCCTTGAGCAGCTCGGTGTCCGTGGGCAGGCGCTCCATCCGCCCCAGCCCTCTGATCATGACGAACGTCGCCGACCACGGTCCGATTCCGGGCAGCGACAGCAGGAACCGCTCCACCTCGTCGACGTCGCCGGTGCGCAGGAACGTCTCCTCGATCTCCCGGAGGCGCCGCACCGAGCCCGACAGGTACCCCGCCTTGCGGCTGTTTCCCAGGATCCCGGTGAGGACGTCCAGCGGGAGGTCGGCGAGCTGGTCAAGGCTTGGGAACGGCGTCACCTCGGCCCCGAAGCCCGTCAACGGCGGGTTGAGGTGTTGCATCAGCCGTAGCTTCACGGCACGGGCGGCGGTGATGGGGGTCCGCTGGGCAAGGATCGCCCACACGATGTTCTCGTACGGCGAGGGGAACTTGACCTGGTGATAGCCGTGCAAACGGTGTTCCACCCGGGCGAAAGGAGGATCGGCCGCCGCGGCCGATGCGAAGGCGGCCAGGTCGTCGTCCAGGGAGAGGTAGAAACGCAGCCGGTCGGTAAGCGCGTCGAGAACATCCTCGGATGGCGAATGCGGCGCAGCGACGGTCACCTCGACACCGGGACTGTCGCTACCCACGCCCGGGCCTCCGCCGGGGCCGGTACCCGGGCCGGAGCCCGGGCCGGAGCCCGGTCCCTCGTCGTCGCCCGACCACGGGCCTATCCTGGTAAGGAGCAAACAGCCGTCGATACGCCAGGCCTTCACCAGGTGCGGGCCGGCGACGACCTGCTCGCCTCGGGTGGCTGGAAAGCCGCTGACGAAATCGAGGGAATGGCCCCACCGGAACGGCGGCCGCGCCGGTATCCGGAAGCGGAGCCACACCCTGGTACCAACCGCGGCGGCAGGTGCCGACGGCGACGCGGGCAGGGGCTGGCTCGGTGGGCTCACGTTCACCAGCTCCTCCGGGGCGGCGGTACAGGACGGGCACCACACCGACAGAGCAAGGCAGCGGTACGGAACATGTCGCGGGGTATCCGACTCAGCACGGATCGGGTCGCAGGTGGTGTGCCACCCAGTCCGCTATCTCGATTCCACACAGGTTGATCATATTCAGGCACACGTGTGCTTCGCTTTCGTGTGTCACCAACTCGTGTCTGGTACCCCATGCCCGGTCGAGCTCCACCAGGTCGGTGAGTGGGAATATGTCGTCGAGCGCGCCGTGGACGCTGAGAACCCGGGTATGTGGTGCGGGATCCGACGGAAACGCAAGTGCGTCGAAACGGCGCTGCATGTCGTCGTCGTCGAGCGGCTCGCCGCCGCCGAAGGTGTAACGGAAGTCGTCGCGCAGCCGGCGCGGCAGGGTCGCAAACGGGGCGATACGCGGCCCGCCGGAGAAGTTGACCACGCATCGCAGTGACGGCCCGAGCGTCCGAGCCACCCGCAACGCGAGATAACCACCGAAGCTGACGCCGAGAAAGGCCATCCGATCGGCCGCGAGGCGGCTGTCCGCGCGCAGCGCATCCAGCAGCGCCGCGACGACGCTCTCCATATCGACGCGCAGGGGCGTCTGACCGGCGTCCAGACCCTGGCCCGGCCCCTCGAACAGCACAGCCGCGATCCCCCGGTCGAGGTACGCCTCCGCCAGCGAGAGGATCTCGACCTCCGTCATCGAGTCGAGTCCGTTGGACAGGACGACACAGGCCAACGGCCGATCGGCATCGCGCGCCCGTCGCGGTGGAAGGTAGAGCCAGTACGGCACCGGTTCCGCGGAGACGCTCCCCGCCGGGAGGGCCCTGGCCTCTCGGCGCAGGCCGCCGCCCAGGCCGCCCAGGTCGCCGAGGCCGCTGAGGCCGTCCTGAGCCGGATCGGGACTGGTCAGGCTGCGTTCGAAGCAGGTCCGTACGAGGCGGCGCAGGCCCAGTTTGCGGGCCCGGTCACCGAAGTCCATGAACTCCGCCCAGTGGTAACAGGCGGCTGCACCCCGATAGGCACGGGCCTGCCCGGCGGCAGTGGTCGAGGCCACGGCCGCCGCCACGTAGACCTCGGCCCGCGCGGTCCATCGCGCCCTCCACTCATCCCAGAACCCGGCCGAGCCCAGATCGATCTCGGTGAGCCCGAAGCCGTCGAGTGCCAGCGCGACATCGCCCCAGTGGATCTGCGGTGCGTACCGGGCCTGCAGAAACATGAGGCGGGGAAGGAAATACCCGCATGCCTCCATCACGGGGGCGGGAACCCGCGCCGGACGTGCGCGCCGGACGTCTGACGAGCCGCCGAGGCGAGGCGCCGCGGCCGTGGCAGCGGAGCCGTTCGCCGCGGTGGCTCCGGGCGCTCCCGTCCCGCCGGACGGGGCGGCCCTGCTCACGGCTGGCCGGCGGAGCGGTCCAGAGCCCGCCCGCAGGCGTCCACGGTCGCCCGGCTGTTGCGTTCCAGCAGGTCGGCGACCAGGGTCCGCTGCCGCCGGAGCTCATGCGTCCCGAACACCTCCGCACAGGCGTCGCGATCCAGGACCGCGGTGTGGTGCGAGATCACCTCACTGCCGCCCGCGGTGCCACGGACCTGCCAGTGGCCCGCATGGCGGAGCATGGCCGGCGGTGGCTGTGGCTGGAAGTAGGTGATCGACAGCGTCCGCTCGTCACAGTGCCGGACGCTGCGGATGCTCTCCAGCTCACCGGCCGACCCTGCCCGCGTAGCCGGCGCGGGTCGCACCTTCATCGCGAACTCCTGGTGGGCGCCGTCGTCGTAGAGCACGTCCAGGGAGTCGAGATGATCCAGCATCGCCGGCCAGCCACCGATGTCGGCCAGCAGCGCGAAAACCCGGTCAGGGCTGTGCGGCAGGCGGTAGCGGCTGGTCGACGACACCAGCGCTTCGGTGTTCTCCTCGACGAAGGCCCGGATCGCGAGCATCTCGGCGGCGGTGTTCCCGTCGACGAACTCACGGACGACCGCCGCGGCCTCGGACCGGGTGCTGATCCCGTCACGGATGCCGCGAACGTCGGCCAGCAGCCGCCAGTGGCGGTCCACCGTCAACAGGCAGCGGCCGTTCTCCAGCGGCACGACCCGCCAGACACCGTGCATCGACTCCAGGAAGGGCATCGGCACCGGAAGGTCGTACTCGACCCGCCGCACGGAGTCGACGTAGCGGCGGCGGGTGTTCCAGGCGACCGGCCGGCCGTCCTGCTCCGCCTCGACGCGGACCGTTTCCTGGTCATCGGAACGCTCCAGCACCGAGGTGCCGACGCAGGCGGCGAACAGGCGGGGCCAGGAGTCGGTCGAGCGGATCAGCCCGTACACCGTGTCCGGATCCGTCCGCAGGACCACCGAATGACGTAGGAAGCCGTCCTGTCCGATCGCGTCTCCCCCATCCGCCTGCGCCGCCCCGGCCGCCGCCCGATGCGCCGCGCCACGGAGGTTGCCCAGCTCGGTGCGGGAGTTCGCGTCGATCGCCGCCTCGATGAACCGCTCGGCCTGATCACGGGTCGCCACGCCCTCGACCTGACCGCCGATGTCGTCGCACAGGTCGTAGTCATGCTCCAGCAGCAGCACGCACTGGGTGGCGTTGACTCCAATCACCCGCCACGTGGTGGTCATCTCCTTCACCAGCGGCATGGGCACGACGACGGTGGCCGACACACCGAACAGGTCGGTGTGGAACCGGCGGTGGGACTGCCAGGTCATCGGTTCGCCGCCCACGAGCGCGGAGATCTCGATGTGCTCCCCGTCGGGCTCTTCCGCCAGGACGGTGACGGACCGGCACGGCTCAAGCAGCGTCGGCCAGTCCCGACTGCGGCGGATCACGTCGTAGACCTGTTCTGGAGGCGTGTCGCAGACGATGGAGTGGCTGGCGTGATATCGCACGGCTGGTCTCCCTCAGGTCGGGTTTGGTCTGGTCGACAGTGGGCGGTCGGAGCGCAGGGCCTCCGGAGGCGGCGAAGCAGAACGCGGCGCGTCAGAGCGGGAACAGCGCCTGCCGGTCGATGGCCCGCTCGGTCTCCGCACGGAGGATCTTGTCGTTTCCGCTCTTGGGAAACGGATCCGCGCTCGCGTAGAGCAGATCAGGCCATTTCTCCCTGCTCAGCCGGGGAATCAGGAACTCGGCCGTCGCCCGGCGGAGCGCCGCCGGGCCGTCGTGGGTGACCGGCCCCCACAGGCAGGCGACCGGCGTCCGGGTGTGATCGTTCTCGCCGCCGCCGGGCAGGCCGACGACGACGACCTCACCGACACCCGGCATGCCGGCGAGGACGGTCTCGACCTCCTCCGGATAGATGCGGTGGCCGTCCTGGCTGAGCACGCTGCTTCCGATACGGCCCTTGAGCAGCAGATCGCCGTCCGGGCCGAAGGCGCCCATGTCGCCGGTGCGCAGCCAGAAACCCGGCGGGTCGAGGCGACCGGTGGTGATGTCGAGGTAGCCGTCCATCATCATGTCGCCGCGCACGACGATCTCTCCCACGCCGTCGGGATGGCCCGGCAGCGGCTCGAGGCGGACCTGCAGGGTGCCGTCCGGCCGCCCGACGCAGTAGGTGTCCTCGAATCGTCGCTGCCGGTGCGCGGCCTCGTCGAGCCAGCAGAACGGGCCGTAGGTCTCGCTGAGGCCGTAGCCCTGCACCCAGTCGCACGGCATCAGCCGGCGGCCGAGCTCCAGCAGCCGATGTGGCATCGGAGCCGCTCCGTAGGCGACGACCCGCAGGCAGGACAGGTCCGTGCCGCCGGCACCCGCCGCCGCCACGAACCGCTCCATCGCCACCGGACGCAACATGATGTGGCTGGCACGTGACCGCGCGACCTGCGCGGGCCAGGTGGAGACGTCCCGGCTGTCCGGGACGATCAGCGTCGCGCCATGCGCCAGCGCGCCGAAGGAAAAAATGACGCCGGTCGTGTTGTTGAGGAGACCGGACATGAACACCCGCGCGTCGGAGCCGAACGCGAGCCGCTCCGTCACGGCCATCACCCGGCGGGCGACGACGTCCTCACTCACGCTGATGGCCTTCGGAGCGCCGGTGGTGCCGCTGGTGAACAGGACCAGGAATCCGTCTACGGGATCGGGACACACGATGGGAAGCGCATCGTCGTCATCGTTGTGCCCGCCCGGGGCACCCAGGTCGTTCGGGGCACCCAGGTCGCTCGGGCCGACGAGGCGCGGACAGACCGCCCGCAGATCGGCGAGGCCGACACCGTCACAGCGCTGGTGGACGACGGCGTCCGGCCGGGCGGCGGTCGCGATGGACCGCCACTCGGGCACGGCGGCCGCCGC
>NZ_ADGX01000028.1 GCF_000177675.1 Parafrankia sp. EUN1f
CGTCCGGGAGAGCTACCGGCTCTCCCCCCCAGGTCGTGCTCTTCGACGGCGTCCGTGACCTGCTCACCGGCCTGCTCGACCGCGGGACACGCCTCGCCGTCGCGACGGGTAAAAGCGGCCCACGGGCCCGTGACCTGCTGACCCAGCTCGGTATCGGTGACTGCTTCGTACGGGTCATCGGTTCCGACGAGGTCACCCACCCCAAACCGGCACCCGACATCGTCCACCGCGCCCTCGACGCACTCGACGCCGCACCGGACCAGGCCGTGATGGTCGGCGACGCGGTCACCGACATCCGCAGCGCCCGATCAGCCGGGGTCCGTGCCATCGCCGCGATGTGGGGAGAGACCGACCAGGACGAGCTCCTGGCAGCGGCCCCGGACTGGGTGACCCACACCCCGGCACAGCTACTCGGCCTACTCACAACACGCCCCTACCAGCCCGCCTGAAGCCCACGATCCCCGCCCGCAATCCGCGGCGTGGCCGTTGCTTCCGGGACCGAGCTTCGGGCTGCCGCTGCGGCTGCCGCTGCGGCTGCGGCTGCGGCTGCGGCTGCGGCCAATGCTGCCCAGCAAGAAGTGAGGATTTTGGCTGCTCAAGCAACCGGGATCCTCATTTCTTGCGGACTGTCAGGTGCCGTTTGCCTTATTGGGGGGTGAAGTGCTGGCGCTGCGTGGCAGGGCGGGATCCCGCGATGGGGCCGCCGCACGGCAGGTGTGCACGGACCGCCAGTCCACTGTCGGTGGCCCCGGATCCGTCCGCCGGGTCGGGGCTTTCACACCCGGGCGGGACATCGTCCGGCGTGGCCGACCTGTCAGCCGGACGTCGGGTCCAGGGTGCGGGCCAGCAGCAGCGCGCCCGCCAGCGACGACAGGCCGCCGAGCTGGGCGGCCTGGACCGGTACCGGGGGATGACCGGGCCGGGACAAGGCCCGGGTCCGCGCGGCGACCTCGTCGGCGAATCCCGCCAGCCCGTCGGCGAAGCCGCCGCCGATGACCGCGAGGTCGGGCCGCACCAGCTCGGTCAGACTGGCCACCGCGGCTGCCAGCGCCGCCGCGGTCATCCCGACCGCGGTACGGGCCCAGTCCGAACCCGCTTCCCAGGCCTCCCGCAGCTCCGGATAGTCCACATCGGAGGCTGCGGTGTCGGCGTCTGTGGTGCCCGAGGCTGCGGTGCCGGTGCCGGTGCCGGTGTCGGTGTCGGTGTCGTCGGTCGGGTGCCGGTTGTCCGCGCGCAGGTCACCGGCACGGCGCAGCGTGGCGGGTCCGGAGGCGAGGGCCTGCAGGCAGCCGCGGCGTCCGCATCGGCACAGCGGTCCGTCCAGGGCGATGATCAGATGCCCGATCTCGCAGGAACCGCGGGCCGGCCCGGGGCACAGGCGCCCGTCCAGCACGAGACCGCCGCCGATGCCCGTGCCGACCCCGAGGTAGACCAGGTTCGCTGCGCCCGCGTGCTCCGCCTCGGCCAGCGCGGCGAGATCGCCGTCGTCGGCGAGGGCCACCGCCGCGCCGGGAACGAGGTTCCGCAGAGCCGGCCCGAGGTCCAGGCCGGTCCAGGACGGCCGGCTCGGCCAGGCCGTGACCCGTCCCTCGTGATCGACTGTTGCCGGCATCGCCACGCCGATCGCGCCGACTGGCTCGCCCCGTCCGGAGCACAGCCCGGTGACCGCCTCGCCCAGGGCACGCAGGTCCGCTTCGGCGGTGGCCCCGGCCGCCCAGCGCAACACCGTCTCGCGCGGTGGCTGCCCGGCGACCTCGAGCCGCAGGGCCACCTTGGTGCCACCGACGTCGATGCCAAGCCGGCCGGTCACCGGGCACCGGGCAGGTCGAAGAAGGTCCGGTAGAGGTCGACCTGCTCCGCCAGCATGTGGATGCCCGGATGGGTCGGCAGGCCGCGTTCGTCCGCCGCCTGCAGCAGTCGGGTCCGGGCCGGCTTCATGATGATGTCCGCCACGACACAGCCCGCTGGCAGCGTCGCCGGGTCGAACGGGAGCGGGTCCTGCGGGCGCAGGCCCAGCGGTGTGGCGTTCACGATCAGATCGATCGTGCTCGCGGCGCCAGGCGCGCCCGGCCCTTCGGGTCGTGCCGCGGTGACCTGACCGGGCCAGTGCGGCTCGAGCCGGCCCAGCAGCTCGGCGACCCGGGCCTGGTCGGGGTCGACGACGGCCAGGCCGGCGCAGCCGGCTCCGAGCAGCGCGACGGCGATGGCGCTTCCGGCCCCGCCCGCACCGATCAGGCGCACGTTCGCGCCCGCGACGCGGTGCCCCGCCCGCCGCAGGCCCCGGACGAATCCGGAGCCGTCGAAGTTGTCGGCGAGCCACCGCCCGTCGGGCTCGCGCCGCAGCACGTTGGCGCTGCCGCTGATCTCGGCCGCGGGGGAGCGCAGGTCCGCCAGTGCCGCCGCGGCCACCTTGTGCGGAATCGTGATCAGGATGCCGTCCAGGTTGGCCATCGCACGCAGCCCGGCCAGCACGACGGGAAACTCCTCCGGTCGGGCGTGCACCGGGACGAGGACGGCGTCCAGACCCACCTCGGCGAAGACGGGGTTCATCAGCATCGGCGCCTGGACCTGGGCGACCGGGTGACCGACGACGACGAACAGCCGGGTCGCCCCGGTGATCGTCCGCGGGAGCCGGTCGACCGCAGGTGTGTGGGCGGGCTGGGCCACCTGGGCGGGCTGGGCCACGTGGGTGGGCTGGGTCGTCACGCCGTGCATCGTTCGCTCTCCCCGTCGCGGTCCCCGCCCCTGTCCTCGTGCCTGTCTCTGTCCTCGTGCCTGTCTCTGTCCCCGTCGCGGTCCATCGCCTCCAGGGTGCTGACCACCACGTCCGGCGGGACGTCGGGAACCAGCCGGGGCCCGTCCGGCGAGTCCAGGACGAAGGTCAGGCCCGTGTTGGTCGACTTCTTGTCGCGCCGCATGACCGTGACGAGATCGGCGATGTCGACATCCGCTGGCAGCGTGGTCGGGAGCCCGTAGTGCGCGACCACGTCCAGGTGCTCGGCGGCGCGCGCCTCGTCGATCAGGCCGAGTGCGGCGGCCAGCCGGCCGGCGAAGACCGTCCCGACGGCGACGCCCTCGCCGTGCCGCATCTCGAAGCCGGTGACGATCTCCAGCGCGTGTCCGAGCGTGTGCCCGTAGTTGAGGATGTGGCGCAGCCCGCCGTCGCGTTCGTCGCGGGCGACGATCGAGGCCTTGAGCGCCACGCTGCGGGCGATCTGCTCCGCGACCGGGAGTCCGCGCAGGTCGCCCGCGCCGATGAAGTGGGCCCGCGCGATCTCGCCGTAGCCGTTGGTCCATTCCCGGGCGGGCAGCGTGCGCAGGTGGTCGGTGTCGCACAGCACCGCGCTGGGCTGCCAGTAGGCACCCACCAGGTTCTTGCCGGCGGGCAGGTTCACCGCCGTCTTGCCGCCGACACTCGCGTCGACCTGCGCCAGCAACGACGTCGGCAGGTGGATCACCGCGATCCCGCGGTGGTAAAGGGCAGCCGCGAGGCCCACGACATCAGTGGTCGTGCCGCCGCCGCAGGAGACCACGGCATCTGAGCGGGTAAGGCCGAAGGAGGCGAATCCTTCGCAGAGCTCCTGGACATTGGCGAGAGTCTTTCCGTGTTCGCCGTCCCGTGCGGTGATCCGCAATGTCGGTACCCCGGGATCGGGAACCGCGTCCTGGTCGGGGCGGGCCGACACGACCGCGACCCGAGCCGCTCCGATCCGACTCACGGCGTCCGGCAGGAGCCGCCGGACGCCGGGGCCGATCTCGACCGGATATCCGCGCTCACCCAGGTCGACCCAGACCCGATGGGTCATGGGCGGTTCCGTCATGGTCGTCCTCCCGATGCTCGATCGTCCAGGCGCGGACTGTCCTGGATCTGACAGGTCCCGGCCGGCCACCGCGAAGATTCACGAATGGGCCGCGCAGGTGCGTCGATGGTGGCACCAGTGGGTGAACGCGGATGTATCCGGGCCGTACGATCGGCGATGCTTCGAATAGCCGTGAACAGAGCAGATGGGCGGGGAAGCTGAGAAATGGTGGGCACCCAGCCCTTGGTCATCCCGGCAGCCGGTCTCGAGGCGCCCTACCCGTCGATTGTGGCCCGATTCTCGCGAATCGTCGCGGCCCGTGCGGATGTGCTCGCGATATGTGATGACGAGACTGCGTTGACCTATGCCGACCTGGACTGGCGCTCGTCCGCGTTGGCCCGGCTGCTGGTCGGCCCCGGTGGTGTCGCGGCTGGCGCGGCTGGCGTGGATGGCGTCGCGAGCCCGGTCGGCATCCTGCTGGAACAGGGTGTTCCCGCGACGGTCGCGATGCTCGGTGTGCTGAAGGCCGGCCGGCCGTTCGTCCCGCTGGACCCGGTGCTGCCGCCGGCGCGGCTCGGGCAGATCCTCGAGCTCGCCGGCGTCACCACCTGTCTGACGGACACCCGGCACCAGGGTCTTCTCGCCGCGGCCGGACCGGTCCAGGCCGTGCTCCTCGACGCCGCCGGAGCCGTCTGCGAGTGGGGAGCGGCGTCCGGCCCGGAGCCCGCCGCGGGCGACTCGGCGGCGGATTCGGTGGCGGATCCCGAGGCGAATTCGGGGGCGGTGTCGGAGGATCCGCTGCCGGGGTGGTTCGCACTGCCCGCGGATCCGGCCTTCGTCGTTTTCAGCTCCGGGTCCACCGGTGTCCCCAAAGGGGTCGTCTGGCGGAACCAGACTGTGCTGCACGAGCTGCGCGCCGGGATCGACGTGGTCGGCATGAACGCCACGGACCAGATCGCCCTGGTCCTGCCGGTCGCGTTCGCGGCCGGCATCACCGTCATGTTCTGGGGGCTGCTGGTCGGCGCCACCCTGCACGCGCTCGACCCGCGCACCCGTGGGATCGCGGCGGTGCCCGGATGGCTGCTCGACCGCGGAATCACCACACTGCATCTCACCCCGTCACTCATCCGGGCCCTGACCGGCGCCGCGGAGCCCCGGTGCGTCCTGGGCAGCCTGCGCGCGGTGACCAGCTCCGGCGAGGCCGTCTACGGCCGCGAGGTGGCCGCGCTGCGCGCGCATCTGCCCGCAACGTGCACGTTCTACAACTGGTCCGGCTCGACGGAGACCGCGTCCCTGGCATTCTTTCCGGTGCGGTCCGTTGACGAGATTCCCACCGGGCCGCTGCCGGCGGGATGGGCCGTCGACGGCAAGGACATCGACATCGTCGACGAGGCCGGTGAATCGCTGCCGGACGGCGCCGCCGGGCAGATGTCGGTCACCTCCCGCTACCTTTCCGGCGGGTACTGGAACGCGGCCGGGATGACCGCCGACCGTTTCCGTCCCGCCCGTGGCGACCTCGATTCCGGCGCGGCCGGGCCGATGGTCACCTACCGGGCCGGCGATCTCGCGCGGCGACGTTCCGACGGGTGCATCGAGCTGCTGGGCCGCGCCGACACCGCGGTGAAGATCCGCGGCTACCTGGTCGAGCCGGCCGAGATCGAAGCCGCGCTGCTGACCTCGCCGGACATCGTGGAGGCCGTGGTCGTGGCCCAGCGCCCGGCGGACCAGCCCCCGCGGCTGGTCGCCTACGTGGTGTGCGCCGGCACGGTCAAGGCGGCCGCGGTCATGGTCCGCGGCCTGCTGCGGGAGAAGCTGCCCGCATACATGGTGCCCGCCTCGGTGGTGCTGCTCAACGAGCTGCCCCGCAACGAGCGAGGCAAGATCGACCGGACGTCGCTGCCTGAGCCGCCGCCGCGGGCGCCGGGCCGCGCGCCGAACGACCGCAGCCATTGGGAGACCGCCGTGCGCGACCTGTTCGCGCAGACCCTCAAGGTTGACGATGTCGGCCTCGACGACGATTTCGTCGAGCTCGGTGGTGACTCGCTGCTGGCCCAGCAGCTGCTGAGCGAGATCTCGGCCCGGCTGGGAGTGCGCCTGCCGACCTCCGCCCTGGCGCAGGCACCCACCGTCGAGGCCCTGGCCGCGCGGGTCGCGGCGGCCCACCGGGCGCTGCCCACCCATCCGACCTGCGTCCCACTGAGCACCGAGGGGTCCGGGCCGCCGTTGTTCTGTGTCGCTGGTGCCGGGGGCCTCGCCATCAACTTCGTCACGCTCGCCCGCCGTCTCGGCACCGGCCGGCGCGTCTACGGCTTTCAGGCCCAGGGCCTGGAGAACCGGGCGTTCCCGGACTGGAGCGTCGAGCGTCATGCCCGCCGCCACATCGAGGTGCTCCGGCTGGTCCAGCCCGAGGGGCCCTACCACATCGTCGGATTCTCCTTCGGTGGCCTCGTCGCGCTGGAGATGGCCCACCTGCTCACGGACGCCGGGGCCGAGGTCGCCCTGCTGGCGCTGCTCGACAGCCGGCTGCCCCCGGCAGCACGCGGGGCCGGCGCCGATGCTGCCGCCACAGCCGACGCGAACGCGCTCGCGGCCGGTGCCCGCTCCCTGGCCGGCGCCGCGGTCGGCACCGTGGCCGGCACCGGCAGTCCCGAGGGCTCCCCGGCGCCGTGGAAGCGGCTGGTGCCCAGCGTGTCGAAGGTGCGCAAGGCAGCCCGCCTGCCGCTCACCGGTCTCGTCCGCTTCCCCGGCCTCTCCCAGTTCGACGCGTTCTTCGACCATGCCCGGGTCGTCAGTCGCTCCTACCAGGTGCGCCCCTACGCCGGGCGCACCCTGCTCTACCTCGCCGAGGACAACAACGACACGGCACGGGACGGATGGAGCCGCCACCTGACCGGTGACACCACCGTCGTCACGGTCCCCGGTGAGCACCACACGATGCTCAACGAGCCACACGCGGCGGCCCTCGCCGCGGACCTGCGCGCCCGCCTCGCGCCGATGCCGACCTGACCTGATCGCCACCTCCGCCCGGGCTGAGTCGGGGAGCCCGTGGACCGGGCCCGGGGGAGGCGGCGATGGGACGGCGTGGGCGGCATAGTGTCTGGCGTCGTGCTTCCTTCGCAACGGTCCGTTCTGCCCACCCGGGTGACCAGGCTGCACGCCCAGGTGGTCGCGCGGCTGACCGGCGCCGGGGAAGCCGCGCGGAGCCTGGCGTTCTTCGCCGACCAGGGCCGTGTCGTCACCGCCCTGGTCGGTCTGTCGGTCATCGGCTCGGTGGCGGTCGCGGCGGGCCCGTTCCTGCTGCGTCATCTGATCGACCGGTCCCTGCCCACCGGCCGGATCGAGGACCTGGTCGCCCCGGTGCTGCTGCTGTGCCTGCTACTGGTGTTCGAATCGGCGGTACTGGCGACCCGGATGGCGCTGATCGCCAGGCTCGGCGCGGTGATCACGGTGCGGATGCGGCAGGCTGTCAACGCACGCCTGCAGCACCTTCCGTTCGGCTTCTTCCCGCGCAGCCAGCAGGGCGAGGTCATGACGGTGATGTCCACCGATGTGGTCTCCGCGCAGTACGCGATCTCGGCGATCGTGCAGGCGGTCGTCTGCCGGGTGGCGGACATCGCCGTCGGCCTGACCGTCGTGTTCGTGCTCGACTGGCGTCTCAGCCTCGCGGTGATGGTGTTCGCCCCGGCCACGCTGCTGATCATGAAGGCGGGCCGGCGGCGTCTCGCGGTGCTGTCCCAGCGCCAGCGTGAGCTCGACGGCCAGCTGATGGCCCAGGTGGCGGACACCTCGTCCGTCTCGGGTGCCCTGCACGTCCGGCTGTTCGACCGGGCCGACTACGAGTGCGCCCGGTTCGAGGAGGCTGGCGAGGCCCTGCTGGCGGCGGCACGGGAACAGGCCCGGCTGACCTCCCGGGTACGGCTCGTGGTCAACCTCGGCATCGTCGCGACGATGATCGTCGTCGTCGCCCTGGGTGCCTGGCTGGTGTCGACCGGACGCACCACGCTCGGCACCGTCGCGGCGCTCGGTGGTGCCCTGCTGGTCTCCTTCGGGCCGCTGGCGTCGGCGGTCGAGCTGAAGTCGGAGCTGTCGTCGGCCGGAGCCTCCTTCCGGCGGATCTTCGCCCTGCTCGACCTCCCCACCGACGGCGAGCCCGCCGGCATCGATCACAACGGCAGCAATCACAACAGCAGCAAACACAACGGCAGCCTTCACCCTGGCAGTCTTCCCGCCGGCAGCCTTCCCGCGGGCGGAGCGCCCACCGCCCGTGCGGTGCCGCGGGCGGGAACGGTGGCCCGGGTCGTCGCCCGTGGGCCTGAGCCGGCGCGGCCGCAGACGAGGGCCCAGGCCCTTGACCTCAGCCTGGACGACGTCTGGTTCTCCTACGACCGGGCGACGCCGGACCCCGACGGCGCTGCCTCCGGCCGCGCTGTGCCCGGTCAGGCGTCCGAGTATGAAGAGTGGAACCTGCGGGGTGTCACGTTGCGGGCGGCGGCCGGCACGACCACGGCCGTCGTCGGCGCGAGCGGTGCCGGCAAGACGACCATCACCTATCTCGCGAGCGGCATCCACCGGTCCCAGCGCGGAAACGTCCGGCTCGGCGGGCGGGATCTGGCCGAGATGCCCGCCGCCGAGCTGCACGCGCTGGTCGGCGTCGTCCCGCAGGACCCGCACCTGTTCCATGACACCATCGCCGCCAACCTGCGCTACGGCAGGCTCGACGCCACCGATGACGAGCTGCGCGAGGCACTGGACGCGGCGCATCTCTCGGCACTGCTCGACCGCCTTCCCGACGGCCTGGCGACCCGGGTCGGTGCCCGCGGCTACCGGCTTTCCGGAGGGGAGCGGCAACGGCTCGCCATCGCCCGGGTGCTGCTTCAGGCACCGCGGGTGCTGGTGCTCGACGAGGCCACCTCCGCGCTGGACACGGTCTCCGAGGCGGCCGTGCGGGCCGCGCTCGACCGGCTTGCCATCGGCCGGACCTGCCTGGTGATCGCGCACCGCCTCTCCACGGTCCGCGACGCCGACCGCATCTACGTCATGGACCACGGCCGGGTCGTCGAGGAAGGCACCCACGGTGGGCTGCTCGCCGACGGCGGCGCCTACTCGCGGCTATACGGAGCGGTCGGCGCCGGCTGACTCGCCATGTGCTGGCCTGTCTGACCTGTCCGGGTCTGGCGCACCGTGGGCCGGCGCACCGTGGGCCGGCTCGCCGCGGGCTGGCTCGCCGTGGGCCGAGGACGCCCTCGCCGGCCGGGCCCGGACGTGCAGGCGCTCGCCCTGCGGCCCGAAGATGCTGATCGCCTCCACCGGGCCGGGCCCCGGATTGCTGAAAGCGTGCGGGAGGTGGGTGTCGAACTCCGCCACCTCACCGGCCGTCAGCACGACGGTCTGGCTGCCCAGAGTCAGCCGCAGCCGCCCGGCGAGCACGTAGACCCACTCGTATCCCTCGTGGCTCTGCGGCTCCTCCGCGCAGACGGGCCACCCCGCCGGAATGATCATTTTGAATGCCTGCAGCCCGCCGGGGCGCCTGGTCAGCGGGACGAAGGCGAGCCCGGCCCGCTCGACCGGCCGGGGCAGCACCCGGGGGTCCGCGCCGGGACGAAATCCGATCAGTTCGTCCAGAGGGGTCTGGTAGGCACGGGCAAGCGGAAGCAGCAGTTCCAGTGTGAGCCGGCGCTGGCCGGACTCCAGACGGGACAGCGTGCTGACCGAGATGCCGGTGCTGCGCGACACCTCGGGGAGTGTCCGGCCGCGCTGCCTGCGCAGCGCGCGCAGGCGTGGCCCCACGGCGGCGAGGACCAGGTTCACATCCTGTTCCTGTTCCGGTTCCGGGCTCTCGGGGGGCACACCCCATTCTGACCGCGGACGAGGTGCGTGAAGCGGCCGCGATCCCGGCGCGGTCGGCCCGGTGTTCCTCGGCCGCCGCCGTGGCGCGGATCACGATGCCTGGTGGCGCCCAGGTGCCCCGGCCGGCGCGGCGCGGGCCGGTGGGAGCCAAGGGTGTGCGACAGGTAGCGGATAGTGTTCTCCGGTGGCGCCGGTGGTGGCCCTGCGGCGGCTGGGGGAATGGTTCCGCCCCCGGTTGGATGCGGCGGTCCCGGCGGTCAAGTGGGGCCGCCGAACACGGCGCCGCGCTGCGTCGTTCTTCCTTGCGGCGGCGTGTTCGGCCGGCGCCGCAATGGGTGCGTCCAGGCTTGTTTCGAATACGGAGCGGAGAATTTCCAGGGAAGCCCTCCGGACCTTCTACAAGCGAGTAGATGTACCCGTCCCTAACGTCAGGGTATTGACGTGGGATTGGTGGTGGGTGCCGATCGATAGCCCAGGCATCGGTACTACCATGAGCCTCCCGGAGATACATGGCCTGACGGTCGCCTGGAGTTGTGCATGCGGATTGCTTTTTTGTGCGAGCAGTACCCACCAGTCATCTGGGATGGTGCCGGTGTGTATACGCACGACATCGCGCACGCGTTGGCGCGGCGGGGGCACGAGGTTCATGTGCTGTGCACGCAGGGGCGCGCTGTTCGTGATGATGTCTTCGACGGCGTGCACGTTCATCGCCGTCCGTTGCTGCGGGCGCCGGTAACGCGCTACCTCGGGCCCGCCGCAAAACTGATCACCGGTCGGGACCACCCGCGGGATTCGTTGTCGCTGCGGGCCTCACTGGCCGTGTCGTACGGGTTCTGGCTGCGCCAGAGCGGGATCAGGCCCGACGTCATCGAGACCCAGGACGGCGAGACACGCGGTCTGTTCACCGCGCTGGGCCGGCGTACCCCGCTGGTGATCCACCTCCACACGCCCACGATGATGGACGTCCGGATGCGTGATCCGGAGCTGACCCGCAAGGGTGAGATCGCGGACAGGGTCGACCGGTTCTCGGCGCTGCGCGCCGACGCGCGGACCTCGCCGTCGCAGCTTCTCGTCGACACACTGCGCGACCTCGACTGGCTGCGGCCGGACACCGACGTCGACGTGATTCCGTACCCGTTCGAGAACGCGTCGTTCGCCGAGGTTCCGACGGCGGAGCACACCGGGCCCAACCTCGTGGTCGTGGGGCGCCTGGAATGGCGCAAGGGCCTCGACGTGCTGCTCGACGCGGCGTCCCGCCTGCAGAAGCGGGGAATCGACGCCAAGGTCATCTTCGTCGGGAAGTCGTCCGGCCGGGTCGACGGCGTCGAGACCGGGACCTGGCTGGAGCGCAGGGCTGCTGAGCTGGGCGTTCCGGTCCGCTTCGACGGCCACGTGGCGCGCACCGATCTCCCCGGCCTCTACGGGGAGGCGCGCGTGGTCGTGGTGCCGAGCCGGTTCGAGAGCTTCTCCATCGCGGGGCTGGAGGGTATGGCCTCCGCGCGCCCGGTGGTCGCCACCGCGACGACCGGCGTCTCGACCTGGGTGGCCCGCTGGAACGGCGGCGCCGTCGTGCCGCCGGAGAATCCGGACGCGATGGCCGATGCGTTGGAGCCGTTCCTGACAGACGCAGCTCACGCGGCCACGGTCGGTCTGCGCGGGCGGGCGGGCACCGCCGAACTCAACCCCGACGTCATCGCGGCACGCCGCGAGGAGGTATACCTCAAGGCAATCGCTCGTCACCAGGTTCACGGTCCGACCCGAGGCCGCGGCTAGAGCGTCTCGTGGTTCGGGCCCACCGGACGCCCCGCTGCTGTGGCTGACTGGTGACTGGCAGTAGGTGCCAGGCAGTCCGTCGGAATTTGTTTGAGTAGACAGTACTGGGGGTTTTCGGTTATGCGTGTCGTCGTCGCGGGAGGCGCGGGCTTTCTTGGAAGTCATCTGTGTGATCGGCTGCTTGACGACGGTGAGGAAGTCGTCTGCGTCGACAACTACCTGACCGGCAGGAAGAACAACATCGAGCACCTGCTCGGCCGGCCCGGCTTCGAGCTGCTTGAGCAGGATGTCTCCGAGCAGATGACCGTGCCGGGTACGGTCGACGCAATCCTGGAGTTCGCGTCGCCGGCGTCGCCGCTCGACTACGCGAGATATCCCATCGAGACGCTGAAGGCGGGTTCGCACGGCACCCTCCACGCCCTGGACCTCGCTCGCAGCAAGGGCGCGCGTTTCCTGCTCGCCTCCACCTCGGAGGTCTACGGCGACCCGTTGGTGCACCCGCAGGAGGAGTCCTACTGGGGGCACGTCAACCCGATCGGGCCGCGCAGCATGTACGACGAGGCGAAGCGTTTCGCCGAGGCCCTGACCACCGCGTACCGCAATCGGCACGGGATCGACACGGCGATCATCCGGATTTTCAACACCTACGGCCCGCGGATGCGGACCGATGACGGCCGGGCCATTCCCGCGTTCGTCTCGCAGGCCCTGCGCGGTGAGCCCGTCACGGTGGCCGGGGACGGTATGCAGACTCGTTCGGTCTGTTACGTCGACGACCTCGTCGAAGGCATCGTGCGGATGCTGCGCAGCGGTCTGCCCGGTCCCGTGAACCTCGGTAACCCGCATGAGATGTCCATCATCGACACCGCTCGGCTCGTGGTCGAGCTCATCGGCGCCGACGTGCCCATCAAGTTCATTCCCCGGCCCGGTGACGACCCCATGGTGCGTCGGCCGGACATCACCCTCGCGCGGCGGCAGCTCGACTGGGAGCCGGTGATCGACGTGCGTGACGGTCTGCTGCGGACCATCGAATGGTTCGCGAGCGAGCTCGGCGCCGGCCCCGTGCCGGGGGCCGCTGCCGGTGCCGCTGTGGCGCCCGTGGCCTGAGACGAGGCCTTCGAACGGCGGGCTTGGCGGGGTCGCCGGGGTCGGGCGGGCCGGGGTCGGGCCCGCCGGTGGCGGTTGCCAGCCAGTGACCGTTGCCACCCGGTCCTGGCGCTGGGGTCGCCTGACCGTGGGGCGGCTGAACGGGTAGGCAGCCGGCCGGTGTCGTCAGCGCGGGCCTGCTGCCTACCCGGACCCATCACCCGGCCACCCACCGGGCATCCCGCACCGCCGCGAAGCGCCAGCAATCGTTGCAAGCGGCGCAAAAGGGATGCAGAGCCGCTTGGCAATCCGCAAGAGTGAAGGATTCTGGTTGTCGGAACGACCAAGATCCTTCACTCTTCGGCTCGCCCATTCGGGCCGCCGCGTTCGTGGGCCGAGCCGCGTTCGTGGAGTGCGAGCCGTGTGAACCTCACCCGCACGAACGGCTAACGATCTTTATCGGTGCTGTTCTGCGCTGTTCTGCGACTGTGAGACCGGCCGCTTCGGCCACGCGCGGCGACGGAGAAAATCGTGGTTGGCCGGTCGGACGAACGTCGGACCCAGCCTCCGGCCCCAGCACGGAAGCAGTCTGACCCACCCCACGTAGCCCCGCGGGTCACCATGCCGCCAGGTGACAAGCTCCACGCCGTCGGCCGCCACCGCCGCTCCGAGAGCGCCTCGCCCACGTTACCGCCACCGCCCGCGCTCAGTCTCCAGGGCCCGCGCGACAGCCCCGCCACGCGGCCCAGCCGGCCGGCCGGCCATCCAGACCAATCCGACGACCTCCGGGCAAAACGCGATCATGTAAGGGCCCTGGGCACTCCAGGTGGCGGGTTTTCCACGGTTCTCTTTGCCAAATGTTTTCTACGTCTTCAGCTTCCGGACCCACCGGGTCGATTGTTGTTTCCGAAAGCCACTCGTTCGAGGCCCTCGAGGTCCAGGACGATGACCCGTCGGTAGCCGACGTCCACGACCTGCATGTTCCGTAGCTCGGCGAGCGCACGGTTGACCGATCGCTCGTCGGCGGCGACCAGTGCCGCGAGCTCGGGCTGGCTCAGACCGACGGCGAGCTGTACCCCGCGGGCGGCGGGCCGACCCCAGAGGGTGGCCAGCTCGATGAGCACCCGGGCGAGGCGGCCACGGACGGAGCCGTCGACATGCTCCACCCTGCGCCGGATCGAGTTGCGCAGCTTGTTCGCGACCAGCTCGGCGACCGCGAAAGCGGCGGGCGGATTCTGTTCGAGGAACGATCGAAAGGCTGCGGCGCTCATCGCCCGACCCACCACGGGGCCGGCTGCCGTGGCGGTTCCGGTGTGAGTGTCCTGCTCCATCGCGCTGATCTCGCCCAGGATGTCACCCCGTGACCTGATGACCAGGAAGGCGAGCCTGTTCTCCTCGCCGTTGGCGGTGATCTTCACGAAGCCGTCCAGAATCAGGATGACCTCGCCGTATGGCTCGGCCTCCCGCATCAGCATCTCACCGTGTGGGTAGTGGCGTATCCCACCGAGGGCGAGAAGCTGCTGGCGCAGCGCCGGGTTCAGCCGGGCGGGCAGGGTGCCCGGCGGAAAGGGTCGAGAATCCTCAGGCAAAGGAATGCCCTCCTTTGACCCCGGGCCTCCGTGCCCGGAACGTCGGAGGTTCCTATTGTCGTTCGCCGGGGGCCCGGGCGTCCTGTGTTAGTACCGAGCGGGACAGTGCGTTGTCCTTTCCCTGCCGGCCGGAACCTGCCGCGATGCCGCTTCCGGCGCAGCCCGGCCGCCCGGCGGGCACGGCGGCCGGAGCGCCCGAGGCGCCGTCCGAAGGTGTGAGAGTGCCGCCACCGATCCGCGCGTATCGTTGACCTATACCCCCTGGGGGTATGTACCGTACGGACGAGTAGTTCGCTAACCCGCGCGAAGGGACGCACGATGAACGCTATGACCCGGATCGGCGGGTTCGGCCTCGCGTTGGCTGTGCTCTTCGGTGTCTCCTATGTGGTCGGGACGACGATCGGACCGTCGCAGGACTCGGCGGGGCCAGCCGGCGGCGCCGGTCAGGGGATCTCCGCCGGGGCGGGGGGCGCCGCGGGCGGCACCGGCGACGGTGCGGCCGCCGCGGATGGCCTGGCCATCTCCGCCGGCGGCTACACGCTCGATCCCGATGAGCTCACCTGGCCCGCCGGGCGCTCGAGTGCCTACAAGTTCCGCATCCTCGGTGCCGACGGCCGACCCGTGACGGCCTTCACCCGCGCCCACGACGCCGACCTCCACCTGATCGTCGTCCGGCGGGATCTCACCGGCTACCAGCACCTGCACCCGACCCGTGACGCCGCCGGAACGTGGAGCGTCCCGCTCCGGCTGGCCGCGGCGGGCGTCTACCGGGTGTTCGTGGACTTCGTCCCGGCGTCGACGGGAACCGGGAGCCACACCGGAGCGACGAACGGGATCACGCTGGGTGCCGACCTCACTGTGGCCGGCGACCTTCGTCCCGCTGTACTCCCCGAGCTGACACGTAATGTGACGCTGGCGGGCGGTTACAGCGTGACGATGCAGGGGCGGGTGGAGTCGGGTGAATCGAGCACCCTCGCCTTCACGGTCGCGCACAACGGGCGGCCGGTCACCGATCTTGAAACGTACCTCGGCGCGCTCGGTCATCTGGTGGTGATCCGCCAGGGTGATCTCGCCTACCTGCACGTACATCCGGGCGACGGAGGCAGCGAAAACGACGGCGACGGCCATGTCCACGCCGACGGTGCGACGGCCGCGGCGGACGAAAGCCCGGAGCTGTCCTTCGCGACGCGGTTTCCGTCGGCCGGCTCCTACCGGCTCTACCTCGACTTCAAGCATGGCGGGCAGGTACGTACCGCCGAGATCACGATGGACGTCGCGGCGGGCCGGACCACCAGCCCGACCCGGCCCGCGGGAACAGCCACGCCAGCGCACGTGCACTGACCCTGACCCTGCCCCCCACTCCATGTCCCTTTGGGAGATCCGATGAGCCCACTGGCCACCGAACGACGTGAGGTCGACCTGGTGATCGGCGGGATGACCTGTGCATCCTGCGCGGCCCGTGTCGAGCGGAGGCTGAACAAGATCGAGGGCGTCACGGCGACGGTCAACTACGCGACGGAGATCGCGAAGGTCAGCTTCCCGGCCGAGTTGCCCGCCGAGCGTCTGGTCGCCCAGGTCGAGGCGGCCGGGTACGCGGCCGCGTTGCCGCCGGCGCCCGTCCAGCCCCCACCCCCACCCCCGGTGCCACCGCAGGCTGACACCGGATCCACGCCCGGATCGGTCCCGTCGGGGCTCGGAGCAGGATCGGGCCCGGCCGAAGGCGCGGCGGACGCCGGCGCCGCGCCGGACGCGGGCGGCACGGCGGACACCGGCGGTACTCCTGTCGTCGGTGGGAACGGTGCCCCGCCGGCTCCGAGCGCCGTCCAGCTGCGGGACAGTGCCGCCGAGGCGCGGGTGCGTGCGCTGCGCGAGCGGCTGATCGTCGTCGCCGCGCTGACCGTGCCGGTGGTGGCGCTCGCCATGATCCCGGCCCTGCAGTTCGACTACTGGCAGTGGCTGTCGCTGACGCTGGCCGCGCCTGTCGTGGTGTGGGGCGCGTGGCCCTTCCACCGCGCCGCCTGGACCAACCTGCGCCATGGCACGACGACGATGGACACGCTCGTGTCGATGGGCACGCTGGCCGCGTTCGGATGGTCGTTGTACGCGCTGTTCGTCGGAGACGCCGGCGAGCCCGGAATGACCCACGGATTCAGTGTCACCGTGACCCACGGGGGCGGTGGGAGCAACATCTACCTGGAGGTGGCGTCCGGCGTCACCGCCTTCATCCTCACCGGCCGGTACCTGGAGGCCAGGGCGAAGCGTGCCGCCGGTTCGGCCCTGCGCGCCCTGCTCACGCTCGGGGCCCGTGACGTGGCCGTTCTCCGCGACGGCCGGGAGTCACGGGTGGGTATCGACCAGCTCCGGGTGGGTGATCTGTTCGTTGTCCGTCCCGGCGAGAAGATCGCGACCGACGGGAATGTGGTCGAAGGCACGTCCGCGGTGGACGCGTCGATGCTCACCGGGGAGTCGGTGCCGGTGGAGGTCGGCCCCGGGGACGCCGTGACCGGCGCCACGGTGAACGCAGGCGGTCGGCTCGTCGTGCGGGCCACCAGGGTCGGAGCCGACACGCAGCTCGCGCGGATCGGTCGGCTCGTGGAGCAGGCGCAGAACGGCAAGGCACCGGTCCAGCGCCTCGCCGACCGGGTCGCGGGTGTGTTCGTCCCCGTGGTGATCGCCCTGGCCATCGCGACCTTCGGCTACTGGGCCGGCCGGGACAGCGGGCTCACCTACGCCTTCACCGCCGCCGTGGCGGTGCTCATCATCGCCTGCCCCTGCGCGCTGGGGCTCGCGACGCCGACCGCTCTCATGGTCGGAACGGGCCGCGGCGCGCAGCTCGGCATCCTCATCCGCGGGCCGGAGGTGCTGGAGTCGACCCTGCGGGCCGACACGATCGTCCTGGACAAGACGGGCACGGTCACCACCGGCGAGATGACTCTGCAGGATGTCGTGACCGTCCCGGGGGAGGACCGCGACGAGGTGCTCCGGCTCGCAGGTGCGCTGGAACAGGCCTCCGAGCATCCGGTGGCACGTGCGATCGCCAGGGCCGCGGCGGGTGCGGCCGCCCGGCGTGACGAGGAGCTGCCCGCCGTCGACCAGTTCGCCAACCGGGCGGGCCTCGGGGTCCGGGGCATGGTGGACGGACATGCCGTGCTGGTCGGCCGGCCCAGGCTGCTCAACGGGTGCTCACAGCCGTTGCCGGCCGAGCTGCTCCAGGTCGCCCGGGACGCCGAGGCCGCCGGGCGTACCGCTGTCGCGGTGTCCTGGGACGGGCGGGCCCGCGGCGTGCTCACGGTCGCCGACGCGGTTCGACCGACGTCCGCCGCTGCCGTCCGCGAGCTGCGTGGCCTGGGGCTGCGTCCGATCCTGCTGACGGGTGACAACGCCACGGTGGCGGCGACCGTCGCGGCCCAGGTCGGGATCGCGCCCGATGACGTGATCGCCGAGGTCCTGCCCGAGGACAAGATCGAGGTCGTGCGACGCCTGCAGGAGAGCAAGCGGGTTGTCGCCATGGTGGGGGACGGCGTCAACGACGCCGCCGCGCTCGCGCAGGCGGATCTGGGGCTCGCGATGGGCACCGGCACCGATGTCGCCATCGAGGCGAGCGACCTGACGCTGGTCAGCGGGGACCTGCTGGCCGCGGCCGACGCGATCCGGCTCGCGCGGCGGACGCTCGCCACCATCCAGGGCAACCTGTTCTGGGCCTTCGCCTACAACGTCGCAGCACTTCCGCTGGCGGCGGCGGGCCTGCTGAACCCGATGCTGGCCGGTGCGGCGATGGCGGCGAGCTCCCTGTTCGTCGTCGGCAACAGCCTGCGCCTGCGGCGGTTCACCGTCGACCGGGAGATCTGACCGGGCGCTCAGGAGCGGACGAGCTCCTGGGCGGTCTGGCTGGTGTGGTCGCCCTGGCCGGTGTGGTCGATGCCGCCCGGGTGGCCGGCTGCCTCCGGGACGTCCGAACCTTCGTCGAAGGCGTGGTTCCCTTCGGTCTCCCCGGCTGGCGTCGCCGCCGGAACCGCCGGAACCGCCGGAACCGCCGAAACTGCTCGCGGAGAATCCGAGGAAGCCGGAGAACCCGGCAGGCCGGGCAGGCGCGGATGCCACCAGGCGCTGCGCTCGAGCAGGGCAAGCGCGGCCGGAACGGTCACCAGGCGCACCACCAGCGCGTTGACCAGGAGCCCGAAGGCCAGGACGAGACCGGTCGTCCGGATGATCGGATCGGCCGACCGGGCGAGCCCGGCGAAGACGACGACGGCGACCGCGGCGACGACCAGGGCGGCCCGGCCTTCCTCCCGGTACCCGGCGGCGACCGCGTCGTGGGGACGTCCCGACCGTGGGTGCCCTGATCGTGGGTGTCCCGATCGTGGGTGCTCCGCCCGGAGGCGGCACAGCCCGAGCAGCAGGTGGCCGGTCGCGAGGCCGCTCAGCGGCCCGGCCACGAGGAGCGGCAGGACCGCGGTGAGGGATCCGGCTGGCCTCAGCCCGAGTGGCTCGGCGAGCGGACCCCACCGGAGCACCGCGACCACGGCACCGTAGGCCGCGGCCGCGGTCGCCAGCGAACCCGCCGCCACCAGCAGCGCCACCGCGACACCGCGCAGCGCCAGCATCAGCAGGGCGACCGTCAGCCCACCGAGCAGCGCGAGGCACAGCGGGACAGCGGCGGTGAGCCGCTGGGAGACGTCAAGGTCGATCGCGGTCGGGCCGGTGACGGTGATCGCCGCCCCGGTCGTGACGGCGAGGGCCGCCGCGTGTTCGCGAACGGCGCGCAGCAGGTCCGCGGTGGCCGGGGCGTCCGGGCCGGTCACCGGGATCACGGTCATCGTCGCGAGGTCGGTTCCGGGCAGCTCCTGCGGCTCGTCGACCAGGGCGACCGCCGTCAGCGCGGCGATCGTCGGGCGGATCCGGCCGGCCGCCGCGACGGGGTCGGCCCCGCCCGTCGCCTCGATCACCATGAGCAGCGGGCCGTTGAACCCGGGCCCGAAGGCCGTGCTGATCCGGTCGTGGGCGCGGCGCTGCGTGCTCGCCGGCCCGGCGGAACCGTCATCGGCCGGGCCCAGCCGCAGTCCGGGCACCGCGAGCGCGAGGGCGGCGAGCACGACCAGGCTGCCCAGAAGCGCTGGTAGCGGCCGGTGAACGATCACCCGAGCCCTGGCCCGGCCGTGATCGCGGTGGGTGTCGTGGGCCGCCTGGGCGCTCCCGGCGCGGCCTGCCCTGCCGGCTCCGTGCAGGGCCGTCGGCAGGGTGAGCGCGATGCAGACGGACAGGGCCACCGCGCCGGCCGTCGACAGTGCCAGGGCTGTCAGGACCGGTACCCGGGGCAGGATGAGCGTGCTCGAGGTGAGCATCGCGAACAGGCCCACGAGGATCACGTCCGACCCGGCGGTCCGTAGGGTCCGTCCGGCCGCCTCGGCGCCCGGGTGCCCGGCGGCGAGCTCCTGCCGGAGCCTGGTGTGGACGTACGACGAGCAGCCGACCGAGGTGGCCAGACCGACTGCCAACGCCGGCATGGCGGCCGTCGGGCCGAGGCCGGCCAGGTCGACTGCCAGCCCGATCCCGCCGAGGCTGACGACGAGGCCGAGCAGGCCCGCGGCCAGCGGAAGCCCGGTGGCCAGCGCCGCGCCGGTCCGGGCGAATGCGAGGAGAACGCCGGTGAGGAGCAGGAGCACGACCGCCGCTCCGATCAGCCCGGAGGGCCTGGTGTCCAGCAGCGGATGGTGCCCTGCCACGGCGGTGCCCGCGACATCGACCGTGATGCCGGCCGCCCGCGCGGGTTCGGCCGCGGCCTGCAGCGCGTCGCGTGCCTGCGCCGTCAGCTCCGGGCTGGTGACGCGGTAGGTGACGAGGGCGTAGGCGGTCCGGTCATCACCGGAGAGGCCGGCCTGCGCGGCCTCGGCGCTGGTGGCGGCGAACGGGTCGCCGACGTGTGCCACCAGCGGAGCCCGGTCCAGCGCGGCGACGACCCTGCTGATCGCCGCTCGATAGGGGGAGTCGGTCAGCGCGGCGGCTGCGCCAGCCTCCGCGCCTGCGCCTGCCCCAGCGGCTGCGTCTGCGTCGGCTCGCTCGTCCAGGCTGAAGACGATCCGGGCGGTCGCGGCGTCGGCCCGGGTCGGGGCCCGGCGTTGCAGCAGCAGGTCCGCCCCGCGCCGGGAGTCTGTCCCGGGCAGCGCCGCCGCCCCGGTCAGCGCGGCCTGTGTCGCCTGCTCCGTACGCAGTGGAAAGGACTGGTCGAGCGAGCCGCCGGACACCGCGGTGCCAGCGCCGGCCAGCGCGAGCAGTGCGAGCCACAGCCCCAGAGCGGTCCGGCCATGCCGGTGGCAGGACCGGCCGAGGCGGTAGAGAACGGTGCCCACAATTCATCTCCTCGCGGCGGATCGCCCGCGTTCGTCGCGGATTTCACGCGGTCGGCCGGCCGGACCCTCGGATAGGCACCCGCTGATGACCCTCTGGCGGTGCCTGATGGTGGCTTCGGGTGTCCCCGTAATCGGTTCAGGCGCTCGCCAGAACGGGCCGGAACCGACCTGAAGCGCGTTGAACCAGCCGACCGGTCGGTCAGGTCGATCGGACTGGCCGGCGGGCGCCGCGCATTGTCGATCGATCGGCCCGGATCACGGCCGGCCGTCCCACGCGGTGCCTGGTCCGGCAATGGGCTCTATCTGCGGGTGTGGCCCCAGAAAGGCAGGTGGTACGCCACAATGGGCCCCGCCGATCTCGCCCGGACAGGTCCGTGAACTGCGGGATCGGTCTCGGTGCCGGCGGGAGTGGGCCGGGCCGGGCACATTTCCGGATCGGTGGGGAGAGGAAGATCATGGCGGTCGAGCTGGTGGATCACAGGGACGGAGTGAGCGCCGGTCGGGAGAAGCTGCGCGCCACCGCGTTGGATCTGTTTGCCGACAGAGGCGTCAGCGGAACCTCGCTCCAGATGATCGCGGACGCGATGGGTGTTACCAAAGCCGCCGTCTACCACCATTTCAGAAGCAAGGACGAGATCGTGCTCGCGGTGGTCCGGCCGGCGCTCGATCAGCTGGCGGAGGTGGCCGCCGTCGCGGAGAGCAAGCGGTCACGATCCGCACAGGTCGAGGCGGTGATCCTCGGCCTCGCCGATCTGGTCATCGAAAACCGGCCGTTGTACGGCCTGATACAGGGTGATCCGACCTGCGCGGCAATTCTGCGTGACCGCTCCGATTATCCCGCACTGGCGGAGCGCCTCATGACATTACTGACCGGCCCGCGTCCGGACGTCGGCGCGTTGATGGCGGCGGGGATGCTGCTGGCCGGCTTACGCGGCGCGGGGCTCGACCCACGAGTCACCGCGCTGGACGACGAACAGTTTCATCGCCATCTGGTGGACTGCTCCCACCGCCTCCTCCGGCCTCGGCGCCGGCCCGCGGGCGCCGCACCCTCGCCCGCACAGCCCGCACAGCCCGCACAGCCCGCACAGCCCGTCTAGACCGTCCGGCCGTCCCCGCCGACTCGGCGCGTGCTGTCCCGTTGGACGAGTGAGACGGGCAGCATGAGCTCGCGGGCGTGGGCGTCCTCGCCGACCATCTCGATCAGCAACCGCGCGGCCTCGGCTCCCAGCTGGTGCGGGTGGCGGCTCACCGAGGTGATGGACGGCTCGGTGAGCTCGGCCCAGGAGATCCCGTCGATGCCGATCACCAGCACGTCCTCGGGTACCCCGCGGCCCGCGTGGCGCATCGCCTGCGCGGCGCCGACGGCCTGGAGGTCGTTGGCGCAGAAGATCGCGTCGACCCGCGGATCCGAGGCGAGGATCTGGTCGGCGGCCCAGCGCCCCCCATCGATCGTGTAGTCGCTCGCGAGGGATCTCCAGGGGGGCAGGGAACGCCCCGCGACCTCCAGCTCGGCCCGGAAGCCGGACCGGCGTGCGCGGGCGGTCTCGAGGTGCTCCGGGCCGCGGATCATCGCGATGCGGCGCGCTCCCCGGTCGAGGATGTGCCTGGCCGCCGTCCGGCCGGCCTCCTCGTCGTCGGAGAAGACCCCGCCAGCGCCCGTCACCGCCAGGCGCTCGTCGCACACCACCACCGCGACACCGCTGTCCACCAGGTGCTGGACCTGATCGGTCTGGCCGGATGTCGAACAGACCAGGACACCGTCGGCGGCGCCCGCCAGGCGGTCGAGGTAGTCGGCCTCCCGCGCGGAGTCGAGATCGGCGCTGGCGAGGAACACCGCCCAGCCGAAGGTCTGCGCGACCGTCTCGACTCCGTGCGCGACCTGTGCGAAGAAGGGGTTCCGGGCGTCGGGGACGATGAGGCCGATCGCCTGTCGGGTCTGGGTCCGGGCCGCGCCGGTGGCTGTGCCCGGCCGATAGCCGAGCCGATGTGCGGCCGCCCGGATCCGTGCGCTGGATTCGCCGCTCACCGACCGGCGGCCCGCCAGGGCGTTGCTGACCGTGGCGACGCTGACGCCGGCCAGCGCCGCGACCTCCCGGATCGTGGCGGGCCGCTTCACCGTCGCCTCCCGGGACGTAACGCGCTCGATGTAGCGGTCGGTAGACATCGACTCCATTAAAGGTCGATGTCGCCCACGCGGAGGGTCGCGTCGGTCACGCTGCTCATCGGCAAGGCCAACAGTGCGTGATGTCCCGCTCGGTCCAAGGCTCTTTTGACTTGCTCTTAAGGCTCGCTTAGGGCGGCGGTGATGTCCTCGGGGAGTCGGTCCGAGCGGCATCCCCGGCCCACCCGGCGGAGGTATCCCCCCACCCTCCGGCGGGTTCCCGGCCCGGGTCGTGGTCCGTCCCAACCACGACCCGGGCCACGACCGAGCCACAACCGGGCCACGACCGGTGGCGGTGACCAGGCGGCTTCTCCAGCCCGTACGTGGTCGCGGAAAGCACCGATCTCCTGCGCTCTCGGTGACCGATGGCATCGAGACCACAGGAGATCCGGACCAAGGGCACGGAACGCCCCGGAGGGCTCGTAAAATTTGATGACGTGACAGCGCCTACGCGGCTTGCTGGTCGCGACCGCGATCCGGGTCGTGGCCGGCGCTCCGCTGTCCGAGGGCCCCATCTTCAGCTGGCGAGCGAGAGTCTGGTGCACGTACCACCGGCCGAGCTCGTCGATCTGCCCCGCGTGCAGGCCGGAGCGCAGCCGCAGCATCTGCTGACAACCCTGCTCGGGGACTACTGGGTCGACCGTCTCGAGCACATCCCGTCCGTCGTGCTCGTCAGCCTGCTCGCGGATTTCGAGGTCAGCACGGTCGGGGCGAGAGCCGCGCTGAGCCGGCTGTCCCGGCGCGGTCTCCTCGAATCCTCCAGGATCGGGCGGAACACCTACTACGGTCTGGCTCCGGACGCCTGCGCGGCCATCCGGGTGTCGATGAACCGGATCCTCACGTTCGGCCTTCGCCACGATCCGTGGGATGGGCGTTGGACGGTGGCGTCCTTCTCGATCCCCGAGGGGCAGCGGGACGTCCGGCACGCGGTGCGAGCGAGGCTGCGCTGGCTCGGCTTCGCCCCGCTCTATGACGGCATGTGGGTGACACCGCGTCTTGTCGGCGAGGCGGCGCGCCGGGTGTTCGCGGAGCTGGGCGTCACAGCCTCGACCGTTCTGATCACAACATCGGAGGCCCGCCGCACGGACCCGCGCCCACCCATGGCCGCCTGGGACCTCAGTGAGCTGGCCCGCGCCTACGAGGATTTCATCAGCGCCTACGAGCCGCTGCTGGAACGAGTCCGCAGTGGGGACGTCCACGGTGCCGAGGCGTTGGCCGCCCGTACCGCGGTGATGGAGTCCTGGGCTCGTTTCCCCACCCTCGATCCGGACCTGCCGATCGAGCTCCTTCCCGGCGGCTGGCCGCGGCGCGAGGCTCGGACTGTCTTCGCCGAGGTCTACGACGGCCTGGCGGCCCCGGCCGCGAGCCGCGTCCGCGAGCTGCTCGCCGCCGTCTCGCCGGACCTCGCTGATCTGGTGCGCGTGCACCGGGCCGTCGGCTGACCGCCTGGCGCATACGCACTGATCACACCACGGCCGGAACTCGAAGGGCTGAGGCCTTTCGTCGTTCTGCCCCGTCCCGACCCGCGGTTTGCCGTCGGGCAGGACCTGGGGATTCTGGTCGCTGGAACGACCAGAATCCTCGGCTCTTCGGACTCATGGTCCCGCCCCGTCCCGACCCACGGTTTGCCGTCGGGCAGGACCTGGGGATTCTGGTCGCTGGAACGACCGAAATCCTCGGCTCTTCGGACTCGTAGCCGCGCCGCCCCGCCCCGCCCCGCCTTGCGATGGCAACCCTGACCATGGGCCCGTGAGATGGAAAAGGCGCACTGCTCGTGAATGCACCGTGGATGCCCGGCAGCCGGTACCGCCGCCGGGTGACACTGCTGGTCGGAAGAAATAGTCGTCCGAAGGTGTGGCTGTTCGCCGCGACGGCCGCTTCACCGCGGCCAGCACGCCGCCCGGCCACCGATGTCGTCGGTGATTGCGACATCGGTGGCGCGTCACGACACACGTGACGCCGAACCAGCCTCCGTGGCGTGAACTACTCGTCGCGGGCCGGGGCTTCGTTGCGCACCATGGCCGGCTGTGCCACCCGTCGTGGTCTGCATTGCCGGCCACGACGGGTGGCACGCCTCAGTGCCATCGGAAGACAACTGCTTTCGGCGTCCGCAAAAACGCCTGTCCGGGAGCGGACCGGTGGCGTGGCCACCGGAACCTGACATCGATGTCAGTGCCTATGGGCTGTTGCTTCTTCGACATGTCGCCGGATGCACGATCGGGCGAGGTGCTCGGCGAGAGCGCCCTCCCCGCGGGTGATCGCGTCGACGATCTCGGCGTGAAGCGGGTGCTGCCACCACTGCCCGAGCCGCTCGGTCTCGTCATGCGGGTGTGCGAGGTCGGCAAGCACCCGGATGAACAACTCCGCTGCCGGATTGCCGGCGAGCCGGGCGATTTCCAGGTGCAGCAGTACGGACGCCTCGCCGGGCGTTCCCGCGGTGACCGGACCGGAACGCGCGCCGACCGATCGGGAGCGGGCCCGTGGGCTGGCGGCCCTGGCGCCGGGTGCCGTGGGCTCCAGCGCGCCACGCAGCCGGGTGAGGCCCGCGGTGTCGATCTGCTCGGAGAGCCGGCGGACGGCGACCGCCTCGAGGGCCGACCAGGTCTCACAGAGGTGCTCAGGCCGGGCCCGGGCGAAGTCCAGGTAGACCCGGGCGACGTCACGGACACCGTCATGGTCGGGCGCGGTCACGACGAGACCACCACCCGGGCCCGGACGGGGCCGCGCGACCCAGCGGCTTTCCAGTAGCCGCACCGCTTCCCGCAGCACGGACCGGCCCACCTGGTAGCGCTCCATGAGCTGGGCCTCCGAGCCGAGGCCCTCCCCGACCGGCCAGCCGCGTCGGATGATCTCCAGCTCGATGGTGCGGGCCAGCCTGGACGCGAGCGTGCGCTGGCCCAGTCTGGAGGTGAACTCCCCGGGCCCGCCGACCGCGAGACTGACGGCACTGTCATCGAGGTGGTGGCCGTTGTCCAGGTGCCCGCCGTTGTGATGGCCGCCGGGGCGATGCCCGGGCATGGGACGACGGTTCGTGGTGGGCCGACCACCGGTGGCGTGCCCACCGATGCCCGTCGCGGATACTGGTGCCCCCCCGCGTGGAGCGCTTCGTACCGGACCGTGGGGGGCGCCGGGCACAGCATTCCGGCTGATCGGCGATAGACCGTCAGACACTGCTCTTCCTCCGGATGTACTCGTTAGCCCGCGTGGACATTCCGACGCGGCCATGACTGCTCCGACGGCGGGCTGTCATCCTCGCCGCTGACGCGCTGTCGCGGTCGGGGCCAGGTGACACCCACAGTGTGATGAGTTTCCTTTCCGGCTGTGTTCCACGCCGCCCCCGGAGAGTTCCCGGTTCCCGGCGCTGGCCTTTGCCCCCCGGCCTCGGCAGCGTGTTCCAGATAAGGGCCTCCAGTCAACCGATTGCAGCTACCCGTGTGGGCGCAGCAGGCGACTCATTGGCATCTGCGCAGGTCCTGCGGTCGGTGCCATGGTGGCCCAGAAGCGTCATCGGACGATGCACGCGCAGCAGGGAATGCATCTACCTCTGCGGTTTCCACTGGCGATGCTGGCTTCTACCAGCACCCGGTGGCCGGCTTGGGGAGCCGAGGCAGGTCGGCCGGTTCGGTGCGACGTCCTTCTGGACGTGTGTCCCATCCCATCGGCGAACGCGGACGCGGCTGGCACCTCTGGGCCAGGCGCATCCCCCATGTCGCTTCATGTCGCAAATCCCGACGGCTCCGCGACGGCCAATACGCGCGACCGGGGGCGCACCCCCACCGCCTGTCGCAGCCAGTCGCGGCGCATTTCACGCCCGGATTCGGTGGTTGTCGACGGAACGTCGCCCACGGCGCCTCGGGCGGCGCTGAACAATCCTGCTACGAATACCCTGCCCGCGTGCATGTGAATAACATTCGACGGCCCCTGGCGGCAGGCGGAATTCAGACCGCATGATGGTCGCGAAGAGTAGTTGATAACTACTTAGGGTGATTGAATTTCCGGGATCTTGCCACGGACGATCTCTCCGCAAGGGCCGTCTGGGGTGTCACCGGCAGGACTGAAGTCCCTAATTTGATCATCAGTGTCACGGAAAGTAGTCAGGTGCACCACTTAGGCATAATCAGATGACTCATTGCCGCTATCTGAGAACTTGTGTTAGGAATGGGCGTCTTTTCGCTTGCCCTATGGGGGGAACAATTGATCACGGCGCAGGTCGCCCATCAACACGCGAGCCAGGACCCGCTCTTTGTGGCGGTCTCCGTGCTGCTCGCCGCGATCGGCTCGTTCGCCGCGCTGGTCTGCTCGATGCGTGTGCCCTATGCGGTCGGCCGAGCCCGGCTTACCTGGACCGCGCTGGCGGCGGTGTCGCTCGGCGGCGGCGCGGTGTGGTCCATGCACTTCATCGGGATGATCGGTTACCAGGTCGCGGACCGCGACCCACGCTACGACATGCCGCTCACAGGCCTGTCGCTGTTGATCGCGATAGTTTTCTCCGCGGTGGGCCTTTCCGTGGTCGCCCGGCATCCGGACAGCGTGCTGCGCCTGGTGGCCGGGGGAGTGATCGCGGGTCTCGGCGTTGCCGCCATGCACTACACCGGTATGGCGGCCATGCACGTCGGCAGCGAGGTCACCTATCGACCCACGCTGGTGGCACTGTCCATCGCCATCGCGATCGTTGCCGCGCTCGCGGCGCTGTGGATCGCGTTCCAGGTGGTGACCGCCTGGCATGTGGTGGTCGCTTCAGCGATCATGGCCGTGGCGGTGTGCGGAATGCACTACACGGCCATGGCTGCGACGCGGGTTTCGGCGACAGCCCTTCCCGAACCGGTATCGGGTGCGGACCCGATCACGCTCGCCCTTCTGGTCTGTGTGATCGCTTTTTCGGTGCTCGCGGTCGTAATCTTCGCGGCGCTCGGCGGGGTGACGTATGCCGACCCCTTCACGCGGGCGCGGGCGGGCCGGGAGAGCCAGCCGTACCGGGAGAGCCAGCATCGCCGTGGTCGGACCGCTGCCCCGGCGGCACCCGACGCGGCGCCGTCCTGGGCGGGTACCGGCGCACCGCGGTCCGGTCCGGCGGCGTGGTCCGGCTCGGCTGGGCAGCCTGATCGAGCGGGGCAGCCTGGTCGAACCGAGCCAGCTGGTCGAACCGAGCCAGCTGGTCGAACCGAGCCAGCTGGTCGAACCGAGACGGCTGCCTGGGCTGAGCGGCCCGGCCCGCCGCAGGTCGCGGTGCCGCCGAGTGCGCCGGTGCCGCCGAGTGCACCGGTACAGCCAAGTGCACCGGTACAGCCGAGTGCACAGGGGCAGCCGGCCTGGCCGGATTGGCCCGACTGGTCGCAAGGAGTCGATCCGGCCGGTGTGAGGCCGTCGACCGAATGGACCGGCACGGCCGGCGCCTACCCCTCCGGTTCCTGATCGCCGAACCGGCGGCGGGCTGGCGGGCCGTACGGTACGTGAGTGAGCCTCTTCGACGCCGACGTGACGGACACGCTGGCCGCGTCGGGCCCGCTCGCCGCCCGGCTGCGTCCGCGCAGTCTCGACGAGGTCGTCGGGCAGCGCCACCTGCTCGCCGAGGGCAGCCCGCTGCGTCGTCTGGTCGAGGGTGGTGGCACGACCTCGGTCGTGCTGTGGGGGCCGCCTGGGACGGGCAAGACCACGTTGGCGCACATCGTCTCCCGGGCCACCCGCCGCCGGTTCCGGGAGCTGTCCGCCGTCACCGCGGGCGTCAAGGATGTCCGGGCCGTGATCGACGAGGCCCGGGACACGTTGTTCATGTCGGGTGTGCGGACCGTCCTGTTCATCGACGAGGTGCACCGCTTCACCCGGACCCAGCAGGACGCCCTCCTCCCGTCGGTGGAGAAGGGCTGGGTGACCCTGGTCGCCGCGACAACGGAGAATCCGTTCTTCAGCGTCGTCGCGCCGCTGCTTTCCCGGTCGCTGCTGCTCACGCTCGAACCGTTGTCCGACGCGGACATCGCGGATCTGGTCGAGCGTGCCGTCGCTGATCCGCGCGGGTACGGCGGCCGCCTCACGCTCACCGAGGAAGCCCGTGACCACCTGGTGCGGCTGTCGGGCGGTGACGGCCGGCGCGCGCTCACCGCGCTGGAGGCGGGAGCGGAGGCTGCTCTGGCCGCGGCCCGCGGCGTCGACACCGGCGGTCCTGACGCCGACGCCGACGCGGGCATCGACACAGCCGATGGTGGTGACAGCGTTGGTGAAGCGGTCCCGCTCCGGTTGGAGCTGTTGGAGCGGGCGGTCGACCGGTCGGCGGTCCGGTACGACCGGGAGGGCGATCAGCACTACGACGTGGTGAGTGCGTTCATCAAGTCGATGCGCGGCGGCGACGTCGACGCGGCACTGCACTATCTGGCCAGGATGCTCGAAGCGGGTGAGGATCCGCGGTTCGTGGCCCGCCGTATGATCATCCTGGCCAGCGAGGACGTCGGTATGGCCGACCCGGGTGCCCTGGGTGTCGCGGTCTCGGCCGCCCAGGCCCTGGAGCTGGTCGGGCTGCCGGAGGCCCGTCTCGCGCTGGCCCAGGCGGTGATCCACCTGACGCTCGCGCCGAAGTCGAACACGGTCATCACCGCGATCGACGCCGCCACGGCTGACGTGCGGGCGGGTCGGCTCGGTCCCGTCCCGTCGCATCTGCGTGACGCCCACTACCGCGGTGCCGCCCGGCTGGGCCACGGCGCGGGCTACCGGTATCCGCACGATTACCCGGACGGGGTGGTCCGTCAGCAGTACGCACCGGACGTCCTCGCCGGGTCGGACTACTACCGCCCGACCGGGCACGGTTTCGAGCGGCGGGCCACCGAGCGGGTCGAGTTCCTGCGCGGCGTCCTGCGCGGACGCCCTCCCGAGCCTCCGGCGGACCCGGCGGGCTGAATCGGGGCGTGGCCCCCGCCCGGACCCCGCACGGTCCGGGACGGACACGGACGGCCCGGGGGTTACCGGAGGTCTGCGCGTCCTGGTCGGTAAGGTCACTGACGAGCAGCATCGGCACGCCGGTCGGACCCGTTCGGCCGCAGGCGCGCCTGAGGGCGGGTGGGCGGTCACCTCGACGTCACCCGCGAGCGGTGTGATTCGGCGGGGCACGGCCAGGCGTCATCCAGATGGCGGGTGTCGTCTGGGCAAGGCGTTACCGAAAACAATGGAGGCGAAGCACATGTCCGGTGGTGCGGTCGCGGGCCTGATCGCCTCGGGGGCGTTCGCGGTGCTCGTGCTCTTCGCCTGTTATGTCCTGTTCAAGCTCGGCAAGATCTTCGACGAGGCCGCTGCCCGGGTGCGGCAGACCGGTGTCGTCATCGACGAGGGCACCGCTCGGGTGCGGCAGGCGGGTGCGACCGTTGACGAGGTGAACGTCGCGCTCGCGCACGTGAACAAGGAACTGGAGCGGATCGACGCGATCACGGCGAACGTGCAGACGGTGACCACCAACGTCTCGTCCCTGACGTCGATCTTCGCCGCGACGCTGGGCGGCCCCGTCGTGCGGGTGGCCGCGTTCAGCTACGGCGTGCGCCAGGCGGTCGCCAAGCGGACGAAGGCGGACGTCACGGCTCGGGTCTCCGCTCAGATGAAGGCGGAGAAGGCACAGCGGCGGTCCGCCCGGCGCGCGCCCGAGACCACCGCGGTCGGCGCTGACGGCCGAGGCGGTGGCCGCTGATGGTCACCCGGGTCTTCTACGTCGCGCTGGGCGCGGCCACCGGTGTGCTCGTGGTGCGCCAGGTGGCACGTGCCGTGTCGGCGCTCACGCCGACGAGCCTGGCGGGCTCTCTCGTAGAGTCGATGCGGGAGTTCGCCGCCGACGTGGCCCAGGCCATGGCCGAACGGGAGGAGGAGATCCGCTCCGCGTTGGGTCTCGACGAGCTTGAGGAGCCCGGGCAGCCGGGTGACCTGGCTGGTGGCGAGCCGTCCGGAAGCGGTCAGCACCTCGCCGCCCCGGCGCCCGTCGGCTTTGATCCGGAGCAGACGATGCGCCTGGTGCCGGGGGCACGCAGGCCCTGATCTCCCATCCGGCGGCGGCCGATCCCGGCTGCGGAGCCGGCGCCGGCCGCCCGGCTGGCCGACACATCCCGACAACCCTGGACGACGTGAACCGATGGACACGGCCGAGATCCGCCGCCGCTTTCTGAACCACTTCTCCGAGCGGGGTCACACCGTGGTCCCGAGCGCGTCCCTGGTGGCGCAGGACCCGACGCTGCTGCTGGTCAACGCCGGCATGGTGCCGTTCAAGCCCTATTTCGTCGGCGACCTCACCGCGCCGTGGAGCCGCGCGACCAGCGTGCAGAAGTGCGTGCGGACCGTGGACATCGAGAACGTCGGGCGCACCGCCCGGCACGCCTCGTTCTTCCAGATGTGCGGGAACTTCTCCTTCGGTGACTACTTCAAGGCCGAGGCGATCCCGTTCGCCTTCGAGCTCGTCACCGAGGGGTACGGCTTCAACCCCGACGACCTGTGGGCCACCGTCTACCTCGACGACGACGAGGCCGAGTCGATCTGGCGCACCCTGCTGCCCGCCGAGCGGATCCAGCGCCGGGGCAAGAAGGACAACTTCTGGTCGATGGGTGTGCCGGGCCCGTGCGGCCCGTGCAGCGAGATCTACTTCGACCGCGGGCCCGAATACGGGCGCGACGGCGGCCCGGAGGCGGACGAGGACCGCTACCTGGAGATCTGGAACCTCGTTTTCATGCAGTACGCGCGAGGCGAGGGCAGCGAGTACGGCTACGAGATCGTCGGGGACCTGCCGGCCCGCAACATCGACACCGGCATGGGTCTCGAGCGGATGGCGACGATCCTGCAGGGCGTCGAGAACCTCTACGAGATCGACATCTCCCGCCCGGTGCTGGACGCCGCCGGCCGGCTCACCGGCGCCCGCTACGGCGCGGACCCGGCCGCGGACGTCCGCCTGAGGGTCGTCGCCGACCACACGCGCACCGCCGCGATGCTCATCTCGGACGGGGTCTCCCCGTCCAACGAGGGCCGCGGCTACGTGCTGCGCCGGATGCTGCGCCGGGCGGTTCGTGACGCCCGCCTGCTGGGGGCCCGCGAGCCGGTGATGGCGGAGCTGCTCGCCGAGGTCCGCCAGGCGATGGGGCCGATCTACCCGGAGCTGGTCGACCAGGCCGAGGCGATCACCGCAGTCGCGGTCGCGGAGGAGACCGCCTTCCTGGAGACGCTGCGGACCGGGACCACCTTGTTCGACACCGCGGTGACCCAGGCCCGCTCCAGCGGGTCGGCGCAGCTCAGCGGCGAGTCCGCGTTCCGGCTGCATGACACCTACGGGTTCCCCATCGACCTGACCATCGACATGGCCGCCGACGCGGGGCTCACCGTCGACGAGGCCGGCTTCCGTCGGCTCATGGAACGCCAGCGCCAGGCGGCGAAGGCGGACCGGGCCTCCCGGCGTATCGGGAACCTGGACCTGTCGGCCTTCCGCCCGATTCTGGCCGCCTCCGGGCCCACCACCTTCACCGGCTACACCGAGCTGACGCGGGAGTCCGGCGTCGTCGGCATCGTCGGCATCGGCGACGGCAGCAGCCGTGTCGCGGTCGGCGAGGGCGAGGAGGTCGGCATCGTCCTGGACACGACGCCCTTCTACGCCGAGGGCGGTGGCCAGGAGGCGGACCTCGGTGTGATCCGCTTCGACGGCGGTGAGTGCGAGGTCCTCGACGTCCAGCGGCCGGTGGCCGACCTGGTCATGCACCGGGTGAAGGTGCTGCGCGGGGAGCTGCGGGTCGGTGCGGACGTCGCCGTCGAGGTCGACGTGGAGCGGCGGCGTGCCGTTTCCCGCTCGCACACCGCCACGCACCTCGTCCACACCGCGTTCCGCCGCGCGCTGGGCGAGTCGGCGACCCAGGCGGGCTCGCTGAACTCGCCGGGCCGGCTGCGCTTCGACTTCCACGCGCTCGGCGCGGTGCCCGACTCGGTCCTCGCCGACGTCGAGGACGAGGTCAACGAGGTCGCGCTGCGCGACCTGGAGGTTCGCTGGTACGTCACCACCCAGGCGGAGGCCCGCCGGTTGGGGGCGATGGCGCTGTTCGGCGAGAAGTACGGCGACCAGGTCCGGGTGGTGGACGTCGGCGACTACGCCCGCGAACTGTGCGGTGGTACGCACGTGTCCAGCTCCGCCCAGCTGGGCGCGATCAAGCTCCTGTCCGAGTCGTCCATCTCCGCCGGGACACGCCGGGTGGAGGCGCTGGTCGGCATCGACGCCTTCCGGTTCCTGGCCCGTGAGCACGTGCTCGTCTCGCAGCTGTCGACCGCGCTGAAGGCCCGCCCGGACGAGCTCACCGACCGGGTCGCCGACATCGTGGGCCGGCTGCGTGACGCGGAGCGGGAGCTGGAGCGGCTGCGGGCGCAGGCCGTGCTGGCCGGGGCCGCGGCGCTCGCCGCCGGCGCGGAGGCCGTCGGTGAGGTCGCGCTCGTGACGGCCCAGGTGCCGGCCGGCACACCCGCGGACGACGTCCGGTTGCTGGCGCTGGATATCCGGGGCCGGCTGGCCGGGCGCCCGGCGGTGGTCGTGGTGACCGAGGCCGAGGGGGCCGCCATCGTGGTCGCGACCGATGACGCCGCCCGTGGGCGCGGGCTGCGCGCCGGCGACCTGATCCGCCAGTCCTGGGCCGCGCTCGGGGGCAAGGGCGGCGGCAAGCCCGACGTCGCGCAGGGCGGCCGGGGCGACGCTTCCATGATCCCGAAGGTCTTCGCCCGGATCCGCGAGCTGGTCGCCGACCAGGGCGCGTGAGCGACACCCCGGTGCCCGGGCCGGCCCCCGCTGCCGCGCCCGACCCCGGTGCCGGTGCCGGCGCCGGGGTGGAGGCCGGCGCGGCGAGGGAGGCGGACCAGGTGCCGCCCCGCGCCGAGGAGCCCGGCCGAGGCGTCCGGATCGGCGTCGATGTCGGTTCCGTGCGGGTAGGGGTCGCGGCGAGTGATCCGGACGGTCTGCTGGCCGTGCCGGTCACCACGCTGCGTCGGGATGCGTCAGGTCGTCGTCACAAGGACGTCGACGAGCTTGCCGACATCGTTCGGGACAGGCACGCTGTCGAGGTTGTCGTCGGTCTGCCGCGTCAGCTCTCTGGTGAGGAGGGTGAGGCGGTCCGCCGCGCACGGCAGTACGCCGAGGTGCTGTCGACGCGTGTCGCGCCCGTACCGGTCCGTCTCGTTGACGAGCGGCTCACCACGGTCGTGGCTCATCGCCGCATGGCTGAGCGCGGACTGCGATCGCGGGCCCGTCGTGAGCTTGTGGATCAGGAGGCAGCGGTGCAGATCCTCCAGCACCACCTGGACATCCGCCGGGCCCGGGAAGCGGCCAGCCGGGCCGCGTCGGACGGTGCCGCGCGGCCGCAGGATTCGGTGTGAGCCGCGGCGCGGACGGATTCGACGGCCTGTTCGGCGGCGCCGCTGGCGACGAGTACGACGACTTCGAGGAGCGCCGGCGCCGTGAGGGGCGCCGACGCGCCGGTGCGGCGTCCGGGCCCGGCCGGCGTCGGCCGGCGTCGGGAACCGGCCCGCAGGCCGCGTCAGCCGCCGCCGGTGGCCGGGGCGTCCGCGGCGACGGTTCCTACGACGACGCCGACGGCTATGACGACGGGCCCTACGACGCCTACGACGGCGCTGAGGGCTACGACGGCGACGACTACGACGACGACGGGTCCTACGACGACGGTGAGGACGGCTACGACGACGACCCGTCCGGTGGCGGTGACGGTCGCGGCGCCGGCCGCCGCGGTCGCGGTGGGCCGGACGGCGCCCGGGAGCGCCGGTCGGGCAGCGCGCTGCCGCGGCTCATCGGTGTCCTGGTCGTGGTCGCCGTGCTTCTCGGCGCGGGGATCATCGGTGTCGGCAAGGTCATCGGCCGGATCGGTGGCGAGGCCGCCGCGGACTATGCCGGCGGGGGTGAGGGCATCGTCGTCATCCAGATCCCCGCGGGTGCCACCTCGTCCGAAATCGCCGCCACGCTCGTCAAGGCCGATGTCGTGGCGAGCCGGCAGGCCTTCGTGAACGTGGCGACCCGGGACAGCCGAGCCCTGTCGATCCAGCCGGGCACCTACCGGCTGCGCGAGAAGATGAGCGCGGCCTCGGCGCTGGACGCGCTGCTGGACGACGCGTCCTCGGCGCTGTTCCGCTACACCATCAACCCGGGGGACACGGTCCGGAAGGTCCTCCAGGAGCTCTCCGCGCGGACCGGCCGGCCGATGGCCGAGCTGGAGGCGCTGGCCAAGGATCCCAGCTCGCTGGGGCTGCCCGACTACGCGAGCAACACGTTGGAGGGCTACATCTTTCCGTCCACGTACGACGTGGCCCCGGGCACCGACCCGACCGACGTGCTCAAGGACGCCGTCGCGCGGTTCAACGCCTACGCGCAGAAGGTCGACCTCGTCGCCCAGGCCAGGGCGCTGGGCCAGACACCGCACGACATCGTCGTCATCGCCTCCATCATCGAGAAGGAGGTCGCGAACAAGGACGAGGGTCCCAAGGTGGCCCGGGTCATCTACAACCGGCTGGCGGACGACTCCGGCGGCTTCCGGCGGCTCGACATGGACTCGACCACGCGGTACGCGATGAACGAGTACGAGGGCAGGCTGACCCAGGAGCAGCTGCGCAGCAACAACCCGTACAACACCCGGGCCGTCGCGGGGCTCCCGCCCGGAGCGATCGCCAGCCCCAGCACGTGGGCGGTGGAGTCGGCGCTCAAGCCGGCGGACGGGCCCTGGTTCTACTTCGTCTCCATGCCCCAGACCCACGAGACCAGGTTCGCCGCCACCCAGGCGGAGTTCGACGAGGCGATGGCGGAGTACCACCGCCAGGGAGGATCGGAGTAGGCCGTGGCGATCAGCTCAGGCGACCGCACGGAGCCCACCGGGGTGGGCCCGGTCGCTCGCCGTGCGGCGGTGCTCGGCGCGCCGGTGGGGCACTCCCTCTCGCCGACGCTGCACATGGCCGCCTACACCCGCCTCGGTCTCGATCTGACCTATACCGCGATCGAATGTGACGAGGCCGGCCTGCCGGCCATGCTCGGCCGCCTGCGCGACGAGCCCGGCTGGGCCGGTGTCTCACTGACCATGCCGTTGAAGACCGCGGCGGTCGAGCTGATCGACGAGGTCGATCCCACCGCCGCGCTTCTGGGCGCGGTCAACACCGTGGTCGTGCGGTCGAACGGTCACCTGGCCGGGTTCAACACCGATGTCGACGGGGTCGGGTACGCGTTGCGTCGGCTTCTCGGCCGGGCGGTTCCGGTCCAGCCGCTCGTGCTCGGGGCGGGCGGGACCGCCCGTGCGGTCGTCGCCGCGCTCGCGCGGGCGGGAACACCCCGGGTCGCCATCGTGGCCCGCCGCCCGGGTGCGGTCGCGGAGCTCGTCGGGATCGGTGCCCGGCTCGGAGTCGCGGTGACGCCGCTGCCCTGGGGAATCCTCTCGGGCGGCGTGCCGCCCGGCCCGGATCTGGTGATCTCGACGACTCCGGCGGGTGTGACCGACACCCTGGCCCGCCAGGCGTGGCCGGTGACGTGCCCGCTGCTGGAACTGCTCTACCACCCCTGGCCGACAGCGCTGGCCGCGTCGGCGTACCGCTCCGGGGCCCGGGTCATCGGCGGCCTGGAGGTTCTGGCCGGTCAGGCGGTCGGCCAGGTGCGCCATTTCACCGGCCGCGCGGTGGATGAGGGTGTCCTGCTCGCCGCCGGCCTCGCTGCCCTGTCCGCGCGCAACGCCGGCCCGGCGGCGCGGCCGGACCCGGCTGTGGGAACGGACCTGGCTGCGGGAACGGACCCGGACCGTGCGGCGGCTGGTCCGGCGGGTGATCCGGTGGCCGCCGGTCCGGGTTCTGGCGGATGAGTGCGATGACGGCCGCGGTGACCGCCGCGGCCGTCGTCTGCGCGGCACTACCGGTGCCCGTGCTGCCGTCGGTCGTCGGTGCCTTCGGGCCGATGGACGGTGTGCCGCCGCGGCGAGCGGTGCCCAACCGGCTCGTGCTCGGGGCGGTCACCGTCGCGGTGCTCGCGGCGGTCGCGGCGGCCGTCTATCCGCACACGGGCCGGCTGCCCGCCTATCTGTTCCTGGCGGTCGTCGGCGTCGTGCTGGCCGCGGTCGACCTGCGGGTCCATCGCCTGCCCGACCGGATCGTCCTGCCGTCGTACGCGGTGCTGGCGGCGCTGCTCGTCGTTCCCACGGTGGGGGAGGGCACCCCGGACCGCCTGTTACGGGCGCTGCTCGCGGGCTTCGCGGCCTGGCTGGCGTACGGGGTGCTGTACCTGCTGCCGGGAAGCGGGCTCGGTCGCGGGGATGTGAAGACGGCCGGTCTGCTCGGGCTCGCGCTGGGCTGGCTGGGCTGGCCGGCGGTCGCGCTCTGGCTGGTCGCGGCCACGATGACCGCGGGGATCACCGCGCTGACCCTGCTGATCCTGCGGCGGGTGTCCAGGCGTGATCCGATTGCCTATGGGCCGTTTCTGCTGATCGGGGCGCTGGTCGCGGTGCTCGGCACCGGCTGGGGCCCGGCAGGCTGACGGGCTCCCCGGAGGATTTATCTGTGTGATTTACCTGGTCAGTCCGGCTGGGTGCGGTATCGGGCGGTCGTCCCTCGGCTGAGCGCCGTGAAAGACTGGTCCCATGGTGCGCTGGTTGACGGCGGGGGAGTCCCACGGCCCCGCTCTGGTCGCGACAGTGGAGGGGCTGCCCGCGGGGATCCGCGTGTCCAGCGCGGAGATCGGAGACGAGCTCGCCCGCCGCCGGCTCGGCCACGGCCGTGGCGCGCGGATGAAGTTCGAGCGTGACGTGGTCGAGATGCTCGGTGGCATTCGCCACGGGGTCAGCCTCGGTGGGCCGGTCAGCATTGTCGTTCGCAACACCGAGTGGCCGAAGTGGCAGCAGGTGATGTCGCCCGACCCGATCGACCCGGCGGAGCTTGCGGGTCTGGGCCGCAACGCGCCGCTGACCCGCCCGCGGCCGGGTCACGCCGACCTCGCCGGCATGCAGAAGTACGGTTTCGACGACGCGCGGCCGGTCCTGGAGCGCGCCAGCGCCCGCGAGACCGCGGCGCGGGTGGCGCTGGGCACGGTCGCCAGGGCGCTGCTGCGCCAGGCGTATGGCATCGAGATCGTCTCGCACGTCGTGGCGATCGGCGCGGTGGAGGTCCCGCCGGGCACGCCACCGCCGGTCTCGCTCGGCGTGGTCGACGCCGACCCGGTGCGCTGCGCGGACCCGGCCACCAGCGAGCGCATGGTCGCCGAGATCGACGCCGCGCACCGTGACGCGGACACACTCGGCGGCATCGTCGAGGTGCTCGCCTACGGCTGCCCGCCGGGGCTGGGGAGCTATGTCCACGGTGACCGCCGGCTGGACGCGCGGCTCGCGGCCGAGCTCATGGGCATTCAGGCCATCAAGGGCGTCGAGTTCGGTGACGGGTTCCGCACCGCCCGGCGGCGTGGGTCGGTCGCGCACGACGAGATCGAGCCGGTCGACGGGCCCGGCATGCGGGTGCGGCGGGCCAGCGACCGGGCCGGCGGGGTTGAGGGGGGGATGACGACCGGCGATCCACTGCGGGTCCGCGCGGCGATGAAGCCGATCTCGACGCTGTCGCGGCCACTCGCCACGATCGACGTGGCCACCGGCGAACCCGCGGTGGCCATCGCCCAGCGGTCCGACGTCTGCGCCGTGCCCGCGGCCGCCGTGGTCGCGGAGGCGATGGTCGCGCTCGTGCTGGCCGACGCGGCCCTGGAGAAGTTCGGGGGGGACTCCGTGGAGGAGACCCGGCGCAACTGCGAGGGCTACCTGAAGTCGTTGGCGGTGCACTGACGATGCGAACCGGGCACGAGGCCCCGGCGGCCACGGACAGCGTGGTGGCCGACAGCGGGGCGGTCGGCAGCGGGGCGGTGGCGGGTGTGGCCGTGGGCTCCGGGGAGCAGGTTCGTCCGGGTCCGCTCGCGGTCCTGGTCGGCGCGCCGGGTGCGGGGAAGAGCACGGTCGGGGTGGCGCTCGCGCGGCGGATCGGCGTGGAGTTCCGTGACACCGACCTGGACGTCGAGTCCAACCTCGGGATGAGTGTCTCCGACGTGTTCGTCGAGCACGGCGAGGAGTATTTCCGCGCGGCCGAGCGGTCCGCGGTACTGGCGGCCCTGGCGGAGCACACCGGCGTGCTGGCGCTCGGCGGCGGGGCGGTGCTCGACGCCGACGTCCGTGCCGAGCTGGCCGGGCACTGGGTCGTCTACCTCGATGTCAGCGCCTCCGCCGCGGCCAGGCGGGTGGGGCTCGCCCGTGACCGGCCTCTTCTCGTCGAGGGTCCGCGCACCCGGCTGGCCGCGTTGCTGAAGGCCCGGCGCCCGCTCTACGAGGAGGTGGCCTCCCTCACGGTCGACACCGGTGCCCTCGAGGTCGAGGACGTCGTCGCGGCGATCCTGGTCGAACTCGCGGGGAGGATGAGCCGCTGATGCCGGCGACAAAGGTCTCTGATGTGGTCCGGATCGAGGTCGCCCCGGCCGGCGACCGCTCCTACGAGGTGGTGCTCGGCGAAGGGGTGCTCGGCGAGCTGGATGCGGTCGCCGCGGGGCGGACCAGGGTCGCGGTCATCCACCCACGTGCGTTGCGGGCCACCGCCGCGACCGTTGTCGCCGCGCTGCGCGCGCAGGCGGGCGCGGAGGCGCACGCGGTGGAGGTGCCCGACGGCGAGGAGGCCAAGCAGCTCCGGATCGCCGGTGAGTGCTGGGACACACTCGGGCGCCTCGGGTTCACCCGGGACGACCTCGTCGTCGGCCTCGGCGGTGGGGCGACCACGGACCTGGCCGGGTTCGTGGCCGCGGGCTGGCTGCGCGGTGTCGACGTGGTCCAGGTGCCGACGACGGTGCTCGGGATGGTCGACGCGGCGGTGGGCGGCAAGACCGGCATCGACATCGATGCGGGCAAGAACCTGGTCGGCGCGTTCCACCAGCCGCTGCGTGTCCTCTGCGATCTCACGACGCTGACGACCCTGCCCGCGGTGGAGGTCCAGGCCGGCCTGGCCGAGGTCGTCAAGTCGGGTTTCATCGCGGACCCGCGCATCCTCGAGCTGCTGGAGGCTGATCCGACCGGGGCGGCGCATCTGCCCGAGCTGGTGGAGCGTTCGATCCGGGTCAAGGCGGCGGTGGTGTCCGGTGACCCCCGGGAGGCCGGGGGCAGGGAGATCCTCAACTACGGTCACACCCTCGCGCACGCCATCGAGAAGATCGAGAACTTCACCTGGCGTCATGGCGCCGCGGTCTCGGTCGGGATGGTGTTCGCCGCGGAGCTCTCCCGGCGGGTCGCGGGCCTTGATGACACCACCGCCGCGCGTCACCGTGAGCTGCTGCGGGCGATCGGGTTGCCGGTGGAGTACCGCGGGGACCGCTGGCCGAGCCTGCTCGACGCGATGCGGGTCGACAAGAAGGCACGCGGGCGCCGCCTGCGTTTCGTCGTGCTGGAGGCCCTTGGCCGGGCGCGGTCGTTCGACGATCCGGAGCCGGAGCACCTGATCGCCGCGTATCGGGCCGTCGCCACGGGAGGCGGGCCCGTGGTGGAGGGCTGACGGCGAGCGGACTGGGTGCGAGCGGACTGGCGGACAGCCGGCGGGCGAACCGGCCGCCAGCTCTCGGAGCGCCGCCAGTTGGCCTGTGCGGCAGTGGCGATCCGGATCTGTAGACTTTGCCGCGGCCAGAAACGGTGACGAGCGACAGGCTGGCGATCGAGTACGGATCGATCGACCGGGCGGCGACCGGAACGGAGAGACACGCGCAGTGGCGACAACGAACGACCTGAAGAACGGCATGACGCTCGACATCGACGGGGTGTTGTGGAACGTCGTCGGATTCCAGCACGTCAAGCCGGGCAAGGGCGGGGCGTTCGTCCGGACGACGCTGAAGAACGTGCTTTCCGGCAAAGTCGTCGACCGGACCTTCAACGCCGGCGTCAAGGTCGAGGTAGCGACGGTGGATCGTCGCGAGATGACCTATCTGTACCGGGATGGCACCGATTTCGTGTTCATGGACAGTGAGTCCTACGAGCAGATTCCGGTCCCGCCGGACGTGGTGGGCACCGTCGCGGACTACATGCTCGAGAACATGACGGCGACGGTGGCGCTGCACGACGACGCACCGCTGTATGTGGAGCTGCCGGCCAGCGTCGAGCTGACCATCTCGGCGACCGACCCGGGTGTCCAGGGTGACCGGTCGACCGGCGGGACCAAGCCCGCGAAGCTCGAGACGGGTGCGAACATCCAGGTCCCGCTGTTCATCACCACGGGTGAGAAGGTCAAGGTCGACACCCGCGATGGTCGGTACCTCGGTCGGGTGACGAACTGAGCGCCAGGTCCAAGGCGCGAAAGCGCGCGCTCGACATTCTCTACGAGGCGGACATGCGGTCGTTGCGGCCGATGGAGACCCTGGCCGCCCGCCGTGCGCAGTCCGACCCCCCGGTGCCTGACTATGCCTCCGACCTGGTCGAGGGCGTAGTCGCGCATCTTGGCGACATCGACCGCCATATCGCCAGCCATGCGCAGGGGTGGGCGATCGACCGGATGCCTCCGGTCGATCGCAACATCCTGCGGATCGCGGTGCTCGAACTGTTCTGGCGGACCGACGTGCCGGACGGCGTCGTGATCGACGAGGCGGTGCGGCTGGCGAAGACCATCTCCACCGAGCGGTCGCCCGCGTTCGTGAACGGTCTGCTGGCCAGCCTGCTGCAGGAGAAGCCCCAGCTGCTGCGGGAGGGCCCTGAACCGGCCGAGCTGGCGGGGGCTGGCGAGGATGCGGCGCGGGCCGAAGGCGCGGCGCGCACGGAGCCGGCCGAGAGCTGATCAGCCGACCGTGAGCTGATCGGAGCGGGAGTCCGCTCGCGGGTGATGGTTTCGAGCCGGGTGACGGTTCGATCGGGCTGTCGGGCCCGGGAAGCCATGGTGTCCCGGTACGTCACCGCTGTGACGTACCGGGTCTTCCCCCAGAGAAGATCACTACATGGTGCTGGCGTGCGTGATGCTGGATTGCCCGCTGTTTCGGTGCTGAGCGGCCGGTACCCCCCGGAACCAGCTGCCCCTCGTGCGATGTTCTGGCGGTGCGATGTTCTGGTGCGCCCGGTCAGGCGTCGGACCTAGGCGTCGGACCTAGGCGTCGGACGCGGCCGGCTCGCTGCCCTGCTCGGGTGAAAGCACGCCCCACGACACGAGCTGCTCGGTGAGCTTGCTCGGCGAGGTGTCGTAGATCACCGCGAGGGAGCGCAGGTCCTCGTAACGGATAGAGAGCACACGCCCGTTGTAGTCGCCGCGCTGGCTCTGGATCGTGGCCGCGTACCGGGCCAGCGGACCGCCCTGCTCCTTGGGAACCTGCGCGAGACGCTCCAGGTCGAGGACGATGCGCGGCGACTGCTCCAGCGGCGCCACGGTCGAGCCCTCGGGGAGAAGCTCGCCGACCGGAACGCCGTAGAACTCGGCCAGCTCAGAGAGCCGCTGGACGGTTACCGCGCGGTCCCCCCGCTCGTAGGAGCCCACCACGACGGCCTTCCACCGACCGTGCGACTTCTCCTCGACGCCATGGAGCGAGAGCCCCTGCTGGGTGCGTATCGCGCGCAGCCGAGCACCGAGCGCCTTCGCATAGTCGGACATCGAAGTGCCCACTCCTGTCGTGGTCGATCAGTTGGAACCGAGGGCTCTTGCCGCCGGCGGTTACCGATAGTAGTGCCCGCCGGGTTGAGACTCGACACCCGGGGGGTCGTGTCGCCTCTTTCTTTGTACCACTTTCTGTAGCCTTCCGGTTGCGGCCGGCATTAGCGCTGTCGGCACTTCCCGGCTACGGTGGGGATCTGTGCTCGTCGTCTGCCTACGGTGACGTGTAGTGACGATTGAAGTCGTCGGTATACGGAGCATCGTGATTCACGTCACTCTCGGCAACGGCTCGCCAAGGTTTGTGAAGCCGTGTGCCAGACCCGTCCGTGTGAGGACGACGTGTTCCTCGCCGTCGCCCCCCATGCCGCACTGACCGGCTTCGCTGCTCCTGACCTGGCTGGTACGGTCGCGGGGACCGCTCCTTTAAGGACCGTCCAGTGAGGCGGGGAAGGAGGGACACCTCGTGGCTGCGGCCGCGCAAGGCGATCCTGCCCGTAACACACCCGGAAACATGCCGGGGGCCACCTCGCGCCCACATGCCGAGGACCCCGACGGCCCGGTGGACGTGGTGGGCCGGACCAGCGACGATGACTCCGTGGCCGGGCCGCGCGGGCGTGCCGACAGGCCTGGCCTGAGCCGTACTGTGCTCTCCGCCGCCGATATGAACCGGGTTGTGAGCCGGATGGCGCACCAGGTGCTGGAGAAGACCTCGGGCGGTGACGGTGTACTCCTGCTCGGCATCCCGACTCGTGGTGTTCCGCTCGCGCAGCGGCTGGCGCGCAGAGTGGCCGCGGTCGAAGGCGTGAATCTGCCGGTCGGTTCGCTCGACCCGACGATGTACCGGGACGACCTGCGACTGCGCGGAGTTCGCCCACTCGAGGTGACCGAGATCCCGGAATGCGGCGTGGACGGAATGGTCGTCATTCTCGTGGATGACGTCCTGTACTCGGGCCGCACCGTCCGGGCCGCGCTCGACGCGCTCTCGGCCTACGGCCGGCCGCGTGCGGTCCAGCTCGCCGTGCTGGTCGATCGAGGCCACCGCGAGCTCCCCATCCGAGCTGACTACGTGGGGAAGAACATGCCCACCTCGCGACGCGAATCGGTCGCCGTTCGGCTGCGTGAGGTCGACGGCGCGGACGCCGTTCTCATCGTCTCCGCGGACGCGCTGTGACCGCGCCCGCGAGCAGGCGCCGCACCGGACCTCGGCGGTGGGTGTGAAACGCCACCTGCTCTCCACCGCTGACCTGCTGCTGGACGACGCGCTGCTCGTGCTGGACACAGCGGACCGGATGGCGCGGGTCGCCGACGCGCCGGTCCGCAAGCTGCCGACACTTCGCGGCCGGACCGTCGTCAACCTCTTCTTCGAGGATTCCACCCGCACCCGCACCTCCTTCGAGGTCGCCGCCAAGAGACTGTCGGCCGATGTGATCAATTTTTCGGCGCGAGGGTCAAGCGTGTCGAAGGGCGAGAGCCTGAAGGACACGGCGCAGACCCTGGAGGCCATGGGGGCGGATGCGGTGGTCTGTCGCCATTCGGCCAGTGGCGCGCCGCACCGGCTCGCCTCCTGGGTGCGCGGCAGCGTGGTGAACGCGGGGGATGGGACGCATGAGCATCCGACCCAGGCCCTGCTCGACGCTTTCACGATCCGCCGCCGGCTCGGCCGGGTGGACGGGCTCGCCGTCACGATCGTCGGGGACGTCCTGCACTCCCGGGTCGCGCGGTCGAACATCTGGCTGCTGACGACGCTGGGTGCGCAGGTCACCGTGGTCGCGCCGCCGACCCTGCTCCCGCTGGGCATCGACGGGTGGCCGGTCGGGGTCTCCTACGACCTCGACGCGGTGCTGCCCAAGAGCGACGTCGTGATGATGTTGCGCGTGCAACGGGAACGGATGTCCGCGGCGTTCTTCCCCAGCGAGCGGGAGTACAGCCGCCGTTACGGCCTCGACGCGGACCGTGCCGCGCTCATGCCGGAGCACGCGCTGGTGATGCATCCCGGGCCCATGGTCCGGGGCATGGAGATCGCCTCCTCCGTGGCGGACTCACCGCGGTCGACGGTGGTCGACCAGGTCGCCAACGGGGTGAGTGTCCGGATGGCAGTCCTCTATCTGCTGCTGGGTGGCGGCACCGACCGGGAGACCACATGACATCGGTGATCGTGCTGCGTGGCGTCAGCCCCCTGGGGGGCGACCCCCGAGACCTGGTGATCGCGGGCGGGCGGATCGCCGCGGTCACCCCGCCCGGCGGCGGTGAGCACACCAGCGTCGTCGCGGAGGCCGCCGACGGTGCGGCCGGCGGAACCCGGCGCGGCCCACTGATCGTCGACGGTGCGGGCCTCATCGCACTGCCCGGGTTCGTCGACCTGCACACACATCTGCGCGAGCCCGGGCGCGAGGATGCCGAGACCGTCGAGTCGGGCACGCGGGCCGCGGCGCTTGGTGGCTACACGGCGGTGTTCGCGATGGCGAACACCGACCCGGTCGCGGACACCGCCGGAGTGGTGGAGCAGGTGTGGCGGCTCGGCCAGGACGCCGGGCACTGCGAGGTGCGTCCGGTCGGTGCCGTGACCAAGGGGCTCGCCGGCTCGCAGCTCGCCGAGCTGGGAGCCATGGCGACGTCCGCGGCCGCCGTGCGGATGTTCTCCGACGACGGGCACTGCGTGTCCGACGCACTGCTTATGCGTCGCGCGCTGGAGTACGTCAAGGCGTTCGACGGCGTGGTCGCGCAGCACGCGGAGGAGCCCCGGCTCACCGCCGGCGCGCAGATGAACGAGGGCGCGATGGCCGCCTGCCTCGGCCTGCCCGGCTGGCCCGCGGTCGCCGAGGAGGCGATCATCGCGCGTGACGCGCTGCTCGCCGGCCATGTCGACTCGCGCCTGCACGTCTGTCACGTCTCCACGGCCGGCTCGGTCGAGATCATCCGGTGGGCGAAGGCGAAGGGGTGGCGGGTCACCGCCGAGGTGACCCCGCACCACCTGCTGCTGACCGAAGATCTGGTGGCCTCGTATGACCCGGTGTACAAGGTCAATCCGCCTTTGCGTACCAAAGCCGACACAGAGGCACTGCGAGCCGGGCTGGCGGACGGCACGATCGACTGTGTGGCAACTGATCACGCCCCGCATGCACCAGAGGACAAGGAAACCGAGTGGGCCGCCGCTCGGCCGGGGATGCTCGGGCTTGAGACGGCGCTGTCGGTGGTGATCGAGACGATGGTCACGACCGGGCATCTCGACTGGGCCGGTGTGGCCGACCGCCTGGCAGCCGCGCCCGCGCGGATCGGCGGGGTGGCCGACACCGTGCTGGACGTCGCGCAGTTCGCGCAGGTGGGTACGCCCGCGACGCTGACACTGCTCGATACTCAGGCGCAGCGGGTGATCGACCCGGCAGCCTTCGCCAGCCGGAGCACGAACACCCCGTACCGTGGCCGAACCCTCCCCGGGGTGATCCGCGCGACCTTCCTGCGGGGCCGTCCCACCGTGCTCGACGGGAAGATCGTATGAGTTCGACGTCCCGCGGAGCCCCCACTTTGGGGATGGCGCCATTCGCCCTGGCCGGGCCGGTCGTCGCGGTCGGCAGACCGAGTGGCGCGGCCCTGCACCTCCTGCTCGCCTTCGGGTTGTTGTTGCTCGCGGTGGCCTTCGTCGGCGCGATGCGACGGGCCTGGAGCAGCCGGACGCAGGAGCAGGAGGAGGACCTGCCGGACCTGCCCGAACCACCGGAGCAGACCGGGAACGTGCTGGCCGCGCCGCTGCGCGGAAGGTATCTCGGCACCGTCGACGCGGGGCACTGGCGGGAGTGGATCGCGGCCCGCGGGCTCGCCGGGCACGACGGCGACTACATCGCCGTCTACGAGCAGGGGGTCCGGGTCGACCGGGACGGCCATGCCTTCTGGATTCCCCGCGAGGCCGTGCGTGGCGCCCGGCTCGAGCGTGGGCATGCGGGGAAGGTCGCCGCGCCGAGCCGGCTCGTGGTCGTCGCCTGGTCCTTTGACGGCCGGGAGCTGGAGACCGGGTTCCGTGGCGAGGACAGGGCGCGCCAGCCCCGGGTCGTGCGATCCGTCCACGACCTGATCGGGCCGATGCCGACGGCGCCACTGCCCGGCGACATCACCTCGCCGCATGCGGTGCCGCGGGTTCGCGCCAGGTTGAGACCGCGCGTCACGACGCCGCGTCCTACGCCCCCTCCCGGGGCGGTGAGTCCCTCGGCCGCCGGTGGCGCCGTTCCCGGTCCCGCCACGATGCCGATTCCGGTGATCGGTCGCCAGCCCCGCCGGCGGAGTGGGAATCCGCTGCCGGGGAACCAGCCGGGGCTGGCCGCGAACGGCACGGCCGGCCATCCGGTGGGGACACCCCACCTGGGCGGGCCGACGAGCACGTCGCCCGTGCCGACCGGTCCCGTCCCGACTCGTCCGGTCCCGACGGGCCCTGTCCCGACCCGTCCGGTCCCGACGGGCCCTGTCCCGACCGGCGCGGCTCACCCGGGATCGCACGAGGTGGAGGCCCACACCACCGGCATCCGGCGTACGGGGGCCCACGGTGTGGTCTCCTACGGCGGTTCGCTCGCCGGCGGCGGCACCCAGGAGACGGCGGAGTCCGGCACGGGTGGATACCCCACAGGTGGCTATCCGACCACCGCGGGCTATCCGACCGGGGGCTACCCCGCGGGTACGCAGACCGGGGGCGTCCCGGTGGCAGGCGGGCATGCGACGGGCGCGCACGGGTTTGCGGCGGGCGCGCACAGCACGGGCGCGTATGAGACGCAGGGGTACGACACGGGCGGTTACCGCACGGCCGGTTACGACACCGCCGGGTTCGACCAGGGCGGGTTTGACACGGGTGCCTATGGAACGGCCGGCCACAGCGCCGTGCCGCCCGGTACCCGCAGCTACGACACCGGTGCCTACGACGTGGGGCACCTTCCCGAGCGGGAGCGGCCGGGGCAGTATTCCGGGCCGGGTGCGACCGGCTATCACGGCGGTCAGCCCGCCGACGCCGCGCGCCAGCCGTGGGCCGGCGCTCCGGCCGCGGGCTGGTCCCCTGACCCGGATCGCGACGCGTTCGCTGTACCCCCGCCGCCGTCGTCGCCGACGGGCGAGCGGGTGCCGGGATGGGAGTAACGACGATGACCACCAGACGGGTGACAAGCGACATCACCGGCACGAGTGGCAGGAACAGGGCAGAGGTGAGCCGGTGAGCGGCTTCGACAGGGAGCCCGCCCCGCTGGACGGCGGGCGGCCGGGAACGGGCCGGCAGGCGGTGCTCATGCTGGAGGATGGCCGGAGCTTCGCCGGGGAGGCCTTCGGGTCGGTCGGCGAGGCGTTCGGTGAGGCGGTCTTCTCCACCGGAATGACCGGATACCAGGAGACGCTTACCGATCCGTCATACCACCGGCAGATCGTCATCATGACGGCGCCGCACATCGGCAACACCGGTGTGAACGACCTGGACTACGAGTCCGAGCGTATCCAGGTCGCGGGCTTCGTGGTGCGGGACCCGAGCCGGCTCGCGTCGAACTGGCGGGCGCAGCGCACCCTCGACGAGGAGCTCGAGAACGCCGGCGTGGTCGGGATCAGCGGGATCGACACCCGGGCGCTCACCCGCCACCTGCGCGAGCGGGGCGCGATGCGTTGCGGGATCAGCAGCACCGACACGGATCTCGACTCGCTGCTGGAGCGGGTTCAGGCCTCGCCCGAGATGGTGGGTGCCGACCTCGCACCGGAGGTCAGCACCACCACTCCGTATGTCGTCGAGGCGCGGTCGGGCCTGCCGGTCTTCCGGATCGCGGCCCTCGACCTGGGCATCAAGCGCAACACGCCCGTCTCCATGGCCGCGCTGGGCTGCGAGGTGCACGTCCTGCCGGCCCGCAGCACCGCCCAGGAGCTGCTGGCGCTCTCGCCCGACGGCGTCTTCCTCTCGAACGGGCCCGGTGACCCGGCCAGCGCCGACTACGCGGTCGAGACGCTCACCGGCGTGCTCGACGCGGGCGTCCCGGTCTTCGGGATCTGCTTCGGCAACCAGGTGCTCGCCCGGGCGCTGGGGTTCGAGACGTACAAGCTGACCTACGGCCACCGGGGCGTCAACCAGCCGGTCGCCGACACCCGGACCGGTCGGATCGCCGTGACCAGCCACAACCACGGCTTCGCGGTGCGCGCACCGCTCACGGAGACCACCGACACGCGCTACGGGCGCGTAGCGGTGAGTCATGTGGCCCTCAACGATGACGTGGTCGAGGGCCTGACCTGCCTGGACGTACCGGCATTCAGCGTCCAGTTCCATCCGGAGGCGGCGCCTGGCCCGCACGACGCCCACGGACTGTTCGACCGGTTCTGCGGCCTCATGGCGGCCGGCAGGCGGAAGCGGGGAGAAGCCTGATGCCCAGGCGCGAGGACCTGAGGTCCGTGCTGGTGATCGGCTCCGGGCCGATCGTGATCGGCCAGGCGTGCGAGTTCGACTATTCCGGCACCCAGGCCTGTCGGGTGCTGCGGGCCGAGGGCCTGCGGGTGATCCTGGTCAACAGCAACCCGGCGACGATCATGACCGATCCGGAGATCGCCGACGCGACCTACATCGAGCCGATCACCACCGAGATCGTCACGAAGATCATCGAGCGGGAGCGCCCGGACGCGATCCTGGCGACGATGGGCGGCCAGACCGCGCTCAACACCGCGGTCGCCCTGCACGACGCCGGGGTGCTGGAGCAGTACGGGGTGCTCCTGATCGGCGCCAACATCGACGCCATCCGCTCCGGGGAGGACCGGCAGGCGTTCAAGGACATCGTCGCGTCGGTGGACGGTGAGACCGCCCGCAGCGCGATCTGCACCACGGTCGAGGAGTGCCTCGCCGCCGCGGACGAGTTCTCCTACCCCGTCGTGATCCGTCCGAGCTACACCCTCGGCGGCGCCGGCAGCGGCTTCGCGCACGATGTCGAGGAGCTGCGCCGGATGGCCGCCTTCGGCCTGGCGGCGAGCCCGTCCACCGAGGTGCTCGTCGAGGAGTCCGTGCTCGGCTGGAAGGAGTTCGAGCTCGAGCTCATGCGCGACCGCGCCGACAACGTGGTCGTCGTCTGCTCGATCGAGAACATCGACCCGATGGGCGTCCACACCGGCGACTCGGTGACGGTGGCGCCCGCACTGACCCTGACCGACCGTGAGTACCAGCGCATGCGCGACATGTCGATCGCGGTCATGCGTGCGGTCGGGGTGGACGCGGGCGGGTGCAACATCCAGTTCGCGGTCGACCCGGCCACCGGCCGCCAGGTCGTGATCGAGATGAACCCCCGAGTGTCCCGCTCCTCCGCGCTGGCGTCGAAGGCGACGGGCTTCCCGATCGCCAAGATCTCGGCGAAGCTGGCGCTCGGTTACACCCTCGACGAGATCCCCAACGACATCACGCGCACGACCCCGGCCGCCTTCGAGCCGACTCTCGACTACGTGGTCGTGAAGGTGCCGCGGTTCGCCTTCGAGAAGTTCCCCGGTGCGGACACGACGCTGACCACGACGATGAAGTCCGTCGGCGAGGCGATGGGGGTCGGCCGCAGCTTCGCCGAGGCGCTGCAGAAGGCGCTGCGGTCGATGGAGCAGCCCGGCCTCGCGTTCAGCTTCACCACACCGACCGAGTCCGTCGAGGACCTGCTCGCCGAGGCACGTGTCCCGCACGACGGGCGGCTGCGCTGCGTGCAGCAGGCGCTGCTCGCCGGCGCCGAGCCCGCCGAGGTGACCGCGCAGACCGGCATCGACCCCTGGTTCGTCGACCAGATCGTCTACCTCAACGAGATCGCCGCGTCGCTGACCCGTGACCCGGAGGGGATCCGCCGGGCGAAGCGGGCCGGCTTCTCCGACGCCCAGCTCGCGGCCCTGCTGGGCACCAAGGAGGACGTGGTCCGGTCGTTCCGGCATCGGGCCGGGATCCGTCCCGTCTACAAGACGGTCGACACCTGTGCCGCCGAGTTCGCGTCCGAGACGCCGTATCACTACTCGTCGTACGACGAGGAGACCGAGGTCGCGCCCAGCGACCGCCCGCGGGTGATCGTGCTCGGCAGCGGGCCCAACCGCATCGGCCAGGGCATCGAGTTCGACTACGCCTGCTGCCACGCGGTGATGGCGCTGTCCGAGGCCGGATACGAGGCGGTGATGGTCAACTGCAACCCGGAGACGGTCTCCACCGACTACGACACCGCCGACCGCCTCTACGTCGAGCCGCTGACCGTCGAGGACGTGCTGGAGGTCATCCACGCCGAGTCGCAGGCGGGCCCGCTGGCCGGAGTGATCGTTTCGCTGGGCGGCCAGACGCCGCTCGGCATCGCCGCCGCGCTGGCCGACGCGGGCGTGCCGATCGCCGGCACCCCGCCGAAGGCGATCCACCTCGCCGAGGACCGCGGCCAGTTCGGCCAGGTGCTCGACAAGGCGAACCTGCCCTCGCCGCCGCACGGCGTGGCCACCTCGTATGCCGAGGCGCGCACTGTCGCTGACCGGATCGGCTACCCGGTGCTGGTACGGCCGTCCTACGTGCTCGGCGGCCGCGGGATGGAGATCGTCTACGACGACGCCATGCTGCGCGACTACATCGAGCGGGCGACGCAGATCTCGCCCGAGCACCCCGTGCTTGTCGACCGCTTCCTCGACGACGCGATCGAGATCGACGTCGACGCGCTCTACGACGGCTCCGAGCTGTACCTCGCCGGAGTGATGGAGCACATCGAGGAGGCCGGGGTGCACTCCGGTGACTCCGCCTGCGCGCTGCCCCCGATCACCCTCGGGCGTTCGGAGCTCGACCGGATCCGCGAGTCGACCCGGCTGATCGCCGAGGGCGTCGGCGTGCGCGGGCTGCTCAACGTGCAGTACGCCCTGCAGTCCGACGTCCTGTACGTCCTGGAGGCCAACCCGCGGGCCTCGCGGACCGTGCCGTTCGTCTCCAAGGCGACGGCGGTCCCGCTGGCCAAGGCCGCGGCCCGGGTGATGCTCGGCGCGACGGTGCCCGAGCTGCGGGCCGAGGGCCTGCTGCCGGCGCATGGTGACGGCGCGACGCTGCCGCTGGACTCGCACATCTCCGTCAAGGAGGCCGTGCTGCCCTTCGGTCGCTTCCGCGACGCGGGAGGCCACGGAGTGGACACCGTGCTCGGCCCGGAGATGCGTTCCACCGGCGAGGTGATGGGCATCGATGACGGCTTCGGGACGGCCTACGCCAAGTCGCAGGCCGCCGCGTACGCGTCGCTGCCGACCTTCGGACGGGTGTTCGTCTCGGTGGCGAACCGCGACAAGCGGGCGATGATCTTCCCGATCAAGCGGCTGGCGGATCTCGGTTTCGTCGTCTACGCGACAGCCGGGACGGCGGACGTGCTGCGGCGCAACGGGGTCAAGGCCGTGGTCCTGGGCAAGCATCGGGCTCCCAGCGAGGACCTCATCGACTGCGTTGAAATGATCACCTCTGGCCAGATCGATCTGGTCATCAACACACCCTGGGGTGTCGGACCGCGGCTGGACGGCTACGAGATCCGCACCGCCTGCGTCAGCGCCGGGGTTCCCTGCATCACGACCATCCAGGCGGCTGCCGCGTGCGTGCAGGGTATCGAGTCCCTCGTTCGGGGTGAGCTCGGGGTGCGACCGCTGCAGGACTACCACGCCGCGTTGCGGGCGGCCTGGGAGAAGTGACGGCGGCGCCCGCACGGGTGTCGCCCGTGCGGGCGCCGGCTCCGATGGGCGCCGGTTCCGAACGGGCGGCGCTCGAATGGGTGGTGGATGGATGACAGGGGGCCGACCGGTGACGTCACAGAACCGTTCGTGGGTGCCGCCGGCCGGCCGGCCGCCGATCGCGGTCGCGCTGGACGCCCCGGACGGGGCCACCGCGCTGGACTGGGCTCGCGCGGTCGCTCCGCACTGCGCCGTCCTGAAGATCGGCATGGAGCTCTTCCTTCGGGAGGGTGGCGTGGTGGTGAATGCGCTGCGTGACGAAGGCCTGCTGGTTCAGGCGGGTTCGGTCGGGTCTGCCGGGGCGTGCAACGCCCTCGGATCCCTGACGGAGGGTGACCACTCCGCACTGCCGAGCTCGGTCGATCCGGCCGGACCGGTCGGATCGGCACCGGAGCTCTTCCTCGATCTGAAGCTGCACGACATCCCGGCGACGGTCGCCGGCGGGATGCGTTCGCTGGCCGTCCTGGCGCCTCGGTTCGTGACGGTGCACGCGGCCGGAGGGGCCGCGATGATTCGGGCCGCGGTCGAGGCGGCGCCCGAGGTTCACGTGACCGCGGTCACGGTTCTCACCTCTCTGGATGCCGCCGCGCTCGCCTCCATCGGCCTGTCGGGACCGCCCCCGGACGCCGTTCGCAGACTCGCCGTGCTCGCCGTGGAGGCCGGCGCGAGGGCTCTCGTCTGCAGCCCGAAAGAGGTCTCCTTGGTCCGCGGAGAGCTCGGCGAAACTGTGACTCTCATCACACCTGGGGTCCGTCCGGAGGGCTCGGAGCAGGCCGACCAGGCACGTGTCGCAACCCCGGAACGGGCGCTCGCGGACGGTTCGGACCTTCTGGTGATCGGTCGTCCGATCACCTCCGCGAGCGATCGGGCCGTGGCCGCCGCCACTCTCGCCGCCAGGGTTACTCCACTCCGGTAGGTCGTTGACCTGCGGAAACGCCACTCGGTGCAGGTCGGGGCGCTCCTGGTGTCCGTCGGCCGGTACGGTGGGGCCGCCAAGGTCCGAAAGCGTCCTGCGCATGCGACACAGGGCATTCATCCGATCAAAGGCTGTGTCTTGTGGGGACAATGCCCGGCGATCGGCGTGATGCAGCTCGGCTGGACCGAGGAGCCTCTTCCTCGCTAGTTTGCGCGGCGCGATCACCACATTGAGGAGGCGTACCCGTGACCCTGCCGCCCCTGACGCCCGAGCAGAGGGCCGCCGCCCTCGAGAAAGCTGCGCTGGCTCGTAAGCAGCGTGCCGAACTCAAGGAGCGGTTGAAGAAGGGGGAGATCAGTCTTGCCGCGGTTCTCGAGCTCGCGGATGGCGATGAGGTCGTCGGCAAGATGAAGGTTTCCGCGGTCTTGGAGTCGCTTCCCGGGGTGGGCCGAGTTCGGGCCCAGAAGATCCGGGAGCGACTTGGAATCAGCCCCACCCGCCGCCTGCGCGGGCTCGGGGCCAAGCAGCGTGCCGCGCTCCTGGAGGAGTTCGGCGCCGGCGCATGAGTGACCGTGGCGCGGCGTGATGGACCTGCGTTCCCGGGAACACCGGTAACGGCCCGTGACGGTCTTCACCTGTTGGTGTTGATGCCGCGAGGCGTCGACACGTTCCGGTGTCACGGCAGTTCATTGCGTTGCGTCAATCGCTTCGGTTGCTCAATCGCCGGCGGGACGCCGATGCGTTCTCATCGAATGCCGGGGCCCAAAGCCCCCGGCATGCTGATGGCGCTCGCATCCGTTAGGCGCGCCGGTCGGGTGCCATCCGTTGGGCTACCCGACCGGGAACCCTTTGGGCTCGCATACACCTGAGGTGAGTGCGGGAACCCATACTTTGATGGCATCTAGATGACGATCCTCCGTCTGCTGACGGCAGGGCGGCGGTGGATGTTCGGGGCGCCGCGTCCCGGCCACGGCCGGGGCGTCGACGTGCCCACCACCGAACCTGCGCCGCCCCCCGGGCGGGCTCTAAGGTGTCGGAATGGGACTCACCGTGTTGTCGGGGCCGTCGGGAGTGGGCAAGGGCACGATCGTTGCCGCCGTCCGCCGGCTGCACCCGGAGGTCTGGGTGTCCGTCAGCGTGACGACGCGCGCGCCGCGCCCGGGTGAGACCGACGGCGTCGAGTACCACTTCGTCGACGCCGAGGAGTTCGCCCACATGGTCAAGGTGGGCGAGTTCGTCGAGCACGCGATGTTCGCCGGGCACGCCTACGGCACCCCCCGCGGGCCACTGGAGGAGCGGATCGCGGCCGGTGCGCCCTGCCTGCTGGAGATCGAGCTGCAGGGCGCACGGCAGGTCCGGTCCGCCATGCCGCAGGCCCGTTTCGTCTTCCTCGCCCCGCCCACGTGGGACGAGCTCGTCCGTCGCCTCACGGGGCGGGGCACCGAGGGGGCCGACGTCATCAGGCGGCGTCTCGACCGAGCCCGCATCGAGCTCGCCGCCGAGACGGAGTTCGACGAGGTCATCGTGAACGACGAGGTCACAGCCGCCGCGGAGCGGTTGGTAGGCTTGATGACCAGCTCGTCACACTAGTGTGACGAGCGACGCTGTGTACGTACGGCACCGCGTGCACGCGCGGCACCGCTGTACCCACGGCATCGCTGTACCCAAGGGCCCGGCCCGCGCCCGCCGTGGCGCGGCCTCCCATCGCCCCACCCGGAAGGACACCGTGTCCGGTACCGTCGCCCAGCCTGAGGGCATCACCAACCCGCCGATCGACGAGCTGCTCGAGGCCACCGACTCCAAGTACAGCCTCGTGATCTACGCCGCCAAGCGGGCTCGTCAGATCAACGCCTACTACTCCCAGCTCGGTGAGGGCCTCCTGGAGTATGTCGGCCCCCTCGTCGAGACGACGAGTGCGCAGGAGAAGCCGCTGTCGATCGCGCTTCGCGAGATCAACTCCGGCCTCCTCACCCACGAGACGATCACCGACCCGCTGCCTCCGGTCTCCTGACCAGGCGGGCTCGCCGGTGTTCGCCGTGACGATCGAGGCCGTGCGCCGGCCCGCGGCACCCGGTGGGTGACACGCCCGTGTCACCCACACCGCCCTCGTCGCCGCCACCGCCCCCCGGGGAGGTGCCCTCGGGCGACGCCGGCCGGCGGCCCAGGGTGGTCCTCGGTGTGTCTGGTGGGATCGCCTCCTACAAGGCCGTCGAGGTCCTGCGCCAGCTGACCGAGACCGGGCACCAGGTGCGCGTCGTCCCGACGGCGGCGGCCCTGCGGTTCGTGGGCGAGGTCACCTGGGCGGCGCTGTCCGGGCAGCCGGTCAGCACCGACCTGTTCACCGATGCCGAGGACGTCGCGCATGTCCGGGTCGGCCGGGAGGCCGACCTCGTGCTGGTCGTGCCGGCCACCGCCGACCTGATGGCACGTGCCGCGGCCGGCCGCGCCGACGATCTGCTCACCGGCACCCTCCTGACCGCGACCTGCCCGGTGATCTTCGCCCCGGCCATGCACACCGAGATGTGGCAGCACCCGGCGACCCGGGCGAACGTGGCGCTCCTGCGGGAGCGGGGCGTCCTGGTGCTGGAGCCGGCGGTCGGTCGGCTGACCGGAGCCGACTCCGGCCCGGGCCGGCTGCCGGACCCGGTGGAGATCGCCGCGGTCGCCCGGGCGGTCCTCGCCCGTGGTGCCGGCGGGGCCCGGCTCGATCTCGCCGGCCGGCGCGTTCTCATCAGCGCCGGCGGCACCCGTGAGTACCTCGACCCCGTGCGTTTCCTCGGGAACGCCTCCAGCGGCCGGCAGGGGTACGCGCTTGCCCGGGCGGCGGTGGCCCGCGGGGCCGAGGTCACCGTCGTCGCGGCGAACGTGGCGCTGTCCGACGTCGCGGGTGCGTCCATCCTGCGGGTCGGTTCGGCGGAGCAGCTGCGGACCGCGGTGCATGAGCACGCGCCGGGCGCCGACGTGGTGATCATGGCGGCCGCGGTCGCCGACTTCCGGCCCGCGGCGGAGCATCAGTACAAGATCAAAAAGGATGCCCGGGCGCCGGAGAGCATCGAGCTGACCCGGAATCCCGACGTCCTCGCGGAGCTCGTCCGCGACCGGCGGCCAGGTCAGGTCCTGGTGGGGTTCGCGGCGGAGACAGGCGGCCCCGACGGCGGGGTGCTGGAGCTCGCCCGGGCCAAGCTCGCCCGCAAACCGGTGGACCTCCTGGTGGTCAACCAGGTGGGCGCCGGGCTCGGCTTCGAGGTCGAGCACAACAGCGCAGTGCTGCTGGACCGGGCCGGCACAGCGACGGACGTCCCGCTGATGAGTAAGGACCTCCTCGCGCACCGCATTTTCGATCATGTTGTCGGTATGCTCGGATGAGCCCGCCGTGGGCGGTGCGCCTACTACTGATTCAACCTCGGTAAACTGCGTCGGTATCAGTCCTGATCTCCCAGGGGGTAATTCCAGTGGCGACGCGCCTTTTCACGTCCGAGTCCGTCACGGAGGGGCACCCGGACAAGATCGCTGACCAGATCAGCGACTCGATTCTCGATGCCATGCTCAAGGACGACCCGAAGAGCCGGGTCGCCGTGGAGACCCTGATCACCACCGGCCAGGTGCATGTCGCCGGTGAGGTGACCACCAAGACCTACGTCGACATCGCCTCGGTGGTTCGTGAGCGGATCCTGGAGATCGGCTACGACTCCTCCAAGAAGGGCTTCGACGGCGCGTCCTGCGGCGTGAGCGTCTCCATCGGCGCCCAGTCGCCCGACATCGCCCAGGGCGTCGACACGGCGCACGAGGCGCGGGTCGGTGGCTCGACCGAGGACGACCTCGACCGCCAGGGTGCCGGCGACCAGGGCCTGATGTTCGGCTTCGCCTGCGACGAGACGCCCGAGCTGATGCCGCTGCCGATCGCGCTGGCGCACCGCCTGGCCCGTCGGCTGTCGGCGGTCCGCAAGGACGGTCAGGTCGGCTACCTGCGTCCGGACGGCAAGACCCAGGTGACCATCGAGTACGAGGACGGCAAGCCGGTCCGGCTCGACACGGTCGTCGTCTCCTCGCAGCACGCCGCGGACATCGACCTCGACACGCTGCTCGCGCCCGACGTCGCCGAGTACGTCGTCGAGCCCGAGCTGGCGCTGCTGGAGATCGCCACCGAGGGCCGCCGGCTGCTGGTGAACCCGACCGGGCGTTTCGAGATCGGTGGCCCGATGGGCGACGCCGGCCTCACCGGGCGCAAGATCATCGTCGACACGTATGGCGGCTACGCCCGCCACGGCGGCGGCGCGTTCTCCGGCAAGGACCCGTCCAAGGTCGACCGGTCGGCCGCCTACGCCATGCGCTGGGTCGCCAAGAACGTGGTGGCCGCGGGCCTCGCGAGCCGCTGCGAGGTACAGGTCGCCTACGCGATCGGAAAGGCCCACCCGGTCGGTCTGTTCGTGGAGACCTTCGGGACGGGCAAGGTGCCGGACGCCCAGATCCAGGACGCCGTCACCTCGGTCTTCGACCTCCGTCCGGCCGCCATCGTCCGTGACCTCGACCTGCTCCGCCCGATCTACGCGCAGACGGCGGCCTACGGCCACTTCGGTCGTCCCGAGCTCGACTTCACCTGGGAGTCGACCTCGCGTGCCGACTCCCTGGCCGCGGCCGTCAAGGGCTGACCGGCACGCCTTCGTAAGTCCCCGGGGCGGGGCCTGGGCCAGCCGGCCAGTCCCGCCCCGGGTGTACGTGACCTTTGGTCCGCGGCTACCGGGATGCGGACCGGCGCTCCGGCGTAGCACGGTGGCCTGGGCTGCCCACTGCTACCGCCGCTGCTGAGCAGGACTTGAGGAATTTGGCTGCGAGAACGACCAAATCCTCAGGTCTTGCGGATTATCAGGTGACTCTGTGCACCTTCTGGGTGGATTGCCGGCGTTGCGTGGTGGGCGATCCCGCGGCGTTCGGGTGCGCGTGGGTGGTGTTCGACGATGCGTGCGCCCGCTGCGCGATGATCCGTGGCCGTTCGGTGATCCGCCAACGAAGTGGCCCGGCCGCGCTCTGGTTCCGCGGGGCCCGGCTGGTACGAATGCGTGGTGGACGACGGGAGCGCGGTGATCCCGGGCCTCGAGGGCCCGAGCACTGGTGGCTCCACGGGCGCTCGTGGTTCCTCGAAGGGCACTGCCAGCTCCGCGGGCGCGGATCGTCCCACCAGGCCGACAGGCGCCGGGCGCGGAGCACAAGCGGGCACAGGCGGACGAGCGGCCAAAGGTAAGCCGGGCCCCGTCGAGGTGGCTGACGAGCTGCCGGTCGCCCGCATTGTGATCGACACCCCGCTGGTCCATCTCGACCGACCGTTCGACTACCTGGTCCCTGCTTCGCTGGCCGCCGCGGTGGTGGCAGGTTCCCGGGTCCGGGTCCGGTTCGGCGGGCGGCTGGTGGACGGCATCGTGCTGGAGCGGTGCGCGAGCTCCGACCATGAGGGGCGGCTGGCCCCGATCGCCCGATCGGTTTCCCCGGTGTCCGTGCTGTCGCCGCCGATCGCGAGGCTGGCTCGGTCCGTCGCCGACCGTTACGCGGGAACGATGGCCGATGTGCTGCGGCTCGCGGTCCCGCCGCGGCACGCCCGGGCCGAGGCGGCGTCGCCGCCGGGCGGCGGAGCCGTCGCGTCCCGCACCGGCGGTTCGTCCGGAGAAGGGCAACCACCGGCGGCGGCCGGCTCCGTTACCGCGCTCGGCTCCGTTGCCGCGGCCGGCTCTGGTACCGCGGCCGGCTCGGCTTCCGAGCCCGGCCGGGTGGACTGGTCGATCTGCCCGGACGGCCCCGCCTTCCTGCGCGCGCTCGCGAGCGGCGCCTCGCCGCGCGCCGTGTGGTGGGCGCCTCCCGGCCCGTCCTGGCCGGCGATGATCGCCTCGGCCGTCGCGGCGACCGCTGCGTCCGGCCGTGGCGCGCTCGTCGTCGTCCCGGACCATCGGGATGTCGACCGGGTCGCCGCGGCCCTGGCCAGCTCGCTGGCCTCCTCGTCGGTGGCCTCCTCGTCGCCGGCCTCCTCGTCGGTGGGCTCGGTGTCGGTGGGCTCGGTGTCGACGGGCGTTTCGGCCGTCGACCCGTCACCACCGCTGGTGCTGCGGGCCGACCTCGGTCCCGAGGAACGGTACCGGCGCTTCCTCGCCGTCCGCCGTGGCCAGGCGCGGGTGGTGGTGGGCACCCGGGCGGCGATCTTCGCGCCGGTGGTGGACCTCGGCCTGCTGGTGGTGTGGGACGACGGCGATGACCTGCACGCCGAGCCGCGTGCCCCCTACCCGCACACCCGGGACGTCGCGGTCCTGCGGGCCCGGGAGGAAGGCTGCGCGGTTCTCGTCGGCGGCTTCTCCCCGTCGGTGGAGGCCGAAGCACTGGTCCGGGTCGGCTGGGCGGGCCGGCTCGGACCCGGCCGAGACGCCCTGCGGCGGCTCGCTCCGCGCGTCGAGCCGGTCGGCTCCGACTTCGAGGCATCGATCGACCCGGCGGCCAGGGCCGCCCGGCTGCCGTCGCTCGCGGTCCGGGCGGTACGGGCAGCCCTCGTCGCGGGCGTGCCGGCGCTCGTCCAGGTGCCCCGGCGCGGCTACCAGCCGTCGATCGCCTGCGCGCGATGCCGTCGCCCAGCCCGCTGCCGAGCCTGCTCGGGGCCGCTCGGGCGTACCTCGTCCACGGCCGCGCTGGCGTGCCGCTGGTGCGGCCGGCCGGTTCCTCGGCCGGCCGATCCAACCCGGGCGGGGCGGGCGGGGCGGCCCACGGGCGGCTGGCGGTGCGGGAACTGCGGCGGCGACCAGCTGCGAGCCTCGGTCGTCGGTGATCGCCGCACGGCGGAGGAGCTGGGCCGGGCGTTTCCCGGAGTGCCGGTTCGCACCTCGGGGCGGGACACCGTGCTGGCCACAGTGCCGGGGGAGCCGATGCTGGTCATCGCGACGCCGGGCGCCGAGCCGGTCGCGGCCGGCGGCTACGGGGCCGTCCTCCTGCTGGACGGCTGGGCGTTGCTGGGCCGGCCCGATCTGCGCGCGGGGGAGGAGAGCCTGCGCAGATGGCTGGCGGCCGCCGCGCTGGCCCGGCCCGCCGAGGCCGGTGGTCTCGTGGTGGTCGCGGCCGATCTCGGCCTCGGCCCGGTCCAGGCGCTGGTGCGGTGGGATCCCGCTCAGTTCGTCGGGCGTGAGGCCGACGAACGTGCCGAGCTGGGTTTTCCGCCCGCCAGCCGGGTCGCGGCCGTCGAGGGCACCCCGGCCGCGCTTGGCGAGCTGCTCGCCGCGGCCAGGCTGCCGGACGGCGCGGACGTGCTCGGCCCGGTACCGGTACCGGGCCCGCGCCGGGTCTCCGGCGGCACCCGGCCTGCCCGCCCCACGCGTCCCGCGCGTCCCGGCCGCCGGACCGGACCGGATCAGGTGGAAGGCGATGGCGCGGTGGAGGGTGGTGGAGCCGAGGAACAGCACGGGGTCGCTGCGCACGATCTGGAACCGGGCGAGGAGGTCGAGCGCCTGATCATCCGGGTCCGGCGGCATCAGGGCGCTGAGCTGGCCCGGGCGTTGCGGGCGGCCCGCGGCACACTTGACGCCCGCCGCGCGGACCGGGTGCGGGTCCATCTCGATCCGCTGATGATCGGCTGATCCGCGGTCGATGGCCGACCCCGTAGCATGAGGCTGTCCGATCTCACTGATCCGGCGGCGATCGCTGGTCCGGTGTCATCCGGGTGAGCCCGGTTCGGGCGCCTGGCGGCGCCGGTGCCAGGGGCGGTGCCCAGCGAGTTGACGACATTCAGTTGACGACATTCAGGGAGTGGCCGTGTCCGTCCGTGACATCCGCCTGTTGGGGGATCCGGTGCTGCGCACGGTCGCCGACCCGGTGGCGACCTTCGACCGGGAGCTGCGCCGTCTGGTCGACGACCTGGCCGAGACCATGAACGAGGCCGGTGGCGTCGGGCTCGCCGCCCCACAGCTCGGGGTTTCCCTGCGTGTCTTCACCTATCTGGACGACTCCGACGAGGTGGGCCACCTGGTCAACCCGGTGCTGGGGCCGTTCAGCGAGGAAATGATGGACGGTGAGGAGGGATGTCTGTCCCTTCCCGGGCTGTCGTTCGATCTCCGTCGCCCGGAACGCGTCCTCGCGGTGGGGCAGAACGTTCACGGTGACCCGGTGACGATCGAGGGCAGTGGCATCCTGTCCCGGTGCCTGCAACACGAGACCGATCACCTCGACGGGATCCTCTTCATCGACCGCCTCGACAAGGAGACGAAGCGGGCGGCGATGAAGGCTATCCGCGAGGCGGAGTGGGCGAACGAGCCGAAGCCCACCGTGAAGGTCTCGCCGCACCCGCTGTTCGGCCGCGGGCGCTGAGCCTCCGTACGAAGATCATAATGGCCGCGCTGCTGGCGGCGACGGCGGGCGGTTCGGTGGTGGGCACGGTGATCGGTTCCACGATCGGGTCCACCGCGAGTTCGATGATCGTGATGATGGTGGGGACGATCGGATCGGCGGCTGCTGCGGATCCGCCCCGGGACCGGCGCTGAGGAGCTGCTGCGGTCATGCGTCTTGTCTTCGCCGGCACTCCTGATGTGGCGATCCCGAGCCTGCGCGCGCTGCTGGACAGCCCGCGCCACCAGGTCGTCGCCGTGGTGACGCGGCCGGACCGCCCGGCGGGCCGTGGCCGGCGTGTCCGGCCGTCGCCCGTGCACGAGCTTGCGGGCGAACGCGGGCTGGAGGTTCTCTCCCCGGCCCGGGCCGGGGATCCGGAGTTCCTCGGCCGGCTCGGCGAGATCGCCCCGGACTGCTGCCCGGTCGTCGCCTACGGAGCACTGCTGCCCGCCCCGGCACTGGAGATCCCCAAGCACGGCTGGGTGAACCTGCACTTCTCGCTGCTGCCCGCCTACCGGGGAGCGGCGCCGGTCCAGCGTTCCGTGCTCGCCGGCGACGACCTCACCGGTGCGAGCGTCTTCCAGATCGAGCCGGCCATGGACTCCGGCCCGGTCTACGGGGTGCTCACCGAGCGCATCCGTCCCAGCGACACCTCCGGTGACCTGCTGGAGCGGCTGGCGGTCGCCGGCGCCCGGCTGCTGGTGGCAGTGCTCGACGGAATCGAGGACGGTTCGGTCGAGGCACGTGCGCAGCCCGCCGACGGGGTCTCGCTGGCCCCGAAGCTCACGGTTGACGACGTCCGGGTCGACTGGTCCCAGCCCGCGGTGGCGATCGACCGGCTGGTGCGCGCGGCGACCCCGGCGCCGGGGGCCTGGACGACGCTGCGGGACCGGCGGGTGAAGCTCGGCCCGGTGCGACTCGGCAGCCCGAACACCGGCACCCCGAACACCGGCAGCCCGAACGGCGGCAGCCCGAACGGCGGCAGCCCGAACGGCGGCGCCGCGGGCGACGGCGGGTCGTTGCCGCCCGGCCGGATCGTGATGGCCGGAAACGGTGCAGTGCTCGTGGGCACGGGAACCGTACCGGTGGCTCTCGGCGAGGTCCGTCCCGAAGGGCGGGGCGCGATGCCCGCCGCGGACTGGATCCGCGGCCTGCGCCCCAGCTCGGAGGAGGCCTTCTCATGAACACGTCGGCGCCGCGGCGCGGCGGGGCGGCCGATCCGGCCCGCCTGCTCGCCTGGGAGGTGCTGCGCGCCGTCGACGAGCGTGGCGCCTACGCGAACCTCATGCTGCCCGCGCTGCTGAACCGGCGCCGGCTCTCCCCGCGTGACCGCGGGTTCGCGACCGAGCTGACCTACGGCTCGCTGCGCGCGCAGGGCACGCTCGACGGCGTGCTCGGCACGGTGACAAGCCGCCCGGTGGACACCGTGGACCCACCGGTGCGGGACGCGCTGCGGCTGGGCACCTATCAGCTGCTCTCGACACGGGTGCCGGCCCGGGCGGCTGTCGCGTCGACGGTCGAGCTGGTCCGCGCCACCTGCGGGGAGCGCCCGGTGCGGTTCGCGAACGCGGTGCTGCGCCGCGTCGCGGCCCGGGTCGAGGAGACCGCGGGCGACGTGGCGGTACTGCTGTCCGCACCGGACGTCTCCGTGGACCCGGTCGGTCATCTCTCGGTGGTCTCGGCACATCCGCGGTGGATCGTCGAGGTTGTGCTGGAGGCGCTGGACGGCGACGTGGCCGGCGCCCAGGCGGCGCTGGCGGCCAACGACGAGCGGCCAGGGGTCCATCTCGTCGCCCGGCCCGGCCGGATCGGAGCCGACGAGCTGGTGGCACAGGCCGCGGCGGCGGGTCTGCAGGCCCACCGCGGGGCCTGTTCGCCGTACGCCGTCCACCTCGACGGCGGCGATCCTGGGGCGCTCACCGCTGTCGTGGCGGGCGATGCCGCGGTGCAGGACGAGGGCAGCCAGCTCATGGCCCTCGCTCTTGCCGCGGTGCCGATGGTAGGCCGGAGCAGCGGGCTGACCGTGGACCTGTGCGCCGGCCCGGGCGGCAAGGCCGCCCTGCTCGCGGCCGTTCTCGCCACCGAGCAGTCGCCAGGGGCAGGGCTGCTGCCGGGCGGCGGGCCGCCGGCCGGGGCTGCCGAGTCGCTGCCGGGAGGCGGTGCGGCTGCCGGGGCGCGGCTGCTCGCGCTCGAACCCCGTGCCGCCCGCGCCGGGCTGGTGGCGGCCTCCCTCGCCGGTTTCCCGGCCGCCCACGTCGTGCGTGCGGACGGCCGGGTGCCACCGGTGCGCCCGGGTACCGCCGATCGGGTGCTGGTGGACGTCCCCTGCTCCGGCCTGGGTGCGTTGCGGCGCCGGCCCGAGGCCCGGTGGCGGCGCACCCCCGCGGACATCGCGGTGCTGGCGCCGCTGCAACGACAGCTTCTCGTCAGCGCGCTGGATCTCGTGCGCCCCGGTGGGGTCGTCGCCTACGTGACCTGCTCACCGCACCGGGAGGAGACGTCCGAGGTGGTCAGCGCCGTCGTCGGGCAGCGGGCGGACGTCGTCACGCTCGACGCGCGTCGCTCGCCGATCTTCGCCGACCTGCCGGCGGACAGCCTCGGCTCGGGCCCGTTCGTCCAGCTCTGGCCGCATCTGCACGGGACCGACGCGATGTTCCTGGCACTGCTGCGCCGCCGGAGCGACTGAGCCTCTTCCCACGTCGATTCCGACTCGCGGCATCCGGCGACCATGGCGCGCGATGGCAAATGCTCACTGATCCGGCACGAGGAGGAATCAGGTCCTCCTCACAGCGCTGGTTCAGTGGTGGACCGCAGTGGATACGCTCGCTCGCGTGGCAACCGCGCAGATCTATCCCAGCATGCTCGCCGCCGACTTCGGGCGAATCGCCGACGCGGCGCGCGCCGTGGCCGGGCACGCGGACTGGCTGCACGTCGACGTCATGGACTACCACTTCGTGCCCAACCTGGCGTTCTCGCCCGACACCGTCGACGCGCTGCGCCGGGTGACCGACACTCCGCTCGACTGCCATCTGATGATCGACGATCCGGACCGCTGGGCGCCGGGCTTCGCGGAGCGCGGCGCGGCGAACGTGACGATCCACGCCGAGGCCGTCGACGACATCGCCCGCACCACCGACGCGATCCGCGCCGCCGGGGCCCGTACGGGGCTCGCGGTGAAGCCGGCGACCCCGGTCGAGCACTACCTCGACGACCTGCACCGGTTCGACCTGCTGCTGTTGATGACGATCGAGCCGGGTTTCGGCGGTCAGAAGTTCATGGACGAGGTCCTGCCGAAGATCGCCGCGGCTCGCCGGCTGATCGACGACCGGGGGCTGGATCTGTGGCTTCAGATCGACGGTGGTGTCAACCGGGAGACCATCGAACGGTCCGCCGAGGCGGGTGTCGACGTGTTCGTGGCCGGTACGGCGGTGTTCGGCCTCGAGGATCCCGCCGCGGCCGTGGAGTCGCTGCGAGCGCTCGCGCTCGCCGCCGCCCCGCGCCTCACCGCCCCTGCTCCGGCAACCGTGACCGGAAGCTGATCGGAATCGACCTGGTCACTCGTGGCGATGTCCGTCGCGAGCAACTGATCGATTTTCACGGTGGGCATCCGTATCGTCGCGCCGCGACGTTGGCGGTCGCGCGCAGGCTACCCGTTGGTGCCGCTCCGTACCGATTGTGGGCCCTCGGAGAATGACGTGAATTACGCTCGTGGGCCCGAGCGTCCGAGGCCGTCGTATGTCAGACTTGACCGCGTACTGACAACAGCACGCGCGCTCCGGGGTCGGTGAAATTCCGAGCCGGCGGTGATAGTCCGCGACCCGTCCACCCGTGTGGTGGCCGGTGGACCTGGTGGAATTCCGGGACCGACGGTGAAAGTCCGGATGGGAGGACGCGCGCGGGGCACCGCCGTGCCGACCATGCGTGTGGTCGTCGCGGCGTTGGGTCGGCGCTGCCGCGTCGGCTTTGACCCGCGTGATCTTTCTGTGTTCTCGGGACGTGGTGCCGGGACCGGGAAGGCGCGGGGATCGGATGTTCACCGGCATCGTCGAGGAACTCGGCGTGGTTACCGCGATCGAGCCGCGGCAGGACGCCGCGTCCTTGACCATCGAGTGTCGAAACGTCCTGAGCGATGTGGCGCATGGTGCCTCGGTGGCGGTCAACGGCGTGTGTCTCACCGTGACCTCCTATGCCCATCCTCCGGATGCGGATGGTGCCGGCACGGCCGAGCCCGCCGCGGACCCGGCCGGTGTGTTCACCGCCGACGTGATGCTGGAGACGCTGCGCAGGTCCTCACTCGGCGCGCTGTCCGTCGGTGACCGGGTGAACCTGGAACGCCCGGTACGGCTGTCCGACCGCCTCGGTGGGCATCTCGTGCAGGGCCATGTCGACGGGGTCGGCGTCGTCCTGGAGCGGGCGCCCGCCGAGCACTGGGACGTCGTCCGGATCGCCCTGCCGCCGCGGCTGGACCGCTACCTGGTGGAGAAGGGCTCGGTCACCGTCGACGGTGTCAGCCTGACCGTGGTCGACGTGCGTCCGGCGGCGGGTGACGAGCCCGCGAGCTTCACCGTCAGCCTCATCCCGACCACTCTCGCCGACACCACGCTGGGTGTCCGCGCGGTCGGCGAGAAGGTCAACATAGAGGTCGACGTCCTGGCCAAATACGTCGAAAAGCTGCATGCGGATCTGAACGGATCACACTGATGACCACATACCTGGCCGGCGACTCCGCGGCCCCCTTCCAGCCGACCGGCACTCACCCGTCGGGCACGGGAACGCCCGACGCGGCGGCGCCCGTGGCCCGCCGGCCCGTCGGTGAAGCCGCGCAGGCAGCCACGCAGGCAACTCCGGCGGCGGCCGGCGAGCACGCCCGCCCCGCCAGTGAGACCGTTCGGCCCGCGGACGACGCGGGGTCGCCGTTCGCGACGATCGAGACGGCGATCGCCGAGATCGCGGCCGGCCGCCCCGTGGTCGTCGTCGATGACGAGGACCGTGAGAACGAGGGCGACCTGATCTTCGCGGCCGAGGCCGCCACGCCCGAGCTGCTCGCGTTCATGATCCGCCACACCGCCGGCGTGGTCTGCGTCCCGCTCGACCCGGCCGAGGTCGACCGGCTGGAGCTCGACCAGATGGTCCCGCAGAACACCGACCGGATGCGCACGGCGTTCACGGTCACGGTGGACGCGCGCACCGGCGTCACGACCGGCATCTCCGCCGCGGACCGCGCCCGCACCATCCGCCTGCTGGCCGACCCGACCACCGAGCCCGGCGACCTCACCCGGCCCGGGCACATCTTCCCGCTGCGTGCCCGCGAAGGCGGCGTGCTGCGCCGGCCCGGGCACACCGAGGCCGCGGTCGACCTCGCGCGGCTGGCCGGCCTACGCCCGGCCGGGGCGATCTGCGAGATCGTCAACGACGACGGCACCATGGCCCGGCTGCCCGAGCTGACGGTGTTCGCCCGCGAGCACAATCTGGCCCTGATCTCGATCGAGGCGCTCATCGACTACCGCCGCCGCACGGAGAAGCAGGTCGAGCGGTTGGCCCAGGCCCAGATCCCGACCCGCTACGGCCCGTTCCAGGCCGTGGGCTTCCGGGACACCCGTGACGGCATCGAGCACATCGCGCTGGTCCGCGGTGAGCTCGGGGCGGGGGAGAACGTCCTGGTCAGAGTGCACAGCGAATGCCTGACGGGGGACGTCTTCGGGTCGCGGCGCTGCGACTGCGGCAACCAGCTGGACGCGTCGCTGCGCGCGGTCGCGACCGAGGGCCGCGGGGTCGTGCTGTACGTGCGGGGGCACGAAGGGCGTGGCATCGGCCTGCTCGACAAGCTGCGGGCCTACCAGCTGCAGGACGTCGGCCATGACACCGTCGACGCGAACCTCGCGCTCGGTCTGCCCGCCGACGCGCGGGAGTACGGCACCGGTGCCCAGATGCTGCTCGACCTGGGCGTCCGCAGTCTGCGGCTGTTGTCCAACAACCCGACGAAGCGGGTGGGGCTGGAGCGGCACGGCCTGCGGGTCGTGGAGCAGATCGGGCTGCCGGTGGCGCACACCCCGGAGAACCTGCGCTATCTGACGACGAAGCGGGACCGGATGGGCCATGAGCTGCCGGGCCTGCCGCTGGCTGTCGGCGCGGACGAGGCCGTGGCCTCCGCTCACGAGACGAACCACTGGTCGAAGACGGGGCCGACCGGCGTTGACTGGTCGGGCCGAGCGTGTGAGGAGGCACGATGAGCGGCGCAGGTGCACCTGCTGAGGAACTGCCCGACGCCGGCGACGTCAGGCTGGCGATCGTCGCGACCCGCTGGCACACGGAGATCACCGACTCCCTGCTCGGCGGCGCGCTGCGGGCCGCCAAGGACGCGGGAGTGACGGTCAGTCCGACCGTGGTCAGGGTGTCCGGCGCGGTGGAGCTGCCGGTGGTGGCCGCCGCGCTGGCATCCCGTCACGACGCGGTGGTGGCGCTGGGCGCGGTGATTCGTGGTGGTACGCCGCACTTCGACTATGTCTGCCGGTTCGTCACCGACGGCCTGGCCCGGGTCACCCTCGATTCCGGGGTACCGGTCGGCTTCGGCCTGCTGACCTGCGACACCGTGGAGCAGGCGCGCGACCGGGCCGGGCTGCCCGGGTCGGTGGAGGACAAGGGGCGTGAGGCCACGCTGGCCGCGCTGGACACGGCTGTCGTCCTGCGCGGGATCGCGGCGCTCGCGTAGCACCTCCCGCTCGTCCGACTCCATGTCTCTGTGGGATGTCGGTGGCCTGTCATCGGGTGTGGACGGTCCGTCACGATGGCGTCGGCCCGTCACACTTGTGGGGACGCATCTTCCGCGAGAGTGTGTTTTCGAACCGTATCGGTGACCTCGCGTGATGCGGGGTCCACGCAGGCACGCGGCGGCCGGGGGCGTACCGTGGCCGCACGGTGGTCGCGGTGGCGGGTTCGAGGGGGGCCTGCCGCGTACGCGTCGCCTCATGCGGGGTTCCGGTACGACAGGCCGGTTCGGTGGTGGGCGGGGGGCCCGCCACCGGCGCCGGCCTTTCGGACGGTCGACACACATGGGGTGGGGCAGATGCACGAGACGGGCCGCGGATCCGAACGTGACGGGGGCGGCGAGACGTTCCCACCACGATCCGACTCCGAGGGGTCCGAACCCGGCGGAGCAGGTCGGGAGCGGTACGGCGCCGGCGCCTCCGGCACGGATCCGGGAGCCGGTCCGGCCGGTACGGACCCAGGAGACACTGGCGACGACGCCGAGGGTGATGCTCGCCCGGTGTCCCTGCTGGGCATGCGGATGACGCAGGACTCCCAGCCCGGTCTGGCCACCGTCGGCCGCCGCGGGGGCCGGGGTCGTCCGCGGGCGCCTCGACCCGAGCCGGAGCGCGGTGCCACGGCGACCAATCCGGCGCCGGCGCCGCCCGCGACCCCACCGCCGGTCACCGCGTATGCGGGTCCGCCGGTGGCGCCCGGTCCGGCTTCTCCCACGAACCCCGACCAGGTGCGACCTGACCACGGGTCACCTGGCCATGGGCCACCTGACCATGGTCCGGCGGGTCCGGCGGGTCCGGCGGGTCCGGCGGGTCCGGCGGGTCCGGCGGGTCCGGCGGGTCCGGCGAGTGCCCACGAGCCCGCCGCGGGGGGTGGCTGGGTGCCGCAGGTCGTAGCCCCGAACGCCGCGGCCGGGGGGCCACCGGCACTCGCTCCCGGTTTCGGTCAGCGTGCGCCGTTGCCGCCGCTCCCACCGGTACCGAGGCCGCATCCGACGGCGCAGCCGCAGCCGCAGCCGCAGCCGCGACCACAACCGGTGCCGCCGCCACCACCGCCACGGCCGGCACCGCCGCCGCCGCCGGCACCGCCACCGCCGGCACCACCGCCACCGTCGGCGCCGCCGGCACGGTCGGCACGGTCGGCACGGTCGGCACGGTCGGCACCGGCACCGGCATCACCGCCACCGTCCCCGCAGCTGGGAACGCGACCATCCGCGGTGTCGTTGCCGCGACCGTCGGCGTCCCCGATCGGGACCGTGCCCGCGCGCGCGGCTCTGCCCGCGGCGCCGGCGCGTACCGGGGCAGAGATCGTTCCCGCACCCTTCCGCGGCGCCGCGGTCCGAACCCGCTGTGTCCTGGTCGGGGGATTCGGCGGGGGCGGCGGTCGAACGACGGTCGCCGCCGGGCTCGGCCTGGCGCTCGCGGCCCGCGGCGGTGCGCGCGTCGTCGCCGTGGACGCCTGCCCTGACCAGTACGGGATGCTGACGCACCGGGTTGGCCTGGGCTCCGGGACAAGCGGGGTGCGGGAGCTGGTCACCGCCCAGCCCCCGGTCGAGTCGCTCACGGAGCTGCGGCTGTACCTGAGGGCGGACGGCCCCGGTGGTCTCGAGGTGCTTCCCGGGGTGCACGACCTCACTGCGCCCGGGCTGACCGCGCAGGAGCTGGCCGGTGCGCTGGATCTGCTCGGCCGCTGGTTCCAGGTGGTGATCGCGGATGGCCCGTCGGGCTGGAACCAGCCGGTGTCCGCAACGCTGCTCGCCCGCGGCGACCAGGTCGTCCTCTCGTGCCGCGCGGGTGAGGCGGAGCTGGCCGCGGCGGATCATGCCCTGACCGCGCTGGCCGCCGCCGGGCGGGCGGATCTGCAGGCCTCGGTGCTGGTCGCGGTCGTGGAGACCTACCCGACCCGGCTCACCCGCGTGGCACGTCAACGTCTGGGCGATCTCGAGGCTCGGGCTCGCCGGTTGGTCACCGTCCCCTTCGACCCGGGGCTGACGGACTGCCGGCCCGTCGACTGGTACCGGCTGCGCCGGCGGACCCGGGCGGCCTTCGAGGAGCTGGCCGCGGCGGCCGACCCCGCCGATCAGTGACAGCCGCCGTGCCGGACGGACCGATCGAGGCACTACAGTCGGTCTGGTGCCTCCCGACCTGCTGACGCCACCCGGGCAGGGTGACGACGGGCTTGCCGACTCCGCGCTGCTGGCGGCGTTGCGCTCTGGCGACCGGGCCGCGCTGACGGCGGCGCTGCCGGGGGCCCGGGTGTTCGTCGGGGTGGAGGCGAGGGCGCTCGCGACCGATGCCGTGACCGGTGCGGACAAGAAGAGCGACATGGTTCTGGTGACCCTGCGCACGCCGTCCGGTTCTGGTGCGCTGCCGGTCTTCAGTTCGGTCGACGTCATGGCCGCCTGGCGTCCGTCCGTGCGTCCGGTGCCGGTGACGCTGCCGGATGCCTGCGCCGAGGCCGTCCGCATGGGTCTGGCCGCGGTGGTGATCGATCTCGGTGGGCCGGCGCCGGTCACCCTGGACGTGCGCCCGTCCACCGAGGACGGTGCCCGGGGTGCCGCCTGGCGTGGTCCGCGGCCGTTCGGGGCCGGCGAGGGCATGTGGATCTCCTCCGGGGCGGCGAGCGCCGGCGGTGGTGCGGCGAACGGGGCCGCGCAGGCCGCCGGCGGGGCTGCTTCCGACCGGCGCGACGAGGTGATCGTGGCTGACGACGGCGGCGGCGGGCTGCTGCGCCCGCGCCCGGTGCCGCTGGGCGCGCGGGGTCGGCGGCGGATTCGCGCGGCGCTGGCCGGTCTGCCCGCCGGTACCGAGGTGTGGCCGGCGGAGCTCGCGCAGTCGGTCGGGCCGGATCACCGGGCACGTCCGGTGCTCGCCGTGGCGGTGCACGGTCTGGCCCGTGCCGGCGCGGCCACGGGCGCCCGTGCGCGGGCCGGTGGCGCGCAGGCCGGGGGAGCCGGCGGTGAGGCCGGTGGCAGTGGCACGGAGGCCGAGTTCGACGCGATGGTCACCGAGGTCGTGCGCCGGCTGCGGGAGGCCATGGAGGACCCGTCCGCACCTACGATCGTCGGCACCGGTGGCGGCCAGGGCACGGACGAGATGGCGGCGGCGGTGCTCGTGGTCGACCCCACCGAGGTGCCGGCGGTGCGGGCGCACCTCGGGCGTGGGGTTCGTCCACCGGGGCGCCGGGGCTTCCGGCTGCTGGGTGCACGGTCCCGGTCGTGACCGGGATGCCGGCGGCGCCACCAGCAGGAGTGAGCCTTTTTCGTCGTCGGCTCTGACCTGCCGAGGTCGTCGGTTCTGACCTGCCGAGACAGTGTCCGACGGATGTGAGATGGAAAAGGCCCGGCGTTGATCGTGGCGGTACGCCGGTCGGTGATCGACCGGGATCCGGAGCGGGGCTGTCGCGCCTGACCTGGCCTGGCCTGGCCGGGCGCGTGGGACGGATCGGGACGGATGCCCTTGTTGATCGTCCCTCGCCGCGGGCTCTGCTACGCTGGGCTGCAGACCACCTGGTGGCAGGTATTGACGCCATGCTTCGGTCGCGGTGTCCGGCAGTCGCACCCAGACTGTCCCACTTCGGCGCAGTCGCATACGTCGTGCTCGCGCAACCAGGTCAAAGCGGGGGTTCGCCCTCCACCCGTCGCCGCCGTCGGAGATGATCCGGCCGGTCGCCAGCCCGCCGGCTGGCGCGGTGGCCGGGTCGCCGGTCGGCCGAGCCGTTGCCACGGCATGTCGGCCGGGAGCCTGGGTTGCCCCGGGCTTGGTGCTCCGCTGCGGTGAGGTCGTGCCCGCGCGTCGAGCCACGGAGGAACGCACATCAGCACAGAGTCACGCATCAACGACCGAATCCGCGTCCCGGAGGTTCGCCTCGTGGGAGCGGAGGGCGAGCAGATCGGCATTGTCTCCATCGGGGAGGCCATGCGCCTCGCGCAGGAGGCGGATCTCGACCTCGTCGAGGTGGCGCCGACCGCCCGTCCGCCGGTCTGCAAGCTGATGGACTATGGCAAGTTCAAGTACGAGTCCGACCAGAAGCGTCGTGAGGCTCGTAAGAACCAGGTCCAGACGGTCATCAAGGAGATGAAGCTCCGACCGAAGATCGATCCGCACGACTACGAGACCAAGAAGGGTCACGTCGTGCGCTTCCTCAAGGCCGGCGACAAGGTAAAGATCACCATCATGTTCCGTGGGCGTGAGCAGTCACGGCCCGAGCTCGGCATCCGCCTGCTGCAGCGGCTGTCCACCGACGTCGCCGATCTCGGCTACGTCGAGGCCCAGCCCAAGCAGGACGGGCGGAACATGACGATGGTCATGGCCCCGCACAAGGGCCCCGCCAAGCCCCAGCGAGTCCCGGAGTCCGCGACCCAGGGGTGAGCTACCACCGGTCGGCGTCGCCAGACGTCCCACCGGCCCAGGCGCGCATGAACACGGGCACCAGACGGGCGCGCCCAGACGAGCATCCGAAATCCACCACAGGGACGCGATCATGCCCAAGATGAAGACCCACACCGGTGCCGGCAAGCGGTTCCGTGTCACCGGTACCGGCAAGGTGATGCGCCGGCGCGCCAACCGCTCCCACCTCTTCGAGCACAAGTCGAGCCGCCGCACCCGCCGGCTCTACGACGAGGTCGTGCTGAGCGCCGCGGACGACCGCCGCATCAAGCGTCTGCTGGGCCGCTGACATTTCCGGCTTGGTGGCCGCGCAGGGCGGCCGACCGGACCGGACGCGAACGAACGTGAACGAACGAAGGAGACAGGTGCCCTCATGGCACGCGTGAAGCGGGCGGTCAACGCCCAGAAGAAGCGCCGCGAGGTCCTCGAGGCCGCCAGCGGATACCGGGGCCAGCGTTCGCGGCTCTACCGCAAGGCCAAGGAGCAGATGCTCCACTCGATGACCTACTCCTACCGGGACCGTCGCGCGCGCAAGGGCGACTTCCGGCAGCTGTGGATCACTCGCATCAACGCCGCCGCCCGGGCGAACGGTCTCACCTACAACCGCTTCGTGCAGGGCCTGCGCCTGGCCGGTGTCGAGGTCGACCGCAAGATCCTGGCCGATCTCGCGGTCAACGACGCCGCCGCGTTCGCGGCTCTCGTCGAGGTCGCCCGCGCCGCGCTGCCCGTGGCCGCCGAGGCCTCGGCCGCCTGAGAGCCCGCCGCCGTCCTCCGCCGGTGTCGCCTCGCCGCCCGCAGCGCCCCTCCGCGGGCCGGTCGACGTCGTCCACGGAGTCGTCCACGGGGCTGTCGGAAGGTTCGTCCACCGGCCCGTCCACGGGTGGGGGCGTTCTGAACGCCGGCCCGTCGCCCGACCGGTTCGACGGGCTTCGCTCCGCCCACGTCGCCGCCGCCCGGCGGCTGCGGCGTGCGGCGGCGCGCCGTGAGGAGGGCCTGTTCCTCGTCGAGGGGGCCCAGGCCGTCACCGCGGCGCTGCACGCCGACGCGCTGGTCGAGCTGTTCATCGGTGAGTCGGCCCTGGCGCGGCACGCCCAGCTGACGGCCGGAACCGGCGTGCCGGTCCGGTTCGTGACCGATGCCGCCGCGGCGGCCCTCTCGGAGACGGTGACGCCGCAGGGGCTCGTCGGCGTCTCCGAGCTGCCCGGGCACCGGCTGGCGGATCTGGGGCGGCCGCGCCTGGTCGCGGTCTGCGAGGGCGCGAACGATCCGGGTAACGCCGGCACGGTGATCCGCTCGGCGGACGCGGCCGGCGCCGATGCGGTCGTGTTCGTCGGTGACAGCGTCGACCCGTTCGGCGGCAAGTGCGTGCGCTCGTCCGCGGGCAGCCTGTTCCACCTGCCGGTGATCGTGGCCGCCGACGCGCTCGCGGTCGTGCGGGAGCTGCGTGAGCTCGGCTGCCAGGTCCTGGCGACGTCCGGTCACGCGGACCGCGATCTCGACGATCTCGCCGCCGCGGGAGTGCTTGCCGGCCCCACCGCGTGGGTCTTCGGCAACGAGGCGAGAGGCCTCACGGCCGCGACGGCGGCCTCCGCGGACACGGCGGTGAGGGTGCCGGTGTACGGTCAGGCCGAGTCACTGAATCTTGCGGTTGCGTCGGCGCTGTGTATGTATGCGTCGGCGCGGGCGCAGAGAGCGGTGCGGTCAGCTACGTCCGGTGCCAGTGGAGGTGGGGCGCGTTGACACGCATCGTCGCTTCCGCTCCCGGGCCGGACTTCTCCGGGAACGAGGTTCCTGGTCCCGGTCCCGATACCGCGGAGGAGTCGGTGGACCTGCATACTCCGGCGACCCTCGACCTGCTGCCCGATCCGGTGGTCGTCACCGATGCGTCGGGTGTCGTGGAGATGTTCAACAGTGCCGCCTCGAAGGTGACCGGCCTGCCGCAGGGCAAGGCGGTGGGGCGTCACCTCACCGAGGTCCTTCCGCTGCTCGACGAACGGGGCAACGACTGGTGGGAGTGCTCGCAGCCGAGCCGTGACCTGCCCCGGGTCACCGGGCAGCCGGAGCGCCGCCTGACCTACGCCGGCCCGGACTCCGACCACGACTTCAACGTGACCGCCCGCTTCACCCGGGTCGACGGGGTGCTGGTGCGGGTGGCGGTCTGCCTGCGGGACACGGTCAGCAGGGAGCGGATCGAACGCAACCGCGCGGACCTCATCGCCACCGTCGCCCATGAGCTGCGCTCACCGCTGACCAGCGTGAAGGGCTTCACCGCCACGCTTCTCGCCCGTTGGGACAGGTTCACCGACGAGCAGAAGAAACTGATGCTCAACACGGTCAACACCGACGCCGACCGCGTCACCCGGCTGCTGACCGAGCTGTTGGACGTCTCCCGCATCGACGCCGGCCGGGTCCAGATCCGCAAGCAGATCGTCGACATGCGTGCGGCCGTCCGGCGTGTCGTCGAAGGCAAGATCGCGGCCGGTTCCGCCCCGGCGGAACGGTTCGACGTCCGGTTCGTCGGTGAGCTGCCCGAGATGTGGGTCGACCCGGACAAGATCGACCAGGTCCTCCACAACCTCATCGACAACGCGCTGCGCCACGGCGCGGGTACTGTGACCGTCGTGCTCAGCGGAACATCTACAGGAGCCGAGGTGACCGTCGCGGACGAGGGCGAGGGTGTGCCGGAAGCCAACGCCAGCCGGGTGTTCGCCAAGTTCTGGCGCGGTGCGAGCCGTGGCAACGGCACGGGTCTCGGGCTGTACATCGCCAAGGCGCTGATCGAGGCGCACGGCGGGACGATCTCGGTCGGCAAGGCGCCGGGCGGCGGGGCGGAGTTCCGATTTTCCGTGCCCGCTGGTGGGCCCGTGTTCGGCTGAGGCCGCACGACGCACCACCGGCGGGCGCCCCGGGAGAACCGACCCATTCGTTCGGCGGGCCGCGCAGGCCCGCCACCCACCGATGAGGATGATCATCGTGCCCGCCCCCAACGAGACCGCTGATCCTGTGGATCTCGGTGCCCTGGACCAGAACAGGCTGGACGGCGACGTGGCCGCCGCGCTCGCGGCCATCGCCGCGGCCGACGGCCTGGACGCGCTGTCCGCCGTGCGTTCCGCGCACGTCGACGGCCAGTCCGCGCCGCTCGCGCTGGCCCGGCGCCAGCTCGGCGCGCTGCCGCGCGAGCAGCGCGCGCAGGCCGGCCGGGCGCACAACGCCGCCACCGCCGCCGTCCGCACCGCCTACGAGTCCCGGCTGACCGAGCTCACGGCGCGCCGCGACGCCGAGATCCTGATCGCCGAGCGCGTCGACGTGACCCTCCCCGTCGACCGCCGGCGCCACGGCGCACGCCACCCGTTGAGCCTGCTCTCCGACCGGCTCACCGATGTCTTCGTGGCCATGGGCTATGAGGTCGCGGAGGGGCCCGAGGTCGAGCACGACTGGTTCAACTTCGAGGCGCTCAACATGGCGCCCGACCACCCGGCACGCAGCGAGCACGACACCCTCTACGTCGAGCCCGCCGCGTCGGGGCGGCTGCTGCGCACGCACACCTCGCCGGTGCAGATCCGCTCGCTGCTGTCCCGTCCGCTGCCGGTGTACGTGGTCTGCCCGGGGCGTACCTACCGCAACGACACGATCGACGCGACGCACTCGCCGGTCTTCGGCCAGCTGGAGTGCCTCGCCGTCGACGAGGGCATCACGATGGCCGACCTGCGGGGCACCCTGGAGGTGTTCGCCCAGGCCCTGTTCGGTTCGGGCCTGTCCACCCGGCTGCGGCCGTCGTTCTTCCCGTTCACCGAGCCCTCCGCCGAGCTGGATGTGCAGTGCTTCGCCTGCCGCGGCGACGCGGGCCGCCAGCCGTGCCGGGTCTGTTCGGACGAGGGCTGGATCGAGGCCGGCGGCTGCGGCATGGTCGACCCGAACGTGCTGCGCGCCTGCGGCGTCGACCCCACCCGCTACAGCGGCTTCGCGTTCGGGATGGGCTTGGAGCGCGCGGCGATGACCAGGCATGACGTCCGTGAGATCCGGGACTTCGTCGACGGCGACGTCCGCTTCGGCCTGCCGTTCGGAATCGAGGGCTGATCCGGTGAGAATCGTGATGTCCTGGCTGCGTGAGGTGGTCGGCGCCCCGCTGCCGCCGGCGAAGGCGGTCGCGGAGGCACTGATCCGCGCCGGGTTCGAGGTCGAGGGGCTGGAGACCGTCGGCTCGGACCTGGCCGGGGTTGTGGTCGGCGAGGTGGTCTCCATCGAGGTCGTGCCGACGAAGAAGAAGGACGTCCGCTGGTGCCAGGTCCGCGTCGCGGAGCTGGGCGCGGCGGACGCGTCCGGTGCGCCGGACGCGTCTGGTGCGGCGGGTGCCGAGGTCTCCGAGCCGGGCGTGCGCGGCGTCATCTGCGGCGCGTTCAACTTCGAGGTCGGTGACCGGGTTCCGGTGGCACTGCCCGGGTCCGTCCTGCCCGGCGGCTTCGAGATCAGCTCGCGCAAGACGTACGGGCATGTCAGCGACGGCATGATCTGCTCCGCTCGTGAGCTCGGGCTGGGCGATGACCACAGCGGGATCCGTGGTGCGTGCCGCCGGACACGCCGATCGGCGCGCATGTCGCCGAGCTGCTCGCCGTCAGCGACGAGGTGCTCGACA
>NZ_ADGX01000027.1 GCF_000177675.1 Parafrankia sp. EUN1f
CCGCCAGCCCGCCGGCCGCCGCCACCGCGCTGGTTGGCGGCGTTGCGCCGGTCGCCCTTCGCCGGGGCGGGCTCGGCGTCGCCCGCCGGCACGGTCGCACCCCGGCGCGGGCGGCGAGCTGGCTGGTCGGGCGACGATACCGAGCTTCGGGCCATGCCCGGATTATGCTCCCACCAAACGCTTGCTTGTCGCAGGGTCGGCCGCTGATTCCGCTGTCTACACGCTCGCGGGCCTGGGTCTGCGGCCTTCGACGGCATAGGTGAGGGCGACTGTTCCCCGGCTCGTCGTGGCGCTGCTGGTCAGCTGGAGCGGCCGTGGCGCCGGAAGTCCGCCGAACAGGTGTTTCCCGGCCCCGAGTAGCAGCGGGTGCACGAACAGCCGCAGCTCGTCGACGAGATCGACCTCCATCAGCTGGCGGACCAACGCCCCACTTCCGAGGATCACGACATCGGCGCGGTCCTCGGCGTTCTTCAGCCGGGTCACCGCCGTGACCAGGTCGCCTTCGAGGGGCTCCGCACCCTTCCAGGGGAGCGGGGCGCTCAGCGTCCGGGTCGCGACGTACTTGGGGGTGGCGTTCAGAGCCGCCGCCATGGGGTTGTCGTCTGGCTGGAAAGGCCAGAACGCGGCCATCTTCTCGTACGTCCGGCGCCCGAACAGGTATGCCGACGTCCCGCCGAGCCCAGCTGGATCGATCACCTCGTGCAGTGCCTCCGCGAAGGGAACACCCCAGCCGCCGTGCTCGAAGCCACCGTCGCGGTCCTCGTCGGGCGAACCGAGCCCCTGCATCACACCGTCAACGCTGAGGAACTCGACGGCCACCAGCCTGCGCATGTCATCTCTCCCGTCCTCGATCGTTCACTCGACCACTCGACCTGTCAGCGGTGATGCTGCCGTGGCGGGACCGGTGTCGGCTTGAAGAAATCTGACCGCGGCTACCCTCGGCCCATGGCGGCCACAGTGCCCGAGCTCGTCCGGCGTCCCGCGCACCCCGCTCTCGCCGGGCTCGTCGCGGGCATCGTCGGCTACCAGCAGCGGGCCGAGCGACCGGTCGAGCGCCGGCAGCCGGCCGGGAGCCTGCTGCCGCTGGTGCTGTCCTTCGGCGACCCGCTCGAGGTGGTCGCCCTTTCCGACGGGGAAGGCGCGGGCCGGCACCGGTCCTTCGTGGCCGGTTTCATGCGGGGGCATGCGACGACCCGTTTCGAGCGCAGCCAGCGCTGCGTGCAGGTGTACCTGACGCCGCTCGGCGCGTACCGGCTCCTCGGCGCACCCGGTCGCGACCTGGCGGGACGCATCCTGCCGGTGAGCGACGTCGCGCCGGCGCTGGCGGAATCGCTGCCCGATCGCCTCGCCGCCGCGGGCTCATGGGACGAACGGCTCGCACTCGTCGAGGCGGCCATGCTCCGACTCGCCGCGGCCGGCTCCGGCCGCGAACCGGAGCCGTTCGTGGCCTGGATGTGGGACCGGATCCAGGCGTCCGGAGGCCAGGCCCGGATCGGCGCGCTCATCGAGGGCACCGGCTGGAGCGGGCGGCACGCGGCCGCCCGCTTCCGCGACCAGGTCGGACTGACGCCCAAGGCCGCGGCGGCGGTGGTCCGGTTCGAACACGCGGCGGCCGACCTGGGCCGGCTCCCGCTCGCCCAGGTCGCGGCCCGGCACGGCTACGCCGACCAGAGCCACCTCACCCGCGAGGTCGTGCGCTACGCCGGCGAGCCGCCACGCGTGCTCGTCGCCCAGCGCCGCCCCACCGCGCACACCGCGCTCGGGGTGGAGCCTCGGCCGGGGTTCCGATGGAGAAGATCCAGGTCAGCCAGCTGAGTTCTTGCGGGCGGTTTTCAGTGCCTCCCGAGTCTCGTCGGGGCTGACGTCGTAGAGCCCGAGACGCTCAGTGTCGGCGACCAATCGCTGCGCGCGGGCTTCGGCTCGCGTTCTCGTGCCGAGCGCGTCAATCCGCTCCTGGTCGAGCGCGCCGGTCGCGCCGGCCTCGGCGCCTACGTCTCCCCAGTCACGTGCCACGGGGATCAGTTCAGCAGGCGTCGCCGGGGTTTTCCAGGTGGACGAGGGCGTCGCCGAGTTCGCTCAGCAGGGCTGAGGCGCCGCCGGTGAGCAGCTCGATCTGTTTGCCCCAGAGGAAGTAGCGGTGGACGGGGTAGGAGATGTCCGCGCCGAGGCCGCCGTGCAGGTGCTGGGTGAGGTGGACGCAGTGCTGGCCGGCCTCGGCGGCCCACCAGGCCGCGGTGAGGATCTCGGCGGTGGCGTCCAGGCCCTGGTCGAGGCGCCAGGCGGCCTGCATGGCGGTGGAGGAGATGCCGACGGTGTCGACGTAGGCGTCGGCGGCTTTGAGGGCCACGCCCTGGAACGTCGACAGCGGTCGGCCGAACTGGGCGCGGGTCGAGGTGTGCTCCGCGGCCATTTGCAGCGCCGCCGCCGTCACCCCGGCGGCCAGGGCCGCGAGCAGCACCAGCAGGTGCGCCCGCAGGTCGGTGGCCGCGCCGGGCAGGCGCAGCGCGGGCACGTCGTCGAGTTCCAGCTCGCCGTGCAGCTCACCGCTGGTGGACGGACCCGATCGCACGGTGGCGCCGGGGCTCGACGGGTCGAGGAGCCATCCGTCCGCGCCTATGGGCAGCAGGATGCGTTCGGCGACGTGGGCGTACGGCACCCCGGCGATCCGTCCGCTCACCCGACCGGCGGCGGGGCCGGCCGCGGCCACCCGCAGCGGTGCGGCGACCTGCTCCGGTGCGCAGGTCAGCATCGCCTCCCCGGCCACCACCCGGCGCAGCAGCGCCGGGATGTCCTCGGCCCGGGCCGGGTCCTCCGGTTCCGCGGAACCGGAGGCGCGTGCCGGTGCCGCGGAGCCGGTGGGGCGTTGCGGTTCCGCGGAACCGCCTAGCTGGGCAGGTTCAGCGGAACCGGCGTGGCGTTGTGCTTCTGCGGGGCCGTCGGGCCGTGCCGGTTCCGTGGAGCCGGTGGGATGTTGCGGTTCCGCGGAACCGCCGGACTGGGCCGGTTCCGCGGAACCGATGGGCTCGCTGGGGTTCGGGTCGGCCGCCGCAACGCCCGGAGCCGGGCCCGGGGTCGGGGCGGGGTCGCGTGCGCGAGTACGCGGGCGGCGGCGATCGTCCAGAGCAGGGGTACGGGGGCGACGACACGGCCCTGTTCGACGCAGACGATGGCGGCCTCGACGAGGCCGAGGCCGGCGCCGCCCAGCTCCTCGGGCAGGGCCACCCCGAGCAGGCCGGCGCCGCCGAGATCGGCCCACAGGTCGCGGTCGACGCGCTCCTCGGTCGCCTCGACCGCCGTCACCCGGGCGACCGGAGACCGCTTGGCGAACAGTTCCGCCGCGAGCTCGCGCAGCGCGTCCTGGCTTTCGTCGAACGTCAGGTCCATCGCCCGCGTCACCTGGCCCGGCGGGCCATGCCGAGCCCGGCGCTTGCGACGATCTCCCGTTGCACCTCGTTCACTCCTCCGCCGAAGGTGTTGATCTGCGCGGCCCGCGCTGCGCGTTCGATCTCGCCGGCCAGTACGGCGCCGGGGGAGCCGGTGCGCAGCCAGGCGCCGGCGCCGAGGATTCCCAGCAGCAGCCGGTAGACCTCGACGTGCGTCTCGGTGCCGTAGAACTTCACGGTGCTGGAGTCGGCGGGGCGCAGCTCACCGGTCGCGATCGTGGTGGCCATCTGCCAGTTGAGCAGCTTCATCACCTCGAGCCGGGCGAAGCAGCGGGCCAGGTCGGCCCGCACCCACGGCCGGTCGGCGATGCGCGCGCCCGCGGGCGCGCCGGCGGCTGGGGCGGGGTCGGGGGTGGCCAGCGCCCAGCGGCGCACCTCGCCCCACATCCGCCAGGCATGGCCGCCGAGCGCGGCGAGACCGACCCGCTCGTGGTTGAGCTGGGTGGTGATCATGCGCCAGCCGCCGCCTCGCTCACCGACCAGGTTCGCCGCAGGGACGCGCACGTCGTCGTAGTAGGTCGCCGTCGTCATCACACCGCCCACGGTCATGATCGGCGTCCACCGGAAGCCTGGTTGCGCGGTCGGCACCAGAAGGATGGAGATGCCCCGGTGGCGGGGCAGGTCCGGATCGGTCCGGGCGGCCAGCCAGATGTGGTCGGCGTGGTTGGCACCCGAGGTGAAGACCTTCCCGCCGCGCACCACCCACTCGTCGCCGTCCAGCCGGGCGGACGTCCGCAGCGAGGCGAGGTCGGTGCCCGCCTCCGGCTCGCTGTAGCCGATCGCGAAGACGGACTCACCGGCCAGGATGGCGGGCAGGTACCGCTCCTTCTGCTGCCGCGACCCGAACCGCATCAGCGTCGGCCCGACCGTGTTCACGGTGACGAACGGGAACGGGACGCCGGCCCGCTGCACCTCGTCGAACATGACGTACTGGTCGGTCGCGGGCCGGCCCTGGCCGCCGTACTCGACCGGCCATCCGAGCCCCAGCCAGCCGTCCGCGCCGAGCCGGCGGACGATCCGGCGGAAGGCCGGGCTCGCGGTGTCGGGCGACGCGAGGTCGGCGCGGTCGGCGGGGGTGAGCAGCTCGGCGAAGTACGCCCGCAGCCGCCGGCGCAGCGCCAGCTGTTCCGGTGTGTAGTCCAGGAACACGTCTTTCGCACCAATCGATATCGGGGCTGGGCCGGGAGTGTGGGTCAGGCTGGCAGGGGCTCGTCGGCGAGCAGCGCGCCGAGAGCGGCGGCCTGGCGGCTGACCCCGCCCAGGGTGAGCTCCAGCTGCTTGGCCAGCACATAGCAGCGGTGCACCGGGTAGGCGCGGTCGACGCCGGTCGCGCCGTGCAGATGCTGCGCGGCCCGGGTGACCCGCCGCCCGCCGCTCGCCGCGACGAGCTTCGCGACCGCGACCTCCTTCGCCGCGGGCAGTCCCTCGTCGAGCCGCCACAGCGCCTCCGCGGCCGTCCAGCGAATGGCCCGGGCGTCGATGAACCCGTCGGCGAGGCGCTGGCGCACCGCCTGGAAACCCGCGATCGGATGTCCGAACTGCTCCCGGGTGCGGGTGTGCAGCGAGGTGAGGCGCAGCGCCTCGTCCACGACACCTGCCATCACCGCGCAGCTCGCGGTCGTGGCCCGGGCGAGGGTCCAGTCGAGCGCGCTGGTGTCGAGCGGGCCGACCGCCGCGGTGGGCGCCACCCGGACATCGGTGAGCTCCAGCTCGGCCTCGACGGCCCAGGCGATCGTCCGCTGCGCCCGCCGGGTCACGCCGGGGGCCGCCGGGTCGACGAGGAACAGCCCGGCGCCGGTCTCGGTCGTCGCCGACACCAGGATCGCGTCGGCGATCATGCCGGCCGGGACGCAGGTCTTCGTCCCCGAGAGCAGCCAGCCGCGGCCCGGGCCGCCGGTGACCTCGGCGCGGGCGGTCGTCGCCGGGCGGCGCGGGTCGCCGGGCGGCTCGGCCAGCGCCGCCGTCAGCACGGTGGAGCCGTCGAGCACCCCCGGCAGCAGGGCGTCCCGCAGGGCCTGCGTCCCGAAGCGGACGATCGGGGGCACGGCGTACCCGAGGGTGGCCAGGGCGGGGACCGGCGCCGCCGTCCGGCCGGCGTGCTCCAGCAGCCGGGCGAGCGCGACCAGGCCGAGGCCGAGACCGCCCGCCTCCTCCGGAACGGCGATGCCGAGCAGGCCGGCGTCGGCGAGCGCGGTCCACAGGTCGCGGTCGAAGGGGGGATCGGCGCCCTCCTCGGCGGCCCGCAGCCGCTCCGGGGAAGCGTGGTCGCCGAACAGGCGGCCGGCGAGCTCGTCGACCGCCAGCTCCGGCTCGCTCAGGGTGAAGTCCACGGTCAGGGTCCTTCCGGACGTCGGCGGGAGTCAGCGGAGTCGGCGCGCGTCGGTACACGTCAGCGGGTGACGGGGAGCCCGAGGCCGAACTGGGCGATCAGGTCCCGTTGGAGCTCGTTCACGCCGCCGCCGAAGGTGAGGATCACCAGGCCGCGGTAGAGCGACTCCAGCCGGCCGGCGAGCACGGCGCCGGGTGACGAGGCCCGCAGGTAGCCGGGCTCGCCGACGATCTCCATGAGCAGCGTGAGGGCGTCGAGGTAGTGCTCGGTGCCGAAGACCTTGATGCCGCTCGCGTCGGCGACGTCCAGCACGCCGCGCTCGCCGTCGGCGGCGACCTTCCAGTTGAGCAGGCGCAGCACGGAGAACCCGGCGTAGGCGTGGGCCAGGTTCGCCCGCACCCAGTCCTGGTCGATGACGCGGTGGCCGTCGGGCAGCCGGGTGCTCGCGGCCCAGCGCCGGACGTCCGTCAGCGCGCTGTCGACCATGCCGGGGCTCGCGAGCGTCACCCGCTCGTGGTTGAGCTGGTTGGTGATGACCGTCCAGCCGTTGTCCTCGCCGCCGACGAGGTTCGCCGCCGGCACCCGCACCTGGTCGTAGTGCACGGCGGCGATCTCGTGCTCGCCGAGCAGCGACAGCGGGCTGACGGTGATGCCGGGGGTGTCCATCGGCACGATCAGGATCGAGATCCCTCGGTGCTTGCGCACGTGCGGGTTCGTCCGGACCGCCAGCCAGCAGAAGTCGGCGGTCTGGGCGTAGCTCGTCCACAGCTTCGACCCGTTGACGAGGTAGCTGTCCCCGTCACGGACGGCGGTGGTGCGCAGCGACGCCAGGTCGGTGCCCGCCTCCGGCTCGCTGTAGCCGACGCAGAAATGGACCTCGCCGGCGAGGATCGCGGGCAGGAACCGCTCCCGCTGCGCGTCCGTGCCGAACTGCATCAGCGTCGGCCCGATGGTGTTGATCGTCAGCATCGGCACCGGTGCACGGGCCCGCAGCGACTCGTCGAAGAAGATGAACTGCTCGACGTGGCCGAGTCCGCGCCCGCCGTAGCGGGCGGGCCAGCCGAGACCGAGCCAGCCGTCGGCACCCATCCGGCGGACGAGCCGGCGCATCACCGGCCCGGTGAGGTCGGCGTCGAGGGCGGCCCGGGTGTCGGCGTCGATCAGCTCGGCGTAGTAGTCACGCAGCTCGGCGCGCAGCTTCTCCTGCTCGGGTGTGTACGCGAGGTGCATCTCAGCGCGCCCCGCCCCGCTCGGCGAGACCGGCCCGCTGCTCCCGCTGCTCCCGCTGTTCGTGCTGCTCCCGCTGTTCGTGCTGCTCCCGCTGTTCGAACAGGATGCGGGCCAGCCAGAAGCGCAGGAAGCCGGTCAGCGAGTAGCGCAGGAAGAGCGCCGTCCCGGTGACCGTCACGCAGACGCCGATCAGCGAGATGTTGAGGGCGTCCCGCTGCTGCAACGGGTTCGTGGTCGCGTGCGAGATGGTGTAGCCGAAGATCGCGAGGAGGATCCCGAGCGCCATCAGGACCACGCCGAGGCGCAGCAGCTGGGCGTCGAGGCGGGTCCGCGGGTCGCGGATGCGCAGCCGGGTGAGCTCGGCGCGGAACCGGTCCGACCGGTCCGTCGCTGTCGCGGTGTTCGTCGCGATGGTGGCGGTGTTCATGGTGTTCGCGGCGGTGCTCGTGTTCGTGGTCGTCTCGGCGCTCATGCCCTCTCCGTCAACACGTCGTTGCGGTGGTCTGCCGTCGGCGGCGGTGAACCCGGGCGGGAGCGGCCGGGCTGCGCGGGCCCGCCCAGGTACACGCCCTGCAACTCGCCTCGGATGTCGTCCGGTGCGCCGGCGAGCACGATCCGTCCGTCCGCCATCACCACGGCGGTGGTCGCGACCCCGAGCACCGCCGCCGCGAACTGCTCGACGGCGACGATGGTCACGCCGGTCGCGGCGATCTCGCGGACCTTGTCGTAGAGCTCCCCGACGATGCGCGGCGCCAGCCCCATGGACAGCTCGTCGAGCAGCAGGACGGCGGGGTCGCCGGCGATCGCGCGGGCCATGGCGAGCATCTGCTGCTCGCCGCCGGACATGGTGCCGGCACGCTGGCGCCGCCGCTGCGCGAGCCGGGGAAACGCGGTGAACGCCCGGTGCTCGACCTCCGCCCGGGAAACCCCCCGGTAGGTCACCATCCGCAGGTTCTCCCCGACGGTGAGCGTGGGGAAGATCCCGCGCCCCTCCGGGATCAGGCACAGGCCGCTGCGGGCGAGCGCGACCGGGTCCGCGCCGGTCACCGGCCGCCCGTCGATCAGCAGATCGCCCGCGGACGGACGATGCAGCCCGGCGGCCACCCGCAGCGTGGTGCTCTTGCCCGCCCCGTTGGGCCCGAGCACGGCGAGCACCTCGCCGGCCGCGACCTCGAGATCGATGCCGTGCAGCACGGTGATGGCGCCGTAGCCGGCCTCGACGCCGCGCAGCGCCAACAGCGGCGGCGTCGACAGCGGCGGCGTCGACAGCGGCGGCGTCGACAGCGGCGGCGTCGACAGCGGCGGTGGCGGTAGCGGCTGGGGGGCGCTCACGGCTGGTCCGGTCCGGTGTCGCCGAGGTAGGCGGTGCGCACCCGTGGGTCGGACCGCACCTGCGCCGGGCTGCCGGCCACCATGAGCTCCCCGAAGTCGAGGACGTAGAGGTGTTCGCACACATCCATCACCAGGTCCATGTCGTGCTCGACGAGCAGGATGGCCATGCCGTCGGCGGCCAGTTCCCGCAGCAGCGCCGCGAACCTCGCCGTCTCCTGGCCGTCCTGCCCCGACGCCGGTTCGTCCAGCAGCAGCACCGACGGACGGATGGCGAGGGCCCGGGCCAGCTCGACCAGCCGCCCCAGCCCGGTGGGCAGGGAGTCGGCGCGCTCGTCGGCGACCGCGGTGAGCCCGACCCGGGCGATGAGCGCCGCCGCCTCGGCCCGCCCGCCGGCGGCCCGCCCGCCGGCGGAGCGACCCGCGTCGGCGGCGCTGTTCCGGCCGCTGTGCCGGCCGCCGCGCCGGCGGCTTCTGGTCCACCGTTCGCGCATGCGCACCGCGATCAGCACGTTCTCCAGGACGGTGAGCTGCCCGAACAGCTCCAGCTGCTGGAACGTGCGGGCCATGCCGAGGCGCGCCCGCTCGTGCGGGGCGAGGCCGGTGAGCTGGTGCCCGCCGAGCCGGACACTGCCGCCTGTCGGAGCCAGCAGGCCGGTGATGATGTTGAACAACGTCGTCTTGCCTGCCCCGTTGGGACCGATCAGGCCGGTCACCCGCCCGGCGGGCACCGCCAGACTGACACCGCCCAGGATCACGTGCGCCCCGTAGCGGACGGTGATGTCGTCGACCTCGAGAACGGAGAGCACCTCAAGGGCGGGGCTGGACGAAGCCGCGGGGTTGGGGGCGGCCTCAGGGGTGGGGCTGGTCTCAGGGGTGGGGCTGGTCTCAGGGGTGGGGCTGGTCTCAGGGGCGGGGCTGGTCTCAGGGGCGGGCATGCGCCATCTCCGGCAGGCCGAGCGCCCGGTCGACGGCCGCGATCTCCGCCCGCCCGACCGGCGCTCGCAGGCCGAGCCACTCCAGCGGTTCGGACAGGCCGTCGCCCGGCGGGCCGCCGGCGCCGGCGGCCCCGCCCTGGGGGGCGGCGAGCCGGCTGCCGGCGATCATCGCGGCGAGCACCGGAACCGCCGCCACCAGCAGCAGGACGCCGAGCACGAGCGAGTAGCCGTCGATGAGGTCCACCAGGCGGGCCGCCCAGAGCAGGCCCAGCACCCCGAGCCCGGCGACCGCGACGCCCGGGGCCCGGGCCGCCGGGGCGAACGCGGGCCGCAGGAAGCCCGGGATCAGCCCGTTCGGGTTCGCCGCCAGCGCGATCGCGGACAGCCCGACCGCGGTCGCGGTGATCCTCGTCGCGTCACCACCGAAGGCGTTCGACAGGCTGGACGTCCCCAGCAGCAGGGCCACCGCGAGACCGCTGCCGAGCGAGCTGACCCCCGCCACCACCACGATCAGCAGCACGGTCAGGCCGGTGACGAACGTGAACGTCTCCGGGGTCGCCGACTGCAGCCCGGCCGCGTAGATGCCGCCGCCGAGCCCGGCGATGGCCGCGGACAGCGTGAACACGGCGAGGTTCGTCGTTCGCAGATTGACGCCGATGGTCGCGCAGGCGGTCGGGCTCTCCTTGCGCGCGATGAGGCGCTGCCCCAGATCGCTGCGGCGCAGCCCGACCAGGCCGAGGATGACCAGGCAGAACACGACGGCGCCGAAGACGAAGTAGGGCCGGGTGCCGGCGGTGTCGAGGCCGAAGGCGTGGAACCGGGTGAACGTCAGTGATCCCGCGCCGAACAGGTCGAACCGGTGCCCGAGCACGGTGAACGCCGGCAGCTGGAAGATCCAGCCGTCGAGCGCGACGGCGAACGCGCCGGTGAGCAGCGCCAGGTAGATGCCGGACAGCCGCAGCGCGGGCAGCGACACCAGCGCGCCGACCAGCGCCGTCACGGCCGCGGCGAGCAGCAGCGAGAGCGGGTTGCCGTCCGCGCCGGCGTGCGCCACGACGACCGCGCCGATGCCGGCGAAGGAGAGCTGGCACAGCGACGTCTGACCGGCGTAGCCGACCAGCGGCACCACCGACAGCCCGACGATGCCCAGGCCCCACATCTGCGTCGAGGAGAACAGGTCCGCCTCGGTGACGGTGGTGACCGCGATGGCCGCCCCGAGCAGGGTGCCGGCGACCAGCAGCCCGGCCGCGGGCCAGCTCGGCGACGGGGTGATCTCCCGGATCCGGGCGGCGGGGCGGCCACGCGGCCGGGACGACGGCAGCACCAGCAGCGCAAGCGCCAGCACCACCACCGGGATGATCGCGACCAGGCCGGTCAGGTACTGGGCGCCGGTGTGGATCTTCGGCAGGTAGCCGATGCCGTAGTCGCCCGCCAGGCCGACGACGAGCGCCCCGACGAACGTCAGCGGCAGGCTGCGCAGCCCGCCGATCACCGCCGCCGCGTAGGCGTTGACGATCAGCAGCGTGAGCGGGATCGCGGACAGCGTCAGCTTCGGCGCGACCAGAATCCCGGCCAGCGCCGCCAGCGAGGTGCCGATGGCCCAGGCGAGGCGGGACGTCGCCGTCGGGCGGGCGCCGTTCAGGACGGTGAGCGTCCGGTCGTCCACCACCGCGCGCATCGCGACCCCGACCCGGGTGAAGTGCAGCAGCGCCCACAGCCCGGCGGCGACCAGCGCCGCGAGCCCGAGGACGAGCACGTCGTCGTAGGGCACCGCGACACCCGCCACGGTGACGCCGGAGCCGGGGAACAGCTCGCTCAGGGCACGGAAGTCGGACGGATCCCAGATCCACTGCGCGGCGCTGAGCAGGCTCACGAGCAGCGCGACCGTCGCCATCAGCCGCGTCGTCGGTGAGGTTCCGTCCAGGCGCCGCATGACGAGGCGCTCGATCAGGATGCCGAGCGCCGGGGCCAGCACGCAGACGCACAGCAGCAGGGCGACCGGCGTGGGCCAGCCCCAGCCGACGCGCAGCTGCCAGTAGGCGAACGCGGCGATCATGCCGGTCGCGCCGTGGGCGACGTTGAACACGCCCGTTGTCACGTAGGTCAGCGTCAGTCCGCTGGCGGTGATCGCGTAGATGCCGGCTGTGGTGAGACCACTGATCGTGAAGACGAGGAACTCGTGCATCCGGTTGCCGTTTCTCTGTGACGTCGCCCGGCCCGCCGGTGGTGGAAGCCGCGTGGTCGCCGGCGGCGGCCGGCGGTGGCCGGTCGTGTGCGGTCCGTGCGGGGGACCGCGGCCGACGGATCGCCCGACGGACTACCGATGTTGTGCTTCGGGTCACATAATGAAACACGTTCTCGTATGGGTGCGCAACGGCCCACCCGCCACCTGCGGGCCGACCTGCCCGGCTTTGCTCGTCCCAAGCAAGCGCTTGACCGTACGTGCTGCCGCCCCTACCGTCCCTGAGCGAACGGACCCACCGGCCAACGGGAGGTCGAAAGACGTGGCACGGCTGCTGGAGAGCAAGGTCGAGTTTCCCTACCGTCGCAGCCTCGGACCGGTCGTCGGCGCCTATGTGGCCGCCCTCGGCCAGCGCCGCCTGACCGGCGTGCGCGCCGGCGGCCGGGTGCTGGTCCCTCCGCTCGAATACGACCCGGAGACCGGCGAGGCCAGCGATCCCACCCCGGTCGACGTCGGCCCGGCGGGCACGGTGCGCACCTGGACCTGGGTGCCCGAGCCGACCCGCGCGCACCCGTTCGACCATCCCTTCGCCTTCGCGCTCATCCAGCTCGACGGCGCCGACACCGCCCTGTTCCACGCCGTCGACGCCGGTGACCCGGCCGCGATGAGCACCGGCCTGCGGGTCGTCCCACGCTGGCGCGACACCCCGCGCGGGCACCTCGACGACCTCGTCTGCTTCGTGCCCGCCGCTGCCGCGGAGCCGCCGCAGGCCGCCGCGCCGGCTGAGGCCGTTTCGCAGGCTGAGGCCGCCGCGACTGTCTCGACGCAGGAGCCCGTATCGGTGCTGGAGCCGGTTTCAGTGGTCGAGATCCCGTCGTCGCTGCGGTATGTCGAACGGCTCGCCCCGGCCGGCTCCCGGTACGCCGACTCGCTGCTCGCCGGCGTGCTGCTGGGGCAGCGCTGCACCCGCTGCGGCCTCGTCTACGTCCCGCCGCGCGACTTCTGCCCGATCGACGCCGTCCCGCTCGGCCCGGACGACGACGTCGTGCTGCCCGACCGCGGCGTCGTCACCAACTTCACGATCGTCACCCCCGTGCCCTACCCCGGGCAGCTCGAGACCGAGCCGTTCGCCCGGGTGTCGGTGCTGCTCGACGAGGCCGACGCGCTGCTCGGCCTGCAGGCCGTCGTCGACGTCGACAACGCCGACGTCCGGGTCGGGATGCGGGTGGCGGCGGCCTGGCTGCCGCCGGAGGAACGCGACACCAGCGCCCTGACGAACCGGGGCTGGGGCGCTGTCGACGGGGTCATCAAAGGCTGGCGGCCGACCGGCGAGCCGGACGCCGCCGTCGCCGACGCGATCGAGCGGGTGTTCTGAACATGGCTGACAACACGACCGGCGCGGTGGAGCCCGAGGTCGCCATCGTGGGGTACGCGGTGTCGCCGATGGTGTCGTTCGCCGAGCAGACCGAGGTGCAGCTGTGCCTCGCGACCGTGACCGAGGCGCTCGCCGCGGCGCACCTGACCCGCCAGGAGATCGACTTCACCTGCTCCGGCAGCAGCGACTACCTCTCCGGCGGCACGTTCACCTTCGTCGCCAACCTGGACGCCGTCGGCGCCTGGCCGCCCATCAAGGAATCCCACGTCGAGATGGACGGCGCCTGGGCGCTGCACGAGGCGTGGATCCGGCTGCGGATCGCCCCGCACACCGGCGCCGACCCCGAGCAGACGGCACTCGTCTTCGGCTCCGGGAAGTCGTCCACCGGCGAGCTGGACATCGTGCTGGCCCTGCAGGGCGACCCGTACTACCTGGCGCCGCTCGGCGCCGACCCGCACACGTTCGCTGCGCTGCAGGCCCGGGCCCTCATCGAGGCGGGCCGGGCGACCGAGCGCGACCTCGCCGAGGTGGCCGCCCGCTCCCGCCGCGCCGGTGTCGGCAGCCCGCACGCCGTCGTCTCCGGCACCGAGACGGCGGACGACCTGCTCGCCACCCCCTACGTGCGCGACCCGCTACGCGCCAGCGACCTGCCACCGGTGACGGACGGCGCCTGCGCCGTGGTGCTCGCCACCCGACCGGTCGCGCTGCGGCTCGCCGCCGAGCACGGCATCGTCCCGGTCTGGATCAGGGCGATCGAGCACCGCGTCGAACCGCACCAGCCCGGCATGCGTGACCTCACCACCTCGACGTCGACCCGGCTGGCCGGCGAGGCCGCCGGGGTGGGCGACGGGCCGGTCGACGTCGCCGAGCTGTCGGCGACCTACAGCCACCAGGAACTGATCCTCACCGAGGCCCTCGGCCTCGATCCGGCGGCCGTCCGGATCAACCCGTCGGGGGGCGCGCTGGCGGCGAACCCGGTGATGGCGACCGGTCTGGTCCGGATCGCCGAGGCCGCCCGGGCCGCCCGGGAGCGCGCCGCCACCCGGGAGAGCGGTGCCGTGCGTGCCGTGGCCCATGCGACGTCCGGGCCGTGCCTGCAGCAGAACCTCGTCTGCCTGCTCGAGACGACGACGACCGGAGGTGCGCTGTGAGCGCGGAGCCGTGCGCGGTGGTCGGTGTCGGCCAGACCCACCACCGGACGAAGCGCCAGGACGTCTCGCTGGCCGGCCTGGTCCGCGAGGCCGCGCTGCGCGCGCTGGAGGACGCGGCGATGACCTGGCGGGACGTCGACGCGATCGTGATCGGCAAGGCGCCGGACGCGTTCGAAGGCGTGATGATGCCGGAGCTGTACCTGGCGGACGCGCTCGGCGCCGCCGGCAAGCCGATCATGCGCGTGCACACCGCGGGCAGTGTCGGCGGCTCCACCGCCATCGTCGCCGCGCACCTCATCCACGCCCGGGCGCACCGCCGGGTGCTCGCGGTCGCCTTCGAGAAGCAGTCCGAGGGCAACGCGCAGTGGGGGCTGAGCGGTGGGAAGTCCGGCAGCATGGGCGCCGGCGGCATCTTCGCGCCGTGGATCCGCGCCTACATCCGCCGCAGCGGGGCGCCGGAGCACATCGGCTGGCAGGTCGCGGTCAAGGACCGGCTCAACGCGCTGAAGAATCCGTACGCCCACCTGCGGCTGCCCGACATCACGGTCGAGAAGGTCCGCGAGTCGCCGATGCTGTGGGATCCGCTGCACTGGCTGGAGTCCTGCCCGTCCTCGGACGGCGCCTGCGCCCTGGTCCTGACCGACGAGGCGGGGGGCCTCGAAGCCGCCGCCGACGGCCGGGCACCGGCGTGGGTCGCGGCCACCGCCATGCGCAGCGAGCCGTCGTCGTTCCCCGGCCGCGACCCGATCCGCCCGCGCGGCGGCGTCGAATGCGCGGCGGACCTGTACCGCCAGGCCGGCATCACCGACCCGCTGGCCGACATCGACGTCGCCGAGCTGTACGTCCCGTTCTCCTGGTACGAGCCGATGTGGCTGGAAGGGCACGACATCGCCGGGCCGGGGGAGGGCTGGAAGCTCGTCGACCGCGGTGAGACCGAGCTCGGCGGCAGCTTCCCGGTGAACCCGTCGGGTGGCGTGCTCTCGTCGAACCCGATCGGTGCGTCCGGCATGCTGCGCTTCGCGGAGGCGGCGCAGCAGGTCCGCGGGCAGGCGGGGGAGCACCAGGTGGACGGCGCCCGGGTCGCCCTCGCCCAGGCCTACGGCGGCGCCGCCCAGTACTTCTCGATGTGGGTGGTCCGGACGTCCCTCGACGGCTGACCGTCTCGTCGTTGCGCTTTCACCGCGGCCGGGAGGGGACCAGTCGGTTGGCGATGCCGGAGGAGTTCCACGAGCTGGCGCGGGCGGTCAACAACTGGGGCCGCTGGGGGTCGGCCGACGAGCGCGGAACGCTCAACCTGCTGACCCCCGAGGCGGTGCGGGCCGGCGCCGCCCTCGCCCGCCACGGCCGGCTGTTCCCGCTCGCGCTGCCGTTGTCGGCGAACGGCCCGCAGACCGGCATGGTGCCCGGCCGCCTGAACCCGCTGCGCACCATGCTGTCGGTCAACGAGCCGCTGACCGGCGACCCGGCCGACGTCAGCTTCAGCGACGACATCGTCATCATGGGCCTGCAGGCGGCCACCCACTGGGACGCCCTAGCGCACGCCACCTACGCCGGCCGGCTGTACAACGGCTTCCCGACGTCGACGGTGACCGCCGCCGGTGCCCGCCGCTGCGGCGCCGACAAGATCGGCGCTGTCGCCGGCCGCGGGATCCTGCTCGACGTCGCCCGCGCCCGCGGTGTCGACCGCCTGCCCGCCGGCCACGCCATCACCGCCGACGACCTCGACGCCGCCGCCGACCTCGCCGGCACCACCGTCACACCCGGCGACATCCTGCTCGTGCGCACCGGGCACATCCAGCTGCTCCACGCCGGCGACCGCAACGGCTACACCTACCCGTCACCGGGGATGTCGCTGGGCACCGTGCGCTGGCTGCGCGCCCGGGACGTCGCCGCCGTCGCCATCGACACCCTGACCTTCGAGGTCTTCCCCTGCGAGCGCCCTGACCTGCTGCTGCCCGTCCACCTGCTTCACCTGGTGGAGATGGGCCTGCTGCAGGGCCAGAACTTCGACCTGGAAGCCCTCGCCGCCGACTGCGCCGCCGACTGCGAATACACCTTCCTGCTCTCAGCGACCCCCGAACCGTTCACCGGCGCCCTCGGCGCCCCCGTCGCCCCCGTCGCGGTGAAATAGCCCGAACCGCCAGCTGGCCGGTCCGCTGGATCGGATGTGGCCCACGAAGGTCAAGATGACCTTCGGGTGGGGCTACGCTGCATCGTATGAGCGTGGCCTCCCGGTCATCCGAAACCTCAAGGAGCTACGGCCGGGGGAGACCGGAGAGCTCATGGCCGAGTTCCATAGGTGGGACGACATCCCATGCGGACGGTTCCGCGGAACCGCGGGCGACCTGGCGCGAGAGCGGTTCCGCGGAACCGGAGCGGAAGACTCCGTCGCGGGCGCTTTGGTTGACGGCCAAAGAGCCCGCAGCTGATCACACGGCGCGGGGCACCGGGCTTTTCGGGCTCAAGTTTGCACCTGGCGGTGAGGAGCACGGCCAAACGGACGGACGGGCACAGACGCTGGCGAGCACCAGTGGACAGTGCCTGTCGCGTCTGCAGACGCGACAGGCACTCACAGACGTCGACCGAAGATCCGGACTGAACGAGGGATCTGTGAGCGTCAGCCGGTTCCGTACTGGTTGCGCAGGATGTGCTTGAGGATCTTGAGTGTGGCGTTGCGGGGCAGTTCCGCAACGACCTCCAGCTGCTCCGGGAGCTTGTGGCGGGCCAGACCGGCCGCCCGCAGATGCTCCGTCATCTCGGCGAGTGTCAGGTGGGCCGAGGAATTGGGCGTTGGGTCACCGGCTGCCGAACCGCCGGCCGGCGGTTCGATGACGGCGCAGACGCGCTCGCCGCGCTCCGGGTCGGGCAGGCCGATGACCGCGACGGCGCCGACCTTCGGATGGGAGAACAGGAGGTCCTCGATCTCCTTCGCGGAGATGTTCTCGCCCTTGCGGATGATGACGTCCTTGAGTCGCCCGGTGATGGTGAGGTGCCCGTCCGCGTCGAGGATCCCGAGGTCGCCGGTGCGGAACCAGCCGTCGTCGTCGAAGGCGGCGGCGGTCAGCGCCGGGTCGGTGTAGCCGTGGAACACGGTCGCGCCACGCACCCGGATCTCGCCCTCGGCGCCTTCCGCTGATCCGTCGGCGCGGACGATTCGCACCTGTACCCCGAGCACGGGGCGGCCGTCGGTGTGCGCGAGTTGGCGGTCGGTGTCGGAGCGGCAGCCGGAGGTGATCATGGGGGCCTCGGTCATGCCGTAGCCGTGGACGATCGGCACGCCGGCCTCGGTCAGCAGCTCGGTGAACAGCTCCGGCGGCTTCGGCGCCCCACCGCCGGCCAGCATCCGCAGGGTCGGTACGACCGGCCCGTGCTCACCCCGGGCGACGGCGGCGCGTTGCTGGCCGAGCACCGCGGCGTAGAACGCGGTCGACCCACCGGCGATCGTCACCCCGGCGCGCCGGTAGGCGGCGATGGCCGCGGCCGGGTCGAACGTCTCCAGCAGCAGTGCGGGAAAGCCGCTCAGCAGCATCATGATCAGATAGTCCGGGCCGCCGATGTGGGCGAACGGGAACGCGATGGATCCGACGTCCGCCGGCCCGGTGCCGAGCGCCCTCGCGAGGCCTCGCCCGCCCGCGATCAGTGTGCTGTCGCTGTGCCGCACGCCTTTGGGGTCGGACGTCGTCCCGGAGGTGTAGTAGATCCAGCGGACCGCGAGGGCTGACTCGCGGGTGGCTGGTGGCGGCGGTGGCAGTGTCGCCGGGTCACCGGTCGGCAGCCCGCCGTTCCAGCGGCTCCTGCCGTTTCCGCCGCCGCTGCCGCCACTCTCGGCCGGCCCGCGGCTCCCGTCCGGCTCGCCGGTCCCGTCGCCGATGGACAGCACTCGGGGTGGGTGCGGAAGCGTGGCGGCGACGGATTCCGCCATCGACTGGAAGTCGGTGCCACGCCAGCTGCCCGGCACGCAGAACAGCTCCGCACCGGTCTGGGCCAGTGCGAAGCCGACCTCGCGCTCCCGGTAGATGTGGATGATCGGGTTCTGGACGGCGCCGAGGCGCGCCAGCGCCGCCGACAGCACGACCGTCTCCGGCCTGGTCGGCAGCTGCCAGCTCACGGCAGACCCCGGCCCGACGCCGAGCGCGTGCAGTCCGGCGGCGACCCGTTCGCATTCCGCGGCGAACTCGGCGCAGCTCAGGGTGGTCACGGTGTCTGTGCTGCCGGTGCCGGTGCCGGTGCCGGTGCCGGGGCCGGCTGCCGTCGGGATGTCGATGATCAGCAGCGGCGCGTTCGGTGTGAGCGCGGCGCGCCGACGCACCAGCTCCCACACCGTCGCCCCGTCGTCGAGATCCAGCCACCCGAATGCCGTGCCCGCCGCCGGGTCGGACGTCTGCGCCGGGTCGCGGGCCGTCATCGGGCTGGAGGTCGTCAACTGTCCCTCCCGAGGACGAGTGCGCTGGTGGGGACGCCCGTGCCGCCGGTGACCAGCACATGGTCGGCGCCTGGGACCTGGTTGACCGCGCTGCCGCGCACCTGCCGCACACCTTCCGCGACGCCGTTCATCCCGTGCAGGTAGGCCTCGCCGAGCTGCCCGCCGTGCGGGTTCACCGGCAGGCGCCCGCCGAGCTCGATCGCTCCGTCGCGGATGAAGTCCGCCGCCTCGCCCCGCCCGCAGAACCCGAACTCCTCCAGCTGGGTCAGCACGAACGGCGTGAAGTGGTCGTACAGCACCGCCGCGGCGATGTCGTCGGGGCCGAGCCCGGACGTCTCCCACAGCTGCCGGGCGCAGGTCGCGGCCTCGGGCAGGCCGACCAGGCTCTCCCGGAAGAACGAGCGCATCATCTGCTGGTCGTCGGCCATGCCCTGCGCGGCGGCCTCGATGACGGCCGGCGGCCGGCGCAGGTCACGGGCTCGTTCGAGGGTGGTGACCAGGATGGCCTGGCCGCCGTCGGTCTCCTGGCAGCAGTCGAGCAGCCGCAGCGGCTCCACGATCCACCGGCTCGCCTGGTGGTCGGCGAGGGTGATGGGACGTTCATGGAACCGGGCCAGCGGGTTCGTCGCGGCGTGCCGGCGGCACGCGACGGCGACCCGCCCGAAGTCCTCCGTGGTCACGCCGTGCTCGTGCATCATCCGGGTCGCGAACATCGCCACCCACGACGCCGGGGTCAGCAGCCCGTACGGCGACGTCCAGGCGAACGACGCCTGCTCGGTGGTCGTGCCGGTCGGCCGGTCACCGACACCGGAGCCGAACCGCCGCCCGGAGCGTTCGTTGAACGCCCGGTAGCACAGCACGTAGTCGGCGACGCCCGCCTCGACGGCCAGCGCCGCCTGCTGCACGGTCGCGCACGGCGCCCCGCCGCCGAAATGGATGCGGCTGAAGCTGGTCAGCTCGCTGATCCCCAGCCCGCGCATCAGGTCCGATTCGGGGTTGCCGTCCATGGTGAAGGTGACGAGCCCGCTGACCCGGGATGCCGGCAGCCCGGCGTCGTCGAGCGCGGCCACGCACGCCTCGAGCGCGAGCCGCAGCTCACTGCGCCCGGAGTCGCTGGAGAAGTCGGTGGCGCCGATGCCGGCGATCGCCGTCCGCCCGGCGTAGCTGTGCCCGCTCACGACCGCGCCTGCGGGGCAGTGACAGCGCGGGCAGTGGCGGCGCGGGCAGCGGCGGCGCGGGTCTCGTCGTGTTCCCTGCCGCCGGGCAGGACGACCTCGACGGTGCCGACGAGATGGTCCCCGAGGCCGCCGGCCGCGCGGACCGCGACGGTGACCCGTCCCGTCTGGGCGTCCGCCGCGGTGAGGCGGCCGGTGAAGACGAGATGGTCGCCGGGGTAGGCGGGCGCGCCGAGCCGGACCCGGATGGCGCGGACGAGCAGGTCCGGGCCGAGAGTGTCGCTGACATAGCGCTGCAGCAGGCCGACCGAGGTGTTGATGTTCAGGAAGATGTCGGCGGACCCGCGCCGCGCGGCCAGCTCCCGATCATGGTGGACGGGCTGGAAGTCCCGGGTGGCGATCGCACCCGAGACGATCAAAGTCGCGGTGACCGGAACCGACCACAACGCCAGCTCCGCTTCGGAACCTTCGGGACCTTCGGAGGCTTCGGAGGCGCCGGAGCGCTGGATGGCTGCCGCGGCCTCGGGGGCGGTCAGGGTGTCGGTGCGCCGCGGCGGGGGAGCGGGGCGGAACGCGGGCAGGGTGATCGGCCCGCGCTCGTCGGACGCGCCGTCGACCAGCGCCGGGTGGGTCTCGACCCAGGTCAGCTCCACCGGCATCCCGACCCGCAGGCCGGCCGGAGGGCAGCCGACGAGGTCGGCGACCACCCGCGTCCCCTCCGCCAGCTCGACCAGCCCGACCGGCAGCGGATAGCGGAACCCGGGCGCCGGCGGGTGATGGACGACGGCGTGCGAATACAGCCGCCCGCGGCCGGAAGCGACGATCCACCCCAGCTCGAAGCCGCCGCAGTGCCAGCACCTGGCGGTGGGCGGGGAGAACAGCGCCCCGCACCCGTCGCACCGCTGGATGCGCAGCTCTCGGGCTCGTGTTCCGTCCCAGAAGAACTGGTTGTCGCGGTTGATCGCCGGCCGGGGCCGCCGGGCGGGATCCGGATCGGGCGGCCCTGACGGCCCTGACGGTCCTCGCCGCGTCGTCACGGAGCTGCCGCCCGAAGGGTTCGCGGAGTTCGGATTCGCCGCGGCCGGTGGGCGCTGCCCGCTGCCCGGCCGGAACTTCAGGATGCGGAACTGCAGGTCGCCGACGTGCTCGCCGGCCTGGTCGGTGAACCGGTGCCGGGAGGTGACGAAATGCCCGACGCCGAGCGCCGTCCGCTTCTCGGCGGAGACGTCCGTCAGGGTCTGCACGTTGCCGAGCAGGTCGCCGGGCCGCAGGTAGCGGTGGATCTCCAGCTCGGCGTTGACGGCGACCACCGAGACGAACCCGGCCTGCTCCAGCGTGGCGATGACGCGGGCCCGCGGGTCGTCCGCCTCGCGGCGCTCGAGCAGGCCATGCCGGTCCCAGACGTCGAGCATCGCGGGGGGAGCGACGAGGCCGCCGTGCACCGTGGTGGCGGCGTACGCCGCGTCGGTGTAAGCGGGGTTCGCGTCCCCGATCGCGTCGCACCAGTGCGCGATCATCGCCTCGTTGACGGGATGGCGCGCGACGCGCCGGGGTGCCCGGGCACCCACCTCCGCGCGCAGCCGCTCGGCGAGCCCGGCCGACTCCGGTGCCTGCACTGGCGCGGGTGCCTGCTCCTCCTCGTGCTGCGATGTCGGCGTGACGGCTCCGGAGCCGTCCTCCGCGGGCGTGATGGTCGTGTCGGCAGCCGTCGGCACGCGTCCTCCCAGTGGGTGCGGCGCTCCCGTTCGCAGAGCGAATCTAGAACGAGTTCCAGTCGCACACAACCGAGACGGACGAAAACCTGATGGGTCGTCAGGGCTGTTGTGTAGATCAAATGAAACGTGTTCTACTTCCGCCTGCGTGGGTCACGGTGGGCCCCGGCGGTGGACGGGAGGCCGAACATGTCCGGTGGTGCGGCGACCGAGCGGGATGACCCAGACGGCGGAGTGGGTGGCCCGGAGGGCCCGGGGCCGCTCGCCGGCCGGGTCGCGGTGGTGACCGGAGCCGGGCAGGGCCTGGGGCGGGCCGAAGCGCTCGCCCTCGCCGCCGCCGGCGCCAGCGTGATCGTCAACGACCGGGCGGAGTCCGTCGCCGACACCGCCGAGGAGATCAACGCGAGCGGGGGAGCAGCCCTCGCGATGCGCGGCGACATCGGCGACTGGGCGGTGGGAGCCAGCCTCGTGCAGGCGGCGGTCGACGCGTTCGGCGGCTTCCACATCCTCGTCAACAACGCCGGCTTCATCCGCGACCGGATGCTGTTCAGCCTCCCCGAGGAGGACTGGGACGCCGTCGTGCGCGTACACCTGCGCGGGCACGCCGGCACCAGCCGCGCGGCGATGGCCTACTGGCGGGCGCTTTCCAAGGCCGTCGGCGGCCCGGTCGAGGCCAGTGTCGTGAACACCACCTCTGAGTCCTTCCTGCTCGCGCCGCCCGGGCAGCCGAACTACGCCGCGGCCAAGGCCGGCATCACCGCACTGACCCTGTCGACCGCGCAGGGCGCGGCCCGCTACGGCGTGCGCGCCAACGCCGTCGCCCCGCGGGCCCGCACCGCGATGACGTCGGCGACCTTCCGGCCGGCACCCGACGACGGCCCCGACCCCTTCGCCCCCGAGCATGTCGCGACGGTCGTGACCTGGCTCGCGTCACCCGCCTCGGCGCCGATCACCGGCCAGGTCCTCATCACCTACGGCACCCATATCGGGGTGCTGGCACGGCCCCGCGTCGAGGCCGTCTACAGCGCCGCCGGCGACACCTGGACGGCGGACGAGCTGTCCAAGACCCTCGGCGCCGAGGCCAGAGCCGGTGCCCACGACGGCTTCGCCGTCCCGCCCGCCGAGCTGCGCCTGGACTGACCGTGGCCGAAGCAGCTCAATCAGGGGGTGACGGCCCCGCGGTCAGCGTCACGTCGGTGATGGCAGACAGGCCGCGTTTTGATCTCGTGTCAGCGAGCGCTCACGATATCGAACCCACCGACGACCTGGGCTCCTCTCTGGGTCAGTGCGGTTTTGGTCATGCCGCGCGTGGCGTAGGAGGGGTCGGCTCGCCGGGTGGCGATGTACTGGTCAATTTCCGGGCCGACGAGCAGGACACGGAAGCGGTAGGTGAGGCCTGCGGCTCCCGGGTAGCCGAGCCGTGCCTTCTGGAAGGTGTGGCAGCCGGTCCCGGGGAGCGGGTAGTTGTCGCGGTAAAAGTCGACGTCGGCGCCTTTCGCGCCGGATTCGTCCTGGGTGTTCGGGAGACCGCGGCCGACGATGATCAGATGCTTTCCAGCCGGGATGGTCCCCGAGATATCGATGGCGAGCGTTATGTTGGCGTTGTCGGACTCGACCTGGAGCCGGTAGGAAGCCGACGCCACCGTCAGTCCCTGGACGCTGCCGGGCTCGACGACCGGCGCAGCGGTGATCGTGCTGGCGTCCATCGCGGGCGGCTCGCAGGACCCCGGCGCGCCCGAGCCGGACGGCGTGGATGTCACGGGCTCGGTTTTGGGCACCACGCCGGGCCCGGACGACGGGGGCCCGGGAACGGGTGCCTGGCTGTCCGCCAGATCAGCCGAAGCCGCCTGAGCAGGTCCGGGCGGCGTGTCGTCGGAGCCCCCACCGATCAGGCCTGCCACGCCCAGCGTTGCCCCCACGATCACGAGGACCGCAACAACGATCGACGCGGCGATCACGGGCCAGCCGAGTCTCCCGGGCCGGCTGGGAGAGGGCGGGTCATTGCCCGAGGCCGGGGCCGGACCGGTGCCTCTCGGCCTGGCTGGAAGGTCGCCACCGCCGACCGGAGATGGATACTTGCTGGTAGAGGACGGCCCTGTCGGATGGTCAGGCGATTCCGTCGGGGGCGGCGGTGGTGGCTGCCAGGAAGTCTGTCCGTCGGCACCCGACGCGGCGAATGTCGGATTTGCCGGGAACTGTCGGGAGGCTGCGGTCAGAATATTGAGCCGCCCATCCGGCATTACCCCGTTGTCAACCAGCCTGGCGACCGCGCGCCAGTACTCGGCGACCGCGTACCCCTGCATCGTCGGGATACGAGCGACCGGGAATCCCGCATCCCGCAGCAGGCTGTCGGCACGTTCGGGTGTATCGAACAGCGCCGCGAGCATCTGGAGTTCCCGCTCGGTCAGACCAGGTTCGATCATCGGCCACCTATGGCTTTCATGTAAATATTTTTCGGTTCGCGACTCTCAACGGTGGCCGCAGCTCGGAAAATCGGCCGCGACCAGTACCCTTCACGGGTCACAATGGCCGGCCGGCGCATGATCGGGCGCATGGCCGGCGGCGGAGTTCAGACAGCATGCCAGCACCTGGGCGGCGGATGAGGTCAACCAGGATTGGCCGGCACCCGGCCGTGAGCTGGCGCATCGGGCTGGAGCGGGCATGTCACGCCGCGAAGTCTTCTTCGCACGAAGCCCCCCAACTTCGTGGGCGCGACGTCGGCCCATAGGAATGGCGTCCGCGCGCGATCTCACCTAGGTGAGCCGAGATAACCAGAGGTCGCCCGCATCAGGTGGGCGGCTCTTCGGTCGAAGATTAACACGGCATCTTCCGGTACGTCCATGTCATGCCGCGTGTGTGTTCCTGGCGACGACCGCGAGTCTGCTGGGGGAATCACCCGCTCCGGCGAACCGCGTGGAAGTTCTGCGACGCACATTGATGTGCGCAGACTTTGTCTGGCCCGCTGCGGAGGACTCGCCCGGAAACATCTGGGCAGCGGAGGACCCGAACCTAGGCCCGCTGGGCCTTTCCGCGTCCACAGCCCGCCGTCGGGTCCGCCGGGATAGGCCGGTCGCGGTCGCGACAGGCTCAGCCACGCGGGACGGCGACAGCCGCGAGCACCGTCTCGACGATGTCCTCGGCGCGGTGGCCCGCGAGAACGGCGGCCGACGAGAGCGACAGCCGGTGCGAGAGAACCGGGACGGCAAGCCGCTTCACGTCGTCCGGCCACACATGGTCGCGGCCTGAGCGTCGAGCGAGGACCTGGGCCGCGTAGAGCAGGCCCACGCTGGCGCGTGGGCTTGCGCCAAGGGCGAGGCAGCCGGTCAACGCCGGCGGCGGCGCGACCGCGTCACGGCCCGGGGTGCCGTCTCGTCGGCCTCGTTGTCCCTGGCCGGCGCCCACCGAGGACCGGGCAAGCTGCGCGGCGGGCCGGGCCACCAGCGCGCGGGTCATCCGGGTGACCTGCAACAGGTAGGCATAGACCGCGTCGGACACCCTGGTCCGGCGGGCCAGCTCGATGAGCCCGAGCACCTGCGCCGCAGTCGTCACGGCCGGCACCGGCCGGGGATCCTGTTTCTTCCCGCCCCGCGTACCGCGGCCCAGGCCCTCGCTCACAGGCACGTCGGTCGCGCTGGACGATCCGCCGTCGACCTTGGCGGCCAGCACCCGCTTCTCGGCGTCGAAGTCGGGGTAGCCCATCCGGATCCGCATCAGGAACCGGTCCAGCTGTGCCTCGGGAAGAGGATAGGTGCCGTCCATGTCGACCGGGTTCTGGGTCGCGACGACGAGGAACACGTCCGGCAGTGGACGGGTCATCCCACCGACGGTGACCCGTCGTTCCTCCATTGCCTCCAGCAGGGCCGACTGGGCCCGCGGGGTGGCGCGGTTGATTTCATCCGCCAGCACGACGTTCGCGAACACCGGTCCCGGCCGGAACTCCTGCCCACCCGTTCCCGGCAGGTAGACGTCCGTCCCGGTGATGTCGCTGGGCAACAGGTCGGGCGTGCACTGTATTCGCTTCATCTCGGCGTCGACGCTGGCAGCCAGGCACCGGGCCAGCAACGTCTTGCCGACGCCGGGCAGGTCCTCGATGAGCAGGTGCCCGCCGGCCAGCATGCAGGTGACGGCGAGTTCCACCTGATCTGGCTTGCCCTGCACCACCTGGTCAATGTTGTCGACAATCCGGTCGAACGCCGTGACGAAGTCACCCGCGCGCATTCCATCCCCCGTGCTTCGTGTGTTTGTCGCTGTCTGTCGTCAACGGGCGGCCGGTGGCCGGCGCCGTGAACCGACCGCCGACCCGGTCTCGCCCGGCGGGCCGGGCGGCCGCGTACGGGCCGCCCGGGGCGTGTGGGCGAGGAGCGCGGTCACGCAGGCGTCGCGGTGCCGCCAGGCCGTGCTGGCCCGCGTGTCATCAACGGCGACGGCCGGGTCGTAGAGTGCTGGCGCGGCCAGCCCAGCCAGCGCGCGCAGCGGACCGCCAAGGCTCGGCCCCGCCCGGGCGACCGCGCCGTCGACAAGCTCACCGATGGTCAGCTCGGCACCGACGGGCAGGCCGGCCCGGCCCAGCGCCTCGACAGTGTCGCGCCAGGCGGCCAGCAGCCGAGCCGCAGGACCTCCGCGAGTACGCCGCCTCCAGCGCCGCGCACGGCGTGTCACCCGAACAACCACCGCCATTGCTACGAACGCCAGCAGCAGGGCCAGCAACAGTGCCAGCAGGAACAGGGCTGGCCTTACTGCTCGTTCGCGCACGTTCCGGGAAGAAATCGCGTTCATCGTGGCCGGTGCGGGTGGCTTGTCGCTGGGGCTCTGCTGGCGAGTGGGCGACTCCGGGCCGCTCGGTTCGCCGTCCGGGGACTGGCCGCTGGGCGCGATGGCCCACCCGCCGAGAGCGGGGTCGACTGCGCGTCCGCCGAGGGGGCCGACAGCGAGGCCCGCCGTCACAGCCGCGCCGCCGAGAACGGTGACCAGCGCCATGGCAGCCAGCGCCCGCCGCCAGCTCGTGGGCCGCGAATCGTCAGCCGGCCGCAGCCGTACGCCTGGATTCCCCCGGTCACGGTGCCCGAGCAGGAAAACCGACGTCAGCACGACGACGCCGGCCGCGGCGCCTACCTGCCATGCCGTGTGCCGGAACCCCAGTACGTTTGCTCCCACGGCCACCGCAAGCGCGGGCAGCAGCGGAGTAAGAGCGCCGGTGGCTCGGCGAGCCAGCGCCGTCCCGGTCGCGGACGCGAGCCAGACCAGGGCCGACGGTACGACAGCGAGGCTGGCCCGACCGCCACCGGAGATCCTTGCCTGGGAGAGCAGGTCCGCTGGGCCCCGCGCCAACGCAACCGCGAGGTCGCGCAGGTCCGGCCCGTCTGGTACCCCGTAGAGGACGCCCAGGCTGGCCGTGAACCAGCCGAGCACGGACGTCGGCACGGCCAGCCAGCCGGCGGGACCCGATGGCCACGGCGCCGCGGCGAGCAGCGCCGCGAGGACCGCGCAGACGAAGATCAGGCCGACCGGCCGTGGTTCGCCGCCCACGGCGGGCAGAAAGCCGGCGGCGGCTGTGAGCGACGCAGTGGCGACCACGGCGATGGCCCCGGCGTCGCGGCTCACCACATCCGTCCCGACGTCAGCTCGGCGACGCGGCGCCACATGTCCGGGAAGTCGGCCGCCCGGTCCAGGCTGATCGTCGCCACCGGGTCGCTGCCGCCATCGCCCGGCTCCAGGCGCGCGTCCGGCCGGGCTGCGCCCGTCCGGATCAGGATGACCGGGCCGGTCCGGTGGCCGCCTGCCACCATCGGGGCCTCGTAGGCACGTACGCCGGTGACGACGACGAGCAACGCGCTGGTCTTCTGGGCGTCGCCGCGGCGCAGGGCCCCGAGCACGTCCGCCAGACCGGTCGGGTCGCTCGAGCCGGCGGCGTCTCCTGGGCGCGGCTCCTGCACGCACAGCACGGCAAGCTGGTCGAGCAGATCCTCCTCCCGCCCGGTCGAGCCGCCGATGGGCCAGGCCAATCCGCCCGTCGTACGCAGCCGGACCGGCAGGCGCTGGCTTGCGTACGCGTGCGCGACCGACGCGGCGACCTCCACGGCGTCCTCGAACGCGGCGTCCCCCGCCGTGCCCTCGGAATAGGAGAGATGCCGCGTATCGAGGAGCACCAAGGCCGCGGCCATCGTGGGGTCGACAGAAGTACGGACCTGCAGCGTGCCGGTACGTGCCGACGACGGCCAGTGCACCCGCCGGGTGTCGTCGCCCGGCACGTATTCGCGCAGCGTCTCGAACTCCGCCAGTCCTGGCCGGGGAAGCGAGCGCGCGCTCCCGTCGGACCGCTGGTGATGTGACCAGGCCAGTGGCTCGATCTCGTACCGACGCGGCCGAACGACGAGTGTCGTCCGTTCACCGACCATGCGAGTTCTGGCCAGCAGCCCCAACGGGTCCCGGCGAACAGACACCGTGGGTCCCAGCCGCCACTCCCCGCGTCGCGTCGCTACTATCTGGGTACTCGCCGTCACCATCCGGCCAGGTCGGAGCCGCTGGACAGTCAGGACGATCGGCGCGAGGCCGTTCGGTACATCCAGCCGGCCAGCCGGGCGGACACGCCGGCGCCGGTTCTCCGCCGTGGCCGTGACCGTCACCAGGTCGTCGCGGGTGACGGAGGCGTGGCTATGGAGCGTGACAGCCAGCCCGTCGCTCCCGGCGACGGCGAGCACGGCCATGACGAGTGCCATCCCGAAGCCCGCCGCCAATCCGACCAGGCCCGGGTAACGCAGCGCGGAGCCTGCCGCCCCGAGCACGACGGACAGCGCCGCTACCCAGATCCCGGCCGATGTCATGCCCCGCCACCCCCGCCGATCTGGGGGCCGCCGGTGTGCGTGGCGTCGGCGGCGTGGGGGCCCGCGAGCCGGTCGACGGCGGCGACATCGGCGTTGTCGGCGTTGTCGGTGTGGCCGCAGGGCGCGACGGGGCCGGGCTGCTGGAGTCCGGCGTGTCAGCCGGCAGGTCCCGCGCGATCGTGAACGACGTGAGGACGACCGAGGGAGCGATCCGCGCCCAGTCGGAGTCCGAGAGCGAAGGCCGAGGGCAGGGCGGCGGCTGCCAGAGATTCGGAAGCTGGACGGCTGCCGGCGACTCGACGAGCAGGATGTCGAACGTCTCCGCTGCCCCGTTGTAGAGGTTCGTTCCGCAGCCGTTACTCATGACCGCTTCGAACCCGCCCGCGGTCAGACGGTAGTACTGCAGGTAGTGCTTCCCGTCGCGCGGAGCACGGCTGACAATGGCGATGGCTGTGCCGGACGGCAGATCACCCTGAATCTCTCCGCGCAGGGTGTGTTCGCCGTTGACGTCCACAAGGTGCCAGCCGCCGGGCACGTTCTGCGGCTTCCCGTCCAGCCTCAGCCCGGTGACACTCGGCGGCGAGGGCTGCTTCCTGCCGTTTTCCGGCGTACCGGAAGGTCCTGTGCCCGTGCTGCGTGGCCCGGATGGTTGGCCGCCGCTGGGTGGGCTGTCTCCGGGGCCAGTACCTTCGCTCAGTCCGTCGGGCGCGGTTTCACCAGGACGGTCGGTGGCCCCGGGCGCCGAGGGCCGAGAAGTCGTTTCGCCGGGACTGCCCCCGGCCGCGGGTTCCTGCCCGCCCGCGCTCGTGCCGCTCGACCCAGAGCCTTCCGGCTGCGGGTCACCAGGCCCTGCCCCAGATGGCGCGGCGCGCTCTGGACGGTCCGGCCCTTCGGCGCCTGTGCCATCGTCAGGGCGCACCGCCGAGGTGATGGAACTGGGCCGCGGCTGGCCGCCGTGGGCTGGCCCCGACGCTACGCTGGCCGAAGCCGGCTGGTGGGACGTTGACGCGGACGGCGGAGCGCCAGTGAGCGACTCGCTGTCCGACGGCCTGTCCGTCGGAGTCGAACCCGCGGTGGAAGCGACGGTCAACGGAGTCAAGCCCTCGGCGGCCACCCGCGTCCGGGACGATCCGACGATCCCCGCCACCACGACCAGCAGGACGACGAGCGGCACCAGTCCGGCCAGGAACATCGTGCGCACCGGGTCCGACCGCATGTCACACCAGTGCCTCGCCGCGAGTCGGCCGGTAGTGGTCCAGGTCCCGATGAGGCCATTTCAGGCATGCGTCGACTGCCTGTGTCATGTGATCCCCCGTGTTCGACCATGACGTCGTCGCTCGTGGCCAGCATCTGTAGCCGCGACGTAGCCGATTCTAGGACTGCGGATCAGCATTGGAGCATGAATCGCGCCCTGTTGTGTATCGGACGCGTAGTCCTCGTTCGTCGCGGTGACGACGTCAGCCGTGCGGATGCAGCGACAGCGACATCCTGTACACGCTTGTGCTGGGCCGGCGTCTGGGCTGGGGCATCGAACAGCTGCCGATGACCTCACCGATCTGTTCGGACGGTCCATCAATCTGGTCTCCGCCCGCGGGCTCCACCCCTCTGCTCCGCTTGAAGTTGGCCCGATGCTGTTCACCTCTGGGCTCTTTGGGATAAGGAATCCGGGGAGGAGCGCAGGTCACACGTCGCGGATAGTTCGCGGCACCCGGGAGGGGGCCGCAAACCCCTCGCGGTGTGCCGGTCAGGGCGTGGAACCGGGGCCGTCGGGTGGGAAGTCCGGCTCGGCGGCCGGCTTCTTCCGGCCCGCGACAACACTCGTGACGGTGTCGAGGAGACGTTCCTTCGCCTGATCCCGCACAAGACCGAACAGGTCGACGGAGACCACGCCCTCCAGCAGGTCCGGTCGCGGACAGTTCTCAATCCGCACGGGGATCACCTTGCGCTTGAAGCCGTCGGGGTCGCGCCGCAGTGCCGCCTGCCATTCGGCCGCCCCCCATACCGATGTCAGGTAGGCCTCGGAGAGCACGGCGATGGTCCGCTGGGAATGCTCGATTCCCCTGGTCATCATGTTCATCCAGTTCGACCCCGCCACGAAGTCCCAGGCCTGGAGGTAGACGGAGTATTCCGCCTCCTCCAGCTGCCAGGCGATCCATTCCGCCCACCGCTGGTCAGTCCCGGTGTAGGAGATGAAGAAGTCCCAGGGGCCGTTGGCGCCCGTCGACGGCCCGCTGGCCGTGGTGGTCTGCTCGGTCCCGGCTGTGCCCGCTGGTGAGCCGGCTGTGCCGGCCGCGGAACCAGCTGTGTTCGTCGGCTCTGCGTCACCGCCGTCATCCGCCGCGGGGCGGGCATTCCCGGGCGAAGATGCGGGCGTGGCCGCGGCGGCGATCGAGACGCCTGCCGCGGCCGCCGCCGCGGTGATGACGGGATTGCCCGGCCGTTCGAGGTGGGCCTCACGCAGTAGCTTCGGCCAGCCCCCCAGAACCGCGCCGCCCTTGTAAAGGCGGTACACGTCCGACCAGAACAGCTCGGCGTTCCCGGTCTGCCAGCCGGGCTGCCGCCCTCGTCGCAGGTCCGCGCGCTCCACCAGGGTCTTCGCCTCCGACGGGTCCGAGAACTCCTCCGCCAGTGCGACGATCACCTCGCGGTCAGTTGGTGCCGCCACTTCGCCCCCGTTCCATCACCGTGTTCCGCCCGCTGTTCCGGACCCGGACCGTGGGTGGACGCACGCTGTCGTTCTGATCACCGGAATCGACTCTAGCGACCCGGGTGGTGGGCACGCTGGGTGGCGGGTTCCGGTCGGTGGGTGGCGGCGCGGATACGTCGGGCCCGATCTCCGGGGTGAGGCCGCTGACCTGCGCTGTTACGTCGTGGTGTGCGCTTCGTTCGTATTCCGCCGCGCCCCAGCTTTGGCTAAGTTAGCCTTACCTAAGCCGAAGATGAGGGGTGTTGACGCGATGCCCAGCCTGCGCGAGGCGATCCGTTCCCGCAGTGCCGACCGTGCCGGTCGCCTGCTCGACTGTTCGGTCGAGGTCGAGTCCGTCGCCGAGGTCTCGCCGTCCTTCCGCCGGGTGACCGTCGTCGGAGCCGGCCTGGCCGCCTACACCGACCCGACGCCCGCCGATGCCTTCCGCCTGTTCCCGCCGGGGGCGGGCGACGACGACGGCGACGACGGTCCGGGCCTGTCGAGGGCGTTCACCGTGCGCTCGTTCGACCCGGACACCCGCCGGCTCACCTTCGACGTCCACTCGCATGGCACCGGCCTGGTGGCCCGCTGGCTCGACGACCTGGCGGGCGGCGACGTCGCCGGCATCATCGGGATGCGCATCGAGTTCGTGGTCGGATCGCAGGTCGGGGGTGCGCTGCCGGACCTGACGATCCTCGCCGCCGACGTCTGCGGCCTGCCGGCGGTCGCCGCGATCGTCGCCGCCCTGCCGCCGGAGCAGCGAGCCGCCGTCGTGATCAGCGGGGCCGCCCCGGCCGACCGGGAACTCCTGCCCGAGCGGCCCGGCGACGACGTGCGCTGGGTGCCGGCCGGCAGCCTGACCGGCGGGGTGCGGGCACTGCCCCGTCCGCGCGGCGGCACGCTGGCCTGGGTCGCCGGTGAGGCGGGGGCGGTGCGGGCGATCCGCCGGGTGCTGCTCACCGATCTCGGGGTGGCCCGTGACGACCTGCGCGCCGCGGCCTACTGGAAGGCGGGAGTCACCTCGGACGACGTCGACGCCCAGGCCGCCCAGCGCTACGACGACGCCGTGGCGGCGGGCCGGGACGTCTCCGATCCCGATGTGCTGGAAGACCTCGCCCTGGGCTAGTGCGCCCCTGGCCGCGCTCAGGGTGGCGAGGCGCCTGCCGCTACAGTGCCCATTCATGCACCTGGCGTGACCACGGGTGGGGTGGGGAGTGGCGGGTTCACCGGATCGGCGCGATGTACCGGACGTCGTTCGCGACGTCGTGGCGTTGGCTGGCCGCGGCCGCGGCGGCGGCAGATGGTGGTGGTGGGGAGCGCGCCCGGTCGTCTCCGCACCGGTCGTGTCCGACGAGCTCGCGGCGGCGGTCGCGGCCGCGGTGCCCGGAGCCTGGGTGGTGCGGGTGCCACGGGCCGATGACCGGCGCGTCCAGGACGCGATCGACGAGGCGCTGCGCGGGGCGGGCTCGGCGGCTCCGGACACGCGGCGGTACGACGATCTCACCGCCGCGCTGCGGCGACCGACCGGAGCCGGCGGTGGATCGGGCGGAGCCGGCGGCGGATCGGGCGGTGGAGCCGGCGAGGCAGAGGATCTCCTCGACCGGCGGCGGATCGCCGCGCGGCGGGAGCGGTGGAAGCACGCGGTGGAGCCGGTCGTCCTGCTGTGGCTCGGTCTCGCGAGCCTGGGCGCCTCCCTGATGAGTGCCGCCGACGTCAGGGAGTTCGGCCAGGGGGACCTCGCGTACAACCTCGGCGCCGTCTGCCTGTGCACAGGCATGGTGCTCATCGCCGCGCGGCTGCTCGCGGGACTGTGGCGACTGGCCCGCGGCGGCATCCGGGCAGTGCCGACGGAACAGGAACTGGCACAGGCGCTCCTGCGTGACCTTCGGTACGACGCGCGCCGGTTCTTCCCCACCGGCTGGTTCCGGGCACGTGACGTGCCGGGGCGCCTGCCGGTCCTGCTCGTGGCCACGCCCGCGGACGGCAGGCGGCCGGTTCTGCTCGACGAGTACCTCCGCTGGCATTCCGCACGGCTGCCCCGGTGGATGTGGTGGATCGTCGCTGCCGCTCGCCGGCCGTCGGCGATCGTCGTGACCGACCATCCGATGCCGGCCACCGTGGACCAGCAGATCCGTGCCGCGTGGCGGCGACGCGCGCAGGGCCGTTCCTGGCTGCGGGCGCGTCGCAGGGCCCTGCGAGGCCTGCCCGCGGCCGTCGTGACCTGGTGGAACAGTCTGCCGGGCCCGGCATGGCGGCGGCTGGGAGCCGCGGCGTGGGCGTTGGCTCGCCTGCGCTTCGCCAGGCGCTGCCGTGCCCGGCTGGCCGGCGGGTTCCTCGCGTTCCTCGCCCTTGCCTGGCCGCGGCGGGCCCGACCGCGGCTGCGTCGGCTGACCGCGTATGCCCTCGTGTCCGTCCTGACGGCGACGGCACTGTACCTCCAGCGCAGTCCCAGCCAGCCCTACTGCCTGCGGCCCATGGCCGGCTCGGACCAGGACCTGTCGACCGACAGCTCCGGGGACGAGTGGATCGGCTACCGGACCTGCCTCGGCTGGAGCCAGCTCGCCGGGAACGTCGTCGGTGGGGCGGTGTCCGCCGTCGCCGCCCGGCTCGCCGTGCGCCAACCGGGCCCCGACGACACTCCCGACCTCTTCGACGAGGACCTGATCTACCGGGAGAACAAGAGAGTGCGACAGCTGGCCGACGCCCAGCGCCCACTCGTCACGGTCGCGCTGATCACGTCTCTCACCTCCGCCGCCTCCACCAGGGCGATCCGGTCGGTGGTGGCCGAGCACGAGGGCCTGGCCGGCGCCTACGCCGCACAGCGGCGGATAAACAGCGCGCGCAGCACCCGCCTGCCGTACGTGCGTCTCGCCATCGTCAACACCGGCGACCTCACGGTCCGCCGCGGCACCGAGACCGCCATCGGCAGACATCTGGAAACCCTGACGAAGAAGCTGCAGCAGCTCGCCGCGGACCCGACGCTGGCCGCCGCCGTCGTCACCGTGAACAGCATGGCGCAGGTGCAGGACGCCCTGGACGCGTCGCTCGGCGCCGCCGGTGTCCCGATGATCAGCCCGACGATGAGCGCGGACGGATTCGGGGAGCCTCTCGCCCGCGCCGTCGGGCGCGACGACGACCTCGCCGCGGCCGTGCCCGGCACCTCCCCGGCTGGTACCTCCCTGCCCGGCACCTCCCTGACCGGTGCCGCGCTCCTGAGCGCGGCTGCCGGCGCGGCGGCGCCCCGCCCGCAGCCCCTGTTCTTCCAGATCAACTCCACCAATGATGACCAGGTCCAGCTGATCTACGAGTACGCCCGCAACCGGAACGAGCCGCTGGCCTTCTTCTTTCCGGTCACCGACGCATCGCAGACCGAGCCGGCCGCCGACGATCTCTATCTGACCTCGTTGTACTGCGATGTGTGGCGGCGGCGCCCGCCGTCACACGTCCAGGAGCTCTCCGGGGGGTCCGCGAGCCTGGGGAAGGCGCGGTCGACCTGCCCGCCCGCGCCCGTGGCGGTGGCAGCCTCGAGCCCGGCCGCACCGCCGGTGCCGGTCTCCCTCGTACCGTGGTCGTCGGACCGGCCGCTCTCCGAGACCGCCCGCATCGCCTGCCCGCCGGAGACACCCGAAGTCCAACCCCGTACGGCTTCGGCTTCGGGTCCGGGCACGGGTACGGAGGAGACGTCCGGTGCTGGGCGCCCTGTGGTCTTCTTCGGGGGGCGGTACACGGATTTCGCCGAGTTCGCCCAGGCACTTCGTCTCGCCTGCGGATCCAGGATGCCGCAGGTGGCGGTCTCCGACTCCGCGGGGCGTTTCCTGGCGGACCGGGAACTGGCCCGCCATGTGCCGCACGGTGTGCAGGTGCTCATCGCCTACCGGGGCCGCACGCTGACCTGCGCGGGAATGGCCGCCGCCGGTGACGCCGGCGCCGGCGTCACCGGCGCCGGCGGACAGCAGCTGGACTTCTACGACGACATCCGCGCATACCTGGGCCGTTGCGCGGGGCCGGGAGCCCACCCGGAGGACCGCTGGCTCGCCGGAGGATGGGCAGCGTTCAGCTACGACTCACTCCTGCTGATCAACGACGCGTTGATACGAGCGGGTGTTCCACCCACCGCGTCGGACGCCCGCGGACGGATCCTGGACTGCCTGCGAGGCCCGGCGGCCGGAGCCTGCACCAGCACCGACTACCCCGGCGTCTACGGAACCATCCAGCTCGACGGCAACGGTGTCGGCCGGCCTCCCGCCGTCCTGCTGCGGGTCGAGGACCTCACCACCGCCTTCGACTCGCCCAGCCAGGTGAGCGTCGTGGGCACCTGTGCTCCCACGACGGCACCGTGCGACGCCCGTTTTCCGGCGGGCGTCCGGTAGCGGCAGCCGGGTGCGCGCGGCGTCACGGCCGCGTGTCGGCCAGGCTCTGGACCGGCGTCGGTGCCGGCACCGACGCCGGCGATGCTGGCGGCGGTGTGGGCACGGTTGTGGTTTCCGGGCGGTTCGGGCGCAGCAGGAGGCCGGCACCCGCCGCGGCGAAGGACAGCGCGGCCATCAGCCAGTAGGTGTGCTCGTAGGGGGTGAGGGGATCGCTCCCGGCGCGGCTCTCGAGGAGCATCGCCAGTGCCGCGATGCCGAGGGCGCCGCCGATCTGGCGGGCCGCGATGTTCAGGCCGACGGCGGCGGCGAAGCGGGTCGGGTCGACGGACAGCGCCGCCGCACTCGACGAGCCTACGGAGATGGCGCCGATCCCGAGGCCCAGGCCGAACCCGCCGGGGAGCCAAGCGGTGAGGAAGCTCGGCTCGGCCGGGAGCCACAGCGCGAGCGCGCCGGCCGTCGCCGCCAGCGTGAGCGCGCCGGCGACGACGAGCACCCGCGGTGACGCCTGCCGCTTCGACCGGCTGATCGTGATCCCGACGAGCGCGGAGAACACCGCTCCCGGCGTCATCGCGAGCCCGGCGCGCAGCGCAGAGTAGTCCCAGACGCTCACCAGGAACAGCACGCCCAGCAGCAGCGACGCGAAGAGGAACGCGCCGAACAGGGCGGAGACCGCGTTCGCGGCCGCGTAGGTGCGGTTGCGCCACAGGCCGACCTCGATCGCCGGGCTGGGATGGCCCGCGGAACGGCCGATGGCGGCCAGTGTCGCGGCGCCGCCGCCGATCAGGCAGGCGAGTGTCACCGGGTCCGCCCAGCCCCACCGCTCGGCTTCCGTCAGCCCGAGGACGAGGGCCGCGATCCCACCGGTGAGCAGTGCTGTCGCAGTGGCGTCCGGGAAACGTCCGCGCTGGGCGGCGGCCGTCCGGGTCTGCGCTGGGGTTGGCATGGCGGTCGGCAGTTGCCGGGCGCGGGTGAGAAGCCAGATTCCGAGCGGCACGTTCACGCAGAACAGCACCCGCCAGCCGACGGCGTCGACGAGAACTCCGCCGACCACCGGCCCGAGGACCGCCGCGAGGCTGGCCGAGGCGCTCCACAGCGCGATGGCCGCCGCCCGGCGCTCGGGTGCGGTGTCGGCGAGCACGATCGCGAACGACGCGGGGATCAGCAGCGCCGCGCCGACTCCCTGGGCCGCGCGGCCGACCAGCAGTGCCGCGAACACCGGGGCGACGGCGACGAGCAGCGACGCGGCTGTGAACACGGCTGCGCCGATGAGGAACAGCCGCCGGCGGCCCAGCACGTCGGCCAGCCGCCCGGCGGGTGCGAGCAGCGCCGCGAGCGGGATCGCATAGATCGTGACCACCCAGGACACGGACGTCACGCCGACCTCGAAGTCGTGCGCCAGGTCCGGCACCGCCAGATTGGTGATCATCGCGTCGAGGAAGGCGAGGAACGAGCCGCCGCAGGCGAGCAGGAGCGGCGTCCGTGCGGATGGGGGAGCGGATGGGGGAACAGGGGCTCGGGAGCTCATGGCGGCAATTTAGCGACCGATCGTTCGCACTTCAATAGCGAACGATCGATCGCTATGCTGATGGCCGCGGCGGGCTCCCGCTTCGCCGTCGCCGTGCTCGGCACGTGCTCGACACGGTGCGGCGACCCCACGGCGACCCCACGACGTCCCTGTGGTGCGCCGCGGGAATATCCGGCCGAAGACCTTCTCGACGCAGACGGGAACGTGAGGCAGCAATGAGCGACGACCTCAGCGCGGCGGGTGCGCAGGTGGCTGGTGACCACGTGTCTGGTGACCAGACGCCTGGTCACCACGTGCTGCCGACCGCCGAACGGCAGGACAGGTACATCGCCACCCCGGAGCAGACGGACATCCTGCTCAGGGCCGCGACCTGGAACCGGTATGCCGCCCTCGGCGACTCGATGGCCGAGGGCATCCTCGAGCCGCTGGCCGGCTACGACCCGACCTGCTGGGCGGACCGGATCGCCGCCGCGCTCCGGCGCGTCCGGCCCGAGCTGGCCTACCTCAACACCGGCCACCGCGGCCAGCTGTCCACCGAGGTCCGCGAGACCCAGCTGGGCAAGGTGCTGGACTTCGGGCCCGACCTGGTCACCGTCGTCTGCGGCGGCAACGACATCCTGGCGCCGGCCTTCGAACCCGACGTCTACCGCGAGAACCTCGACGCGATGGTCGGCGCGCTTGCCGAGGCCGGCGCGACGATCTTCCTCTACAGCCTCATGGACATCACCGCCGGGCTGCCGGAGCTGGCCGGAATCCGGCCCCGGCTGGAGCAGCTCAACGACGCGACGCACCAGATCGCCCGCGGGTACGGGACGATCTGGGTCGAGCTGTGGGCACATCCCGCCGCCGGTGACCGCGACGCCTACAGCTCCGACAAGATGCACATGTCCGCTCGCGGGCACGGGCTCATCGCCACCCGGACGATCGAGGAGCTCGGCCACCACCTCGAGACCGGGCGCACCCGCCTGGGCGAGACCGCCGAGACCACCGGGGCCGCCGAGACCACCGGGGCCGTCGCGCTCGTCTCCCAGGACGCCGGATGAGATGAACGTACCGGCGACACCGGGCGCCGCTATCATTCGGCGCGGAATCGTGCGGTTCAGCCCCGGGAGCGGCCACGGTGGATTACGGTCTCGGCGTCGACCTCGGGACGACCTCCACGGCCGCGGCCATCGGGCGTCCCGGGCGGATCGAGATGGTCGGCCTCGGTGGTCGCGACCTTCTCACTCCGTCCGTCGCGTTCGCGGCATCCGATTCGAGCCTGCTCACCGGCGACGCCGCCGACCGGCAGGCGCGCCGAGACCCGGGCCGGGCGGCGTGGGAGTTCAAACGCCGGCTCGGCGACCCCACTCCGCTGCTCCTCGGCGGCGCGCCGTTCTCACCGGTCCGGCTCCTGGCCGCCGTGCTGGCCGACACCGTCGCGGCCGCGACCGCGCGGATCGGCCACCCACCGGCGCGGATCGTCCTGAGCCGGCCGGCGGTGTGGGGGCAGTACCGGCTCGAACAGTTCGACGAGGTGCCCCGGCTGGCCGGTCTGGACGCCGTTCGGATGGTGACGGAGCCCGAGGCCGTGGCCATCTACTACGCGCTGGGGGAGGACAACGTCGCGGCGGCGGCGGCGGATGCGGTCTCGGGCGTGGGTGCGGGCGCGGGAGCGGGTGCAGGTGTGGGCGGCACGGCGGCGGGTGGGCTCGCGGGTACGGCGGGTGTCGTGCACGCCGCGGGGCCGGCCGGGGTCGGGCGCCAGCAGGTGGCCGACGGCAGCGTCATCGCCGTCTACGACCTCGGCGGCGGCACCTTCGACTCCGCCGTCCTGCACTACGAGGACGGCAGGGCCCGTGTCCTCGGCACCCCCGAAGGCGTCGAATGGCTGGGCGGCGCGGACTTCGACGAGGCGGTGTTCCAGTACGTGGACCGGGCCCTCGACGGTGCCGTGTCCGCGCTGGGGCCCGTGCCCGGATCCCTCGGCGGCATCGCCGCCTCCGGCACGCTCGGCGGCTCCGCGTCGACCGCCGCCGACCCCGTCGCGCGGGAGGACGCCGCCGCGCTCGCCCGGCTGCGGTCCGACTGCATCCTCGCGAAGGAGGCACTCTCCTTCGACGCGGAGGCCGTCATACCCGTGTTCCTGCGCACCGTCCGGCGGGACGTCGAGATCACCCGGGCGCAGTTCGAGGAACTGATTCGCCCGGCCCTGACCTCGACCGTCGAGGCCCTGCACCGGGCCCTGCGGTCCGCGGACGTCGAGCCGGCGGACCTGACCGCGGTGCTGCTCTCCGGCGGCTCCTCGCGCATCCCCCTGGTGGCGCGGATGGTCGAGGAAAGCCTGGGCCGCCCCGTGATCGTCGACGCCCACCCGCAGCGCACCGTGGCTCTCGGCGCCGCGCTGCTCGCCGCCGGGCCTGCGCCCGCGCCGGTGATGGTGCCCAGGCCGACGATCTCCGTCCCCGCCCGCACCACCGCCGTGTCGTCTCCGCCCACGGACGCCCCCAGGCCCGCACGCCCCACGGACGGGCGCGGCGTTCCGGCGCCGACTGGGTCCGGCTCCGTGCCGTCCGTGCCGTCCGTGCCGTCCGTGCCGTCCGGGGAGAACCCGATGCCATCTGCGACAGCGGGAGCGGAGGCCGCCGGCTCGACGTTGGCGATCGATGAGCGTGCGCTCGGCGAGCCCGCGGCCAGCGGGCCCGCGGGTGCCGCGCAGGCCGGTGCACCGGCCGCCGTGCCCGGCAGCGCGGGGAATTCGGGGAAGGTCGAAGCATCGCCGGATCCAGCGGATCCAGCGGATCCAGCGGATCCGGGGAATCCGGGGAATCCGGGGGATGCGGCCGCCGGCGCTGGACCGGCCGCCGGCGGGGCCAGCGGCGTGCCCACGGCGGAACAACCGCTGGGGCGCCGTCTCGTGCTCGCTGTTGTCGGCCTGCTCCTCGCGGTCGTCGCCGGCGCGGTCTACGGCTACACCCACCGCGACACCACGTCCTCCGCGCCAGCACCCGTGGTGGAAATCCCCGACGACCGGCGGTCCGCAGGATCGGGGCCTTCCGCCGACCACAATTCGTACGAGTTTCAGGTTGCCCTTGCTGCTGAGCAGGAATCGAGGTTGTCGCTGCTGCCGAGCAAGGTCTGAGGGTCGTGGTCGTCAGTGTCGGGAGCGCGTCGCGAAATTCCGAGATGCGGCGGATCCCGGGTCACCCATCTGGACCCGGTGGTCCGTGCCCACCCGCCGCACGCGAACCCGCCGGGGATCCCGTGCCACCGCGCCGCGTCAGCATTCACCCCAATGACGACAAAAAGGTCACAAAGTCGCTTGGCGATCCGCAAGAAGTGAGGATTTCGGTTGCTGTCGCAGCCATAATCCTCCTTACTTGCTCGGAAGCAGGGGCGGAAAGTGGTCGGTCCGGGTAGGGAAAGCCCTACCCGGACCGGGTGTGGGCGTCACCGGGTGGAGGGTCCGCTCCCTGTCGGGGCATGCCGCCTCTCCGCGACGTTTACCGCATGACCTCCGACAGCGAACGTGACATCACCGCGCCCGCAGCTCTGCCCCGGGAGCGGGTCTTCGAGGAACTCGTGCGGACCCATCGCGGGCCGCTGCTCTCCTACGCGACACGCCTCACCGGCGGGGACCGCGGGCGGGCGGAGGACGTCGTCCAGGAGACGTTCCTGCGGGCCTGGCATCACCTGGAGCGGCTGACGACCCGGCCGGGGTCGGTACACGGCTGGCTGCGCCGGGTGGCGCACAACCTGGCCGTGGACGGCCACCGGTCCCGGCAGGCCCGCCCCACCGAGCTTGAGCTCACCGCCGACCACGCCGACATCGCCATGCCCTCGGACACCTCCGAGGCCGTCGTCCTGTCGGTGGTCATGGCGGAGGCCCTGCGGCAGGTCTGGCCCGTCCACCGGTCCGCGCTCGTGGAGGTCTACCTGCGTGACCGGACGTCCGAGCAGGCGGCGGCGCGGCTCGGGGTGCCGGTCGGGACGGTGAAGAGCCGCGTCCACTACGGTCGGCGCGCGCTGCGCCAGGTGGCGGACCAGCTCGGTCTGGGACCAGCCCACACCGCGGCCCGGCCCACCTCCGCCCACCCCTCCGCCCGCGCCGCGGCCCGGTCCGCCTCCACCGGGCACCACTCCCGCCGGACCTGCGGCGGACGGCGCGGTACGCCGACATCCTGACGCCGGTCGTCCCGCCCCGGCCGGTGCTGTGCCCTCGTCGGGGCCGGTGCCGGGCCGGCACCGGCCCCGGACTCGGCGATTACCGCAGCAGGGCCGCGGCGACATCGCCGGGCAGCAGCTGCTGCAGGTCGTCGACGGTGGGCGCCGGCATCCGGCGCAGGCGGCTGGCCTGGCGGGTGATGATGCGGTCGAGCATCTGGCGGGCGTAACGGCCGTTACCGAACGCCTCGTCGCGGCGCAGACCGTCGAAGTGCTCGCGCAGCGCCTGGAGGGTGCCGCCGTGGGGCTGGTAGCCGCTCGCCTGCGCGAGACTCTCGAAGATCGCCACGAGTTCGTCGGCGGAGTACGAGGAGAAGCGGATGCGGTGGCTGAACCGGGACGCGAGCCCGGCGTTGCTGGCGAGGAACTGCTCCATGTCGGCGGTGTAGCCGGCGGCGATGACGACGACGTCGTCGCGGTGATCCTCCATGAGCTTCACCAGGGTGTCGATGGCCTCGCGGCCGAAGTCGGCACCGTCGCCGCGGGCGGACAACGCGTAGGCCTCGTCGATGAACAGGACCCCGCCGCGGGCGGAGTCGAAGACCTCCGTGGTCTTCGCCGCGGTGTGCCCGACGTACCGGCCGACGAGGTCGGCGCGGGCGACCTCGACGAGCTGGCCGGTGCGCAGGACGCCCATCGCGGCGAGCAGTTCGCCGTAGAGCCGCGCGACGGTGGTCTTGCCGGTGCCGGGCGGGCCGGCGAAGACCAGGTGCCGCGACACCGCGGGGGCGGGCAGGCCGGCATCGGCACGGGCCTGCACCGAGGCGAGCAGGTCCACCAGGTCGGAGACCTCGCGTTTGACCTCGGCGAGCCCGGTCATCGCGTGCAGGCGGCGCAGCAGGCTCTCGACGACGCGGTTTCGTTCCGCCGCGGCGTCCTCGGCCTGCGGGCCCACGGTGTCGCCCAGGTCCTCCGGCAGCAGGCGGGCCAGCTCCAGGTCCGGGGTGTCGGGGGTGCGGGCGAGGCGGTATGCCTGGCGGCCCAGCATCGTCTCGAACAGCTGACGGGCGGCGCGGGCGTTGCCGAACGTCTCGGTGCGCGGCACCTTGTCGAAATGGCGGTGCATCGCCTCCCGGGTCTCGTACTCGAGGGCGTAGTGATGGTCACGGCACAGGCGTTCGACGATGGTGACGAGCTCGGCGCTGGTGTAGCTGTCGAACTCGATGGTGCGGGAGAACCGGGACTGCAGGCCCGGGTTCGCGGCCAGGAACGAGCGCATCTGCGGCGAGTAGCCGGCGACGATGACGACGACCTCGTCGCGGCGGTCCTCCATCAGCTTCACGAGGGTGTCGATGGCCTCGCGGCCGAAGTCGTGGCTGCCGTCGGACGGGGCGAGCGTGTACGCCTCGTCGATGAACAGGATGCCGCCGACCGCCTCCTCGAACTTCGCGGTGGTCCGCACGGCTGTGCCGCCGACGTGCTCGGCGACGAGGTCGGCGCGGGCGACCTCGACGAGCTGGCCGGTCTCCAGCACGCCGAGGGCGGCGAGGATCTTCCCGAACAGGCGCGCCACCGTGGTCTTGCCGGTGCCGGGCGGGCCGGCGAAGACCACGTGACGTGACATCGTCGGCGGCGCGTGCAGTCGGGCCTGCCGCCGTCGCCGCGCGATCTGGTGCAGCCCGACCAGGGTGGCGACCTCGCGTTTGACGCCTTCCAGGCCGACCAGGGCGTCCAGCTCGGCGAGCAGCGCGGTCACCTGGTCAGAGGGCTGGTCACCGGAAGCCGTGGCGGAGCCGCTGTCGGAGCCGCCGGTGCCGGGGCCGCCCGAACCGGTGCCAGGGCCGCCGTCGGCACCACCACCACCGCCACCGAGGTCACCACCGCCACCGAGGTCACCACCGCCACCGAGGTCACCACCGCCACCGAGGTCACCACGGGCACCGCCGGCGCTGTTGACCCCCGACGGGCTCGACTGCGCCGCGTGATCGCGCGGCGGGTGGTCTCGGCGCGCGGTGCCGTCGCCGCCAGGCATTGGTGCCCGCCCGCCGCCCGGTGCGGTCGTGAACGAGACCGGGAGGTTGTTGTGGCCGGTGTCGATGCCACTGACGTGCAGGTTGGACGTCTGGCAGGTGACCTCGACGCCACCCCCGCCGTTGCCGCGGGCCACCCCGCCGACGACCGACACCTCTCCGTTCGTCTCGACGAGCAGGCCGGGTCCCTCGTTCGCGACCAGGTCCACGTCGGTGATCGAAGCGCCGCTGCCGGGTGCGAGGACGAGGCCCGGGCCACGGGTGCCGTGGACCCGGGCACCGGCCATCAGCGGGTGCGCCGCCTCCCGCACGAGGATCCCCACCTCGCGGGCACCCTCGACGTCCACGGCCGCCAGGTGCGGTGCCGCACGCTCACGGATCTCGACGCCGATCCGGCAGCCGGTGACCTGCAGGTTGCGCACCTGCAGGTGGGCGTCGCCGGCCAGGTCGAGACCGGATCGTCGGGCGCCGGCGATCCGGGACTCCTCCAGGTACCCGTCGCCGCCGGTGGCGCGCACCCCGTGGTTGACGTCGGTGATGTCCAGACCGAGCAGGCGGGGCGCGGCGGCGTCCTCGATCACCAGCCCCGACGGGCTGCCGTGCACGGCGGTGCCGTCGAACAGCGCCGCCGAGCGGGCGATCAACAGGGCGCCCGCGTCGCCGCAGGACGCGATCTCTCCACCGGTCACCTCGGGGCGTGCCGCTTCGACGGCGACCAGCCCGGCCGCCCCGCTGCCGCGCACCACGCAGCCCTGGAGCACGGGTGTGGAGCGGCCGGCGGCGTGCAGACCGTGGCCCGCGGGCGCCTCGACGAGGCAGTCGACGAGCGTCGGCGCCGCCTGATCCAGGGTCATCAGCGCATGGCCCGCCATGCCACGCAGCTCGCAGCGTTCGAAGGTCGGCCGGGCGTGGTCGGCGGCATGGACGCCCACCACGCCCCGGGCGAGGCGGGTGTCGGTCATCCGCAGCCGGGAGCTCGCGTGGGCGACCACGCCGACGCCGTTGCCCGCGTCGATCCAGCATCGCTCGAGCAGCGGGTCGATGGTGCCCGCGGCGAGCACGCCCACACCGTTCGCCACTGCGATCGAGCATGAACGCAGCAGGTGGCCGGTGCCGCCGACAAGGACGACCGCGTTTCCGGCTCCCGCGGTGCCCGCTCCCGCCGTTCCCGCGCCCGAATCGCCCGAGCCGCCCGAGCCGCCTCCACCGCTGCTGCCGCCGCGCCCGCGCCCGTTCCCGTTCCCGTTCGCGTTCGCGTCGACGTCGGCCGCCCCGCCGCCGACGGAGATCTCGACCTCGGTGAGCTCGGCGTGCCCGCCCTCGGCGACCAGGCCGGAGCCGGTCGGGTTGACCATCCGGCTGGCATGCACCCGCGCCCAACCTCCGTGGACGTGCAGGAGCGCCGCCGCCGACGCCTCGACGTCGCAGTTCTCCAGGGTGAGGCGGCCGCCGGTGACCTGCACCAGTGGCAGGTACTCGTCACCGCCCTGCAGCCGGAGCCCGTCGAGGCGGACATCGCCGCCCGCGCACAGCAGCGCCGACCCCGGAGGCACCTCGACGACCACGGTGCCAGGGCCCTCCTCGGCGACCAGGACGACGTCCCGGGTGAACACCAGCGCCTCCCGGTACACCCCGGGCCGGATGGCCACCGTGTCGCCCGGCGCGGCCACGAGCAGGGCCCGCGCGAGTCCGCGCAGGCAGTCCTCGTCCGTGGCGGAGACGGACAGCACACCCGCGATCATCGCTGCTCCTCGGCTTTCTCCCGCCACGGCGACGGGACGTCATGACTCCGATGGCGGCACGTCGCCGCCCTCGGGTGCGTAGGGCCGGCCGTCGTCGCCGAGGCCGATCATCGAACCGTCCACGCCACCGTCCCCGGCCGTGCCGGACGGCGTCGGGGCGGTATCGCCGTCGACGCGGCTGACGAGCGCCTGCAGCCGGCCGCGGACGCGCTCGTCGAACGTGGGGTCGGCGCGCCCGCCGACGAACTCGCGCAGCAGGACCCAGATCCCGCCGGACGGCGACTCCGGCGGGCCGGCCCCGGTCGAGACGTCGAGGACGACGAAGCGGGTTCCGGGGGCGAAGAGGGCGGGGCCTGCGTGGCCGTCCGGCTGGCCGGGTGATCCCAGTCGGTCCGTGCGGCGGGCGGTGGCGGACCAGATGGCGTAGCCCACCGTCTGCCCCTGGACGGCCCACGGCGTCGTGGAGACCCGGAGGAACCCGGGCTCCACCAGGACCTGCCCCGGGCGCAGACCGGCTGCCAGCAGTGGATCGGCCAGTGTCGGCCGGACCACCGGCCCGGCGGCGGAGGGGAGCCGCCCCAGGCCGGCGGCCGCACAGCGGGCCAGCAGCAACAGTCCGTCCCGGTCTCCGCCCTCGGCGGCGGCGCGCAGCACGGCGTCGACAAGTCCCGCGGTCACGTCGGGCGGTTCGGCCGCCGTACGCGCCGTGCCGGCGGGGTCCTCGGCCCGCAGGTACGCCCGCAGTGCGACGAGACCTGACAGGACGTCAACCGAGCCCGACGCCGAGCGCAGTCCCGGCTGCAGGGCGAGCAGGCCCAGAACCGCGCGTGCGTGCGCCTCGTACTGCCAGCCGAGGAACGCGCGCAGCCGCTCGCGGTCCGACGGCACCGCCTCGGGCGCCACCGCGATCCACGGCAGAAGCCCGGCGGGCTCCTGCCGGGCACCGCCCACCGCGCCCGGCCGCCCGGCCTGGGCGGGCGATCCGCCTGGGTCTCCGGACGGGTGCAGGTCGGCTGGCGGGTGCAGGTCGGCTGGCGGGTGCGAATGGGCAGGCGGGGCCGCCTCGGCCCCGGGCGGAGCGTCGGTCGGACGCGGGGCCGGCGACCACCGCGCGACGGCGGGGGATTCCCGGCGGATCGCCGGGGGCAGGGCGACCGGCTGCCAGACGTTCCGCGCGGCCGCCGAGACAGGAACGATCTCCGGAATCGGGTCGGGAACCGCCGCCGGTCCGGATTCGACTGTGGGCTTGGGTGCGACCGCTGGTTCGGATTCGGCCGTGGGTTCGGGTGCGACTGCTGGTTCGGATTCGACCGTGGCCTCGGGGATGAGGGAGTCGGCCGCCTCACCCGGGCCGGGGACGTCCCAGCGCCGTACCGTTCCCGCGGTGAACACGATGCCGGGCAGCTGCCAGGCCCCGGTGTCCGCGGTGTGGACGCTGACCCGCAGACGGGCCGCCAGCACGTGGGCGAGGCTCGCCACCAGCTCGTCCGGCGGGCGCGACCGGGCCAGTACCAGCACCGGGCGGTGGCCCCACTCGTGGCAGTTCTCGATCACCCGGGCCAGGGTCTCCGGTGTGACAGGACGGCCGTTCGCCTGGAAGCCGGTCTGGTCGGCATCCAGATGGACGACGAAGAACCGAGGCGGGGCGAGTGGCAACCGCCCGGAGTTCGTCCAGGCGGAGACGAAGAACCGCCCGGCCGCGGTGACGAGGCTCTCGTCGAGGAGCTCGTCCACTTCGGGGTCCGTCGATTCGTCCGCCCGTGCGGCATGGACCGGCGGACGCGCGGCTGCTCCGCGTGCCGCCCGTGCCGAAGGACTGACGGAGGTCGGCACGGGGCGCCCAGACCTGTCCCAGGCGAAGGCGGCGCCTTGCAGCGGTGCCGGCACGACGGGCACGCTCCCCTCGGCTGGCCACGGCCGCGCCCACGCCCGGTGCTGCGGCAGCGACCGTTCGGGTGCGGTCCGGCGCCCGGGTATCGGTGATCGTCCGCTGGTGGGCTTCGGTGTACGTGAGGGTCTGGCTGGCTGGGCAGAGGCGGCAGCACGGGCAGGGACAGCAGCGCGGGCAGGGACGGCAGACCGGGCAGGGACGGCAGGCCGGGCGCGTGGGGGCGGAGGGTGCGGTGCCGCGCGCAGCGCCGTCGGGCTCACGCCGCGCCCGGCCTGGCGTCCAGATCAGGCGGGGCGGCGGTCTGCGGGACGGCCCACGAGTCCTCCTCGGCGTGCTCCATCTGCAGCAGGTGGGCTAGCACCCGGTGCTGTGCCACCTCGTCCACCGGCGCCGGCATCCCCGCCAGCCTGATGTGCCGGACCAGGTCCGGCTCGGGGGCGAGGCCGTGCTCCTCCAGGTAGTAGCTGACCGTGTCGGTCCAGACCCAGTGACCGTCGGTGCGCATCGTCATCGGCACCACCTCACCGCGCGCCGGATCCAGCAGGTCGGGCATCAGGGCGGTGGTGCCGATCACCGGCTGCCCCGCGTCGAGATAGGCCAGCAGGTCGTCGCGCAGCCACGGGTCGTCGACACGGGGGCGGTCCGCGGCGAAGGCCGGGCCGCCGACCGGGTCGACGTCGTCGAACACCCGGGCCACCCGCACCTCGCCGGCAGCCTCACGGGCCCACAGCAGGGCGCTGCCGATCCGGGCGAGTACCTGGTAGGGGGGAGCGTCGACGCCAGCCGGCAGCACCTCGACCTGGGCGTCGAGATCGCCCGCGGCGACCAGCGCCAGCTGCAGCCGTCCGGTCACGGCCGCGGCCAGGGCCATGAGGTGAGGGTCGATCGTGACGACGAAGACGCGCCGCGGCGGCGGATACGGCGTCGCCCAGGCGGGCAGCCGCCAGGAACGCCAGATCCCGATGACGTCCGCCTCGTCGGCGGCGGCCGCGATGATCGCCCGGTCGACATCGTCGAGGGAGCCACCGGGGGTTCCGTCGTCGAGGGCGCCGCGCGTCGGGCGCGTGCGATCGAGCGGCAGGGCGAATGACGGGCCCGCCAGGGCGGGGTCGGTGGCGAGGAACTCCCAGGCACTGGGCTGCCGTTCCCCAAGGGGTACCGTGTCCAGCGCGCGCAGCAGGTCCGGGTCGGACGCCGTGGCGGCCAGCTCCTCGCGGATCAGCGGAATCTCACCGCCGCCCACATCGATCTGCCCGGAGAGCAGGGCGAAGGCGACCGCGCTCGCGACCTCCAGGCGCTGGCCGGCGGCGAGCCATGTTCGTGCCTGGTGGACCAGCTCGTCGGGGAGGTAGCCGGCCAACCCCAGCAGCGCCCAGTGCCAGGCCTCCGTCATCTCCCTGTCGTGCGCGTCGACCGCGGCCGTCGCGTCGACCGCGACGGTGACCTCCGCGACCGCCGGGCCCTGCGCACCAGTGGCATCCGCGACCATTGGCGTCTCGCCGACCGGTTCCTCGGATGTCGTGCCGCCGGGCCGGAGGCGTGTCGGTGTGACGGGCCAGTCCCACTCCTGCACCTGGGACAAAGCTACCTCCGTGATCGTCGCGGCCGGGCGGTGTGCGGCTCCTGCCGAGAACACGCCTCCGCCGGTGAGGGCGGTTCACCCCGGTGGCCGGTCCGCGTCCCGGGGGCCAGCCGAGGTGCTCGCCGGACCACGCACATGCCTGGTCAACTGGTGGGTGTCGTGGTGTTCTGATCGGTCGACGACACGGGTATGGACTGGGCCTCGGTCTGCGGGGGAGAACCTGCCGTGGTGATCAGCAGCGTCTCGTAGTGGTTGTGCCCGTTGAAAAGCAGGTGAACGGGACTGTGCGCCGGGAGTCCGGAGTTCGCGCCGACCTCGTAGGCCTGTAGCGGGCTCGTCCAGATTCCTGGATGGGTGGGGCGCACCAGGACGACATCGATGTCGAGCAGGTTCAGAGTTATTTCGGGCACGCGGTCGAAGATCGCCGACTCCCAGAGCCTGGGAGATCGGATCGCCTGGGCCACGAGGTCGCTGATCCGTGTCCCTCGCTGCGAGGTCAGGCCGGAGACTGTCAGCAGGCGGGTCCATGCCGGCCCGAAATGCCTGCGGTGAACCTCTTCCGCGGCGCGGGTCCGTAGCTCGTCGTCTGATTCTCGGGTCAGTATCGCCGACCTGCCGATGACGTTCGCCAGCTGCGGCCGGGTGAGGGGCCTGAGAAGCTCTGCCGTGATGTCTCCGTACCAGGCGGAGCCCCTGGCGTCGAGGTCCGCCCGCAGTGATGCGCCGGCCAGTCCCATGAACCGGGCGTGTACGAGGTTCGCCAGGTCGGCTACCGACATCCCGTCGAGCATGGTGCCTGGATTTTGGCTGCGCGTGCTTTGAAGTAGCGCCTCGAAGAAGCAGCGGCCGTCGTTGGGGACCTGCTGCTGACGGAAGACACGGGAACCCACCGTCACCTCTCCTGGGCCCGACCAGTGAGCGGGCCGACCTGGCGTGGATTCTGACGTCACGGGGGCCGGCCGCACTGCGGCCTCCGCGGGAGCGCCACTGATTGGATCTGGAGATGTTGTCTCGAGCTGGGGGGTTACCTTTGCTGTTGGGGTGGTTGGTTCTGCTGGTTTGGGTGTCGGGGTGGTGAGGGGCGTGGGTGTTTTCTCGGGCTGGGGGGTGTTTCTGGGCTGGGGGGTACTGGACGGTTCAGCGAATGGCAGACCGGAGATTGCGTCGGAAAAATCTCCGGAGAAGGACCGGTCGGGTAGCGTGATCTCCGGGAGGTGCGCTGGACCCGGCGTGCCCTGCGGCGTCGGCTCGGGCTTCGGCAGTGGCAGGTCCATGCCGCGTGGCCCGTACCACTGGACGGGCGTGCCGTCCTCCCCTGGCAGCTCGAACGTCGTGGAGATCAGCGGGTTGAGCATGACCGCCAGCTCGTCTACGGGGAATCCGAGCTCCACCGGGACCACGCCGGTGATGGTCTCCGTCCGCCCGTCCGCCTTCAGCTCGATGGAGATCTTCGCGAAGCCCTCGAAGTTGGCCGTCGGGCTGGCGAACTTCCCGTTGCCCAGCACCCGGCCGGTCGAACCGATGATGTCCGCGCTGCGACCCCGGTAGGCCCCGCCGCCGCTGACCTCGACGCTGCCCTCAAGATCGGCGGCGAGGTCGGCCTCTACCCCGGCCTGCGCCGCCACGCCGCCCTGCGACCAGTACTGACGTTGCTGTGTCGTCTGCGTCGTGGTCTCGTTCACCGGGTTGAGCTCGGCCTTGTCATCGCTGCGCAGATGTCGAAGGTGCAGGATCTCGGCGGTGGCCGAGGCGGTGGTGTCCGGGGAGAAGGTGCTGTTCAGCAGCCGCGGCGTGGTCAGGGGCTCGCCGCGGGTCATGCCGGGGAGCGACGCGCTGAGGTTCGCGTTGCTGAAGGTCGCCTTGACGACGTCCCCGATCTTCGCCCAGCTGCTCGCGCCGAAGACCCGCGGGCCGTAGACGTCGAGCGCCCGATGCAGACCGGTGGTGTCGGGCAGGCTGCGCACGACGTCGGTGTCGCGAAGTCCGCGATCCTCCAGGTCGCTCCAGATCCGGGTCGGCGGGATAGGCGCGTCCGGCCTCCTGCCCTGTGGGCTCGGCGCGGGCGGGCGTGGCGTGGCCTCGGACTGCTCGGTGAGCACCTGCAGCCGCGCGTTCGCGTCGCTGATCCTGATGCGGTCGGCCCCGATCAGCGGCGTGCGCTCCAGGCGGAAGTGCAGGAGAACCGGTCCGTCGAACACCGCACCGGGCTGTCTGGTCTTGGTCGACACGGCGGTGCGGGTGGAGACGGACACGGTCACGACGTCATCACCGCCGGCGCTCACGGACACGGCGCCTCCCACCCGCCCCCGCACCGGGTCGACGCCGGAGGAGTCCGTGGTGCCCTGGACCTGGACGGTGACCCCGGCGGCGTTGGAGCGGCCGAAGGCGGTGATGCCGTCCGTGGTCGCGAGGGTGCTCGTCTGCTCGGTCCCGGTGTGGAACTCGGTCTGCGCGGTGTTGCTCACGTGGGGCAGACCGCCGTTCGTCGCCGGTACCGAGGCGGTGATCGACACCCGTCCGCCGGGTACCTGGATCTCGATCGGGTCGCCGGCAGTCATCGCCCGGAACTCGTACTGCAGGCGGTTCAGCGGGACTTCGGTCGTGATGCGCTCCTGGACCGCGTCCCAGCGCCGGCCGAACATCTCCCGGCCGGCCGGCTCGACGTCGCGCAGGATGTCGTCCATTCCGCGCAGCCGATCGCCGGGCCGCGCCGGGTTGCCGCGCAGGTCCTGCACGACGTCCGAGGAGCCGAGGCGCCGGCTGTCGATCATCCGCGCCGGTGCGGTGAACGCCTTGTCGGGGGTGCGGTCGCGCGGCCGGCCGTCCGGGCCTGCGACGCGGGTGTCGCGCAGCGGGAAGATGACGCCGGTGTCGGGCAGCTCGATGGTGCCGGGCGGGCGGTGCAGCCGGAAGCCCAGGCGGCGCAGCTCGTAGTTGACGACGAAGCGGACCGGCCCGGTGAACAGCGCGCCGTCCTCGACGGTCTTCGCGCGGGCGACGGCACGGCCGCCGCCGTGGCCGGTGTGCGAGGTCGACGTGTCGTGGCTGTAGTAGGCCGTGGCGTTGATCCGCAGGAACGGCACGGAGAGCCGCAGCCGTTGCGGCAGCTGCAGGAGGAGGCGGATGCGGCTGTCGACGGCCCCACCGGCGGTCTGTGCCGTCTCGGTGCCCGTCTCCGCGTCCACACCGGGCACCGTCTCGCGGTAGCCCAGGTCGCCGACCTCGGCGGTCACGGTCACCTTGCCGCGGACGAGCAGGCCGCCGACCCGGGTGGTCACTGACTCTCCGGCCGACAGCGAGGGCAGTTTCGCCCGCAGCGGGTCCCCGCCGAACCGGCGGTTGAGCCTGCGCTCGTTGGTCCGCCAGCGGTAGCCGACCAGCGGGCGGACGACCCGGGAGATCTCCCGCATCACCGCGTGGTCGTCGTCGCCGAGCCGGAGCACGGTGTCGCTCGAGCTGATCCGGTGCTCGTCGGCGAGCCGTGCCGGCGGATGGATACCGGACGCGGTGGCCCTGGGCGGCTCGATGAGACGTCCGCTCGGGTGGACCACGGCCGCCTTCGGGTCCTCCGCGGTCTGTTCGGCCTGATAGGCGGCCACCTCCGCCTGGTGGTTCGCCGGTGTGAGCAGGGCCGGCGGCCTGGTGGAGCCCGTGAACAACAGGCCTTCGCCCTGGGGGATGGTGGTCTCGGCCTTCGCCGTGGCCTGTGCTGTCGCATCGTTCTTCGCGGCGGCACCGAACGTGAAGGTGAATTCGACATCGTTGTCGTAGATCCCGACGCGGGTGGGGAACTTCGCTCCGGCTACCACCTTCCCGGAACGCAGTGTGCGCCAGCCGATGCGGCGCCGGTACTCGGCCCCGCCGAATCCGCCGAAGGTGCCCTCCCCGCCCGGCCAGGCGGCGATGCCCCCCGGGACCGCCGTCGTCTGCTGGCTCCACCAGTTCAGCCGTCGCCGGGAGATCTGGTTCGTCACATCCGCCTGCGAGTAGAGCTCGGTCGGGGTGATCCGCCGGAAGGCCGCCGAGGTGAGAGATGCCCGGGCCTGGATGAACGACCCCGGCGGCACCACACGCTGGTTGAGCTCCGGGCCGTCCATCACGGCGCCGCGGGTCATCGACGGCAGGCCGGACATCAGCCGGTCGCGATCGAACCAGCTCAGCACGTCCTGGCGGATCTGGCTCCAGCTCTGCTCACCGAAGAACCGCCGGCCCTCCTGATCGAGGGCTGCCCGCACCCGGTCCATCCGGTACAGGTCGCGCACCGTGTCGGTGTCGCGCATGCCGGTGCCGGGCCGGCCGCCCCAGATCCGCTCCGGTGGCAGCAGGACGTCCCGCGGCGCCGCCGCTGTCCCGTCGGACACCGCCGGGTCGGGTGCGATCGGGTCGGGCAGAGTGGGAGGAGGGTCGGCCGACCACGGCGTCGGCCGGTCGACGGGGCGGGCCTCCGCCGTCTCGATCAGCGCCTCGATGGCCAGATCCGCGGTCGGATCCGCCGAGCGGGTCGCTCCCACCACCTGCAGGTCGCGCATGGCGAAGGTCAGCCGCACCTGGCCACCGAACTTCTGCCCGTCCGCGGCCTTGGTCCTCGTCGCCATGCCGGCCTTGGTGATCTGGTCGCGCACGGCGAACGTGTCCCGGCCGACCTGGGCGGTGCCGGTCCCGGTCAGGTCGGCGACGTTGTCGATCGTCCCGATGAACTGCCCGCCGGCCGGCAGCTGCAGCGCGTCGCCGACCAAATGCTGCTCCGAGGTCGACTGGTGGGTCTCGGTGCCCGCGTTGAACTCCGCCTGGCCGGTGGCCCGCTGGTGGGCCAGCTCCGTCAGCTTCGCTGTGATCTCCAGGTGCTCGTTGACCGACTCCAGCAGCACGGTCAGCGGCTGGCCGGACATCATGCCCTTGAGATGCTGCTGGATGCGGTCCAGGTCGACCTCGCCGAGGATCTCCGCCTTCACCCGCGGCCACCTGTCGCCGTAGACCGTTCGCCCGGGCCCGTCGAGGCCGTCCACCACACCGGCGAAACCGCGGGTGTCCCGCATCGTCCGCGTGCCCGGCGGCAGGTTCGGGTGGACGTCGAGCACGACGTCGGTCGATCCGAGGCGGTGGTCGCGAGTGACCCGCTCCGGCGGGGCGAAGTGCCTGGTCGGCGGAGGCGGGCCGCCGTCCGTATCCGGGCTCTCCGCCAGCGGGGTCGCGACCCTCGTGCCGATCTCGAAGGTCCGCGGCGGTGGGTTGATCTGCCGCCCGGCGATGCCCGGAAGGACCCCCGCGAGCCTGCGCGCGGCACCGGCGCGCAGGTCGATCCTGACCCGGATGTCCGCGACGCCGTCGTAGATCGCGGCCGGTTCGACGATCTTCGTCTTGGCCACCGAGCGCGAGGCAGTCGTCTCCACCTGGCCGCGGAGCCGGTCCCAGGAGCGGCCGAAGATCCCCACCCACACCAGGTCGGGCCGGACGAGGCGCAGCGGCAACGAGAGCTGCCACCGCCAGCGGTGGTCGTGCAGGTCGCCGCCGGCCGCCTGCGACTCCGCGCCTGCCTCGAACTCGAACTTCGGTACGTCCCTGACATGGTGGAAGTCCCGTACCCGGGCGTCCAGGACGATCGTGCCCCGCCAGCCACGCTGGTTGATCACCAACTTGCGCTGGTCACCCCGGGTCATGCCGGCGAGGCGCCCGCGCACCACCGACGCCCGGGCGAAGTTCAGGACGTCGGGCTGGATCTCCGTCCAGGCGGCGCCGAGGGTCATCTTCAGCTGCCCCTCGATCCACCGGTAGACCGCCATCTCGCCCGGGTACAGGCTGATGACCGTGTCGGCGGCGCTCAGGCGGCCGTTCTCGGCGAGCCGCGGTGGCGGCGCGGGAATGTCCCGCGGGGACGCCGAGGCCCGCGCCGACGCCGTGTCCGGTGGCGGGGCAAGAGTGTTCTGCGCGTTCTGCCCGTTCCGACCCGTGTGGTCGCCGCCCGCGGCCTCATCCATCGTCGGCGCGCCGGTCCGCCCCTGCTCCGCGGGGTCGGCCGTACCGTCCGTCGGCGCGGAGATCACGATCGTCGGTATGGACGGGTCGGCCGACCTGATCATGCGGGGTGCCGACCGGCCGACCACCCGGGGATGGAGCGCCAGGTAAGCGCCGTCGTGCAGGGCCACGTACACCACGGGCCGACCAGTGGGCTGCCCCGGGATCAGTGACTGCCGCCGCGCCGTCGGCCTCGGGCCGCCGGCGGCGGTGGTGATGGGGCCGAGCGGCACCGGTGCTCCGTGGCGGTGGAGCACCTGGATCTCGACCTCGCTGACCTCCGCGATCGCCGCCGGCACCTCGGCGTACAGCGGCGTCGTCGCCAACGCCGGGTCCTCCAGGGCCGCGGCGACGAGTTCGGAGCGGTACGGAAGCCGGCCGTGCTCGGTGAGCGCGGCCCAGACGTGCGAGATCAGCCCGCGCATCGGCACCGGCAGCCACGGCTGCAGCAGCGGGAACCTGGCTCTGGGATCCGCCCGCAACCAGTCCGCGAGCCGCGCCCGAGCTTCCAGCTGGACGCTGGAATCCGACAGCGTCGACTGGCTTCCACCCGGATCGGGCTGCGGCCCGGACGTCTGGTCGGCGGTCGGATCGGCGGTCGGTGCGGTCGGCTCGGCGGCCGGTGCGGCGCTGCGTAGGAGCACCTCGACCGCGTTGTCGCTCAGCGCGTTGACCAGCATCGGGGCGACGTCCGACGCGCCGGCCGGCGGCGGCTGCGCGCGGAGTCGGCCCGCGAGCTCCCCGCGCAACGCGCCGATGCTCGGATAGGCCGACTGCCCGCCGCGGAGCTGCTGGCGCATGCTGGAGTGGATCGCGTCGAGGAGCCGGTCGCCCTGAGTACCCACCTCGCGGATGACGAACCGCACCCCCGGCGGTCCGTCGATCACCCGGCCGTTCATGCGGTTCTTCGTGGGTGCGTTGCTGCCGAGCTCGGTCTGGCTGGACGCCGCCGTGCTGGACCGGGACAGTCGCGACCTCCAGGTCCAGCGGGAGGCGTGCAGGCCGTCACCGGGCTGCGGGATGGCGGAGCTGCCGCGCTGAAGGACGGGTGAGCTGCCGCGCCTCGGGCCCGTCGGCGCCTTCAGCGTGCTGCCCGAACTGACCGACCCGCTCCTGATGGCCGAGGTACTCGGCTTTTCGGACGGCACCCCCTCCGGTGCGGGGCTGGTGGTTCCCTGCACCGCGGTCGGGTCGCCGCCGCGTCCGATGGGGGGATCCAGGCCGAGGAGCTGGGCGATGACGAAGGGGACGAGGGCGTCATCGAGCTTTGCACGGTGTTCCAGCTTCTGGCGGACCGCATGCAAAGCCGCGAGGATCTCCTGATCAGTGATGTGCTCGGCCGCCGGGTGGCCTTCGAGCGCGCGGCGCACCCATCTCAGCACGTCGGTCTGAGCCTGGCTCCGAGGCTGCCCGGGTTCTGTGGGCGGCGTGGATGTCCCTGCCGGCAGTGATGATTCTGTTTCCATCGGGAGCGGCGCCGGCTCGATCAGAAGTGGGTCCGCGGTATCGGGCCGGCGCGCGCCGTTCTGCTCCTGGGCGGACGCCGGGAGGGATGGGTCGAACGACGGTGATGGCTGCCCGTCCGAAGGCGCGAGGGTGACGTCGTCGGGGAGTCGCTGGTGGGGCTGTGGGCTCCGTTCGGGCTCGGCTATCTCGGTCGTTCCGGTGTTCTCGGTGGCCTGGTCGTAGCTGGGTGGGGTGCTGTCGTGGAGGGAGATGTTGTTGATGGGCTGTGTGCTGTTGACGGGGTATTCCGGTGCGGGGTCGGTGGTGTTGTGGGTGTTGGTTCGGTGGTCGCCGCCGAGGTGGTTTCTGACTTCTTGTTGGAAGCGGGTGATGCGTTCGTGGTAGCCGGTGTCGGGGCGGGTTCCGGCCTGGGTCTGGTCTGGTGTTCTGATCCAGAATTCGAGGGTGGTGAGTGGGGGTGTGGTGGTGGGGTTTCGGTGGGTGGCCTGGGTGATCTGGCGGGCGATGACGTAGGGGGTGGTGGGTGTGGGTGTGCCGTTGTGGAGGACGGTCATGCGGCCGTCGGGGGTGCTTCCGACGATGACGACGTGGCGGTTTTCCTGGAGGGCGGCGGCGACGTGGGGGGGTGCGTCGGTGAGGGGGGGTGTGGTGGTGGGGTCGGTGAGGTTGAGGGCGAGGGGGTTGCCGTGGGTGTCGGTGAGGTGGGGGAGGTCGGGTGGGGTGGCTGCCCGGGGCCACTGGTCGATGGGGGTGTTCTCGTCCGGTCGGAGGTGGATGGGGAGGTTGAGCTCCGCGGCGAGAATGTTGGGAAGGGCCGCGGGGTGAAGGCTGGATTGCAGGAGCGGATGGGGGGTGACGAGGGTGATGGAGGTGGGGGCGTTGGTGGTGGGCAGGTGCTGCTGGATGAGGGTGGCGAGGGCGGTCGGGGGGATGGTGACGGTTCCGGTCTTGTTGCCGCGGAGGTGGACGGTGGCGGTGTTGAGGCCGCCCCAGAGGGTGACCTGGAAAGCTCCGGGGATGCGTTGGGGTGCGGGGAATCTGTCGGGTTGGTCGGGTCGGGGTGGGGCGAGGTTGAGGGCGTAGGGGCCGTGTTCGTCGGTGTGGATCTCGGTGATGACGTCTCCGAAGGGAGCGCCGAGCTGGTTCCACGGGTCATCGAGGTCACGGTCGGTGTCGAGGTTGTCGCCGATGGAGACGAGGAGGCCGGTGGTGCTGTCGCGGACGTAGTCGATCTGGGGGGTCGTTCCGAGCGGTGGGGCGGTGACGGGGATCCAGTCGTCGGCTCGGATGTCCTGCAGGTGGCCGGCGGGTGTGGCGTTCTGGCCGACGTAGATCGGGAGACCGCCGAGTTCCACGGAGATCTCGCGTGCGAGGTTCTCCAGCACGGTTTGTGAGTCCGGGGTGAGGGGCCGGGAGGAGACCAGCCGGTACGGCTTCAGCGCAACCGGTGGCCGAGCAGGTGCGGGAGCTGTCAGCGGTGCGGGTCCGCCCAGTTGTCGGAAGTTGGCTCGTTCGATGTCGTCGAGCTGCCGAGCCTGGGCCTCGGTCAGGGCGTCGGCCTGGAGGACGGCCACGATTTCTTTCACGGAGATCCCGGCGTAGCTGTCGATCCGCCAGGAGAGCTTTCGCTCCTCGGCGTTGACGTGTACGACGAGCACCGGAAGGTCCGCCGGCCAGTCGAGCGGGTTCTGCCAGATCATGAGCTCGTCATGAGCGGTATTCGAGTTCGCGCGTGTGCCGAACATGTAGGAGCCGTTGTTGTAGGCGCGTGGCCCGTTCTTGACGCTCCTGGTGACTTCGGTCAGGACCGAATTCTCCCCGACCTGGATGTAGGTCGGGATCTCGGCCGCGCCGCTCGGTGTGACCAGGGTGATCTCCCCTGCCTCTATGTCGGCGCGGTGGAGGCGAAGCTGCCGGTCGTCGACCTTCGCGTCGCTGCCGGGGACGAAGCGGTAGGAGAACGGGTCGGCTCCGGTGGCGATCCGGGCGATCGGGAGTCGGAGTGCGTTCGCGAGGGCCTTCACATCCCGGTCGAAGGCGGCGGCGGCCTGTCGGGCGGCATCGCCGCGCGGAGATCGCGAGGACCGGAACTGCCGTGCCCAGTCGCCAGCACCGGTCCCGAGGGCCGGGGCCGCCGGTGGCGCCGGTGGTGCCGACCACAGCATCACCATGTCGACTTTCGGTGTCTGCTCCCCGGGCTGTGCGGGTTCTTCGCCCCAGCGCGCCGGTGTGTCACGGATCTTGGTGATCAGTTCGGAGGTCAGGTTCGGCAGGAGCGGGCGGATGCTGCCGTCGGGGAAGGTGACTCCCAGCCGGCCGTCGGGCAGTACCGGGAGATCCAGGACGAAGACCGAGTCCGGGTAGGGCAGGTCCGGGTCCCGCAGCGGATGTTCGTCGAGCAGGGCCTGGGTGGGTGAGGCCAGGCCGAAGTCGGCCAGCGGAAGCCAGACCACTGTTTCCGGTGCCCACAGGCGTCCGAGGCCGTCCGTCACCAGTGGCGGCTCAGAGCCGTCCGAGCTGTACAGCGCCTCCCAGTGCGGGGACCGGTTCTTCCTGGTGGGAGCCAGGTATGAGATGCCGGCGAGGGTGCCGGTCGGCAGGCTGGCTCCTGGGGGTGGCGCGAACACGTGTGTCCGTGCGACGGCGCCGACCTGGGCCCAGAAGGCCCTCGCCCTGGTGGTCAGGTTGTTGCTGGCGATGACCAACGGCTGGCCGTCCTGCCAGCCGTTCTCGCGAAGGAAGTCAGGCACGTCGGCGGCGTGAAGGTGGTGGGACGTCCCGTCGAAGCGGCCGACGAGGAGCGCAGCCGCGCCGTCGTTCACCCCGACCGTGCTGCCGCGGATCTCGAACCTGTCCGGAAGAGTGGGGACGTTCTCGGGGCGGGGGGCATGCCCGCGGCCGTCGGGTTGGAGCATGCTCAGCCCGCCGGGCATTCTGACGACCGCCGGGTCGGTGCGCCGGCGGGCCACGCCGTCGACGGAATGCCATCTGCTCGCACCCCGGTCTCCGAGGCGCCCCAGCGTTCGCCAGGTGCCTGGCCTACCGGAAGCCGTGACAAGCCGCGGCTGGCCGTCCCCGGCAGGCAGACTTCCCTCCGCCGGGACCAGGATCTCCATGCGGTGGGTGTTCGCGAGATTGCCCAGTATGGACACTTCGGTATCGCTGAGGCTCGCGGGGACCCAGATCCGCAGGTCCACGCGTCTGTTCGTCGCCCGCCACCCGCCTCGGCGCAGGGCCGCCTCGAGGTTTCTCGCGATCGCTCTGGGAGTGCCGCCGCCTGTGAGTGCGCCGGTGCCCCCCGGACCCTGGGGCAGGACGACGTCGAAGACTCCGGGGTCCTGCCGCTGTGCCGCCATCCGTTGCAGGTCGGGGAGTGCGGCCAGACAGGCGTCGAGGGTCATCATGCCCATGCCGCCGGGCCACCGGACGACGGTGTTGTCGGTGGGACGCAGGCTGCCGTCGTCGTGGGGGGCGAGCCAGGTGGGTGGGGTGATCTGAGGCTCGTCGCCGCGGGGCTGGGGGGTGTAGGAGAGCCAGTGGCTGGCGCCGTCGTCGCTGCTGGCGCTGGTGTTGCGCAGCGCGCCGTTCTCGACTCGTGGCTGGGTTCCGGGGTGGGGCGCCCAGATCTCGGCGCGGATCGTTTCGGTGAACGATCTGAGCTGGTCTTCGAGCGCGTACAGGCGTGCTGGGTTCACCCCGCCTGGCTCCGGGGCGACCCAGAACTGGATCGGTCCCCCTCGCCAGCCGGCCGCGTTGAGGAGCTCGCGCAGGCTGCCCACGGTGAGGGCCCGTGGGTGTTGTTCGGTGGGACTCGCGTGGCCGGGCCCGGTGGTGGTGACGGACTGATCTGCCTGGGAGGCCGGGGCGGGCAGGGCGATGCGGCCATCCGGGGTTCGTGGCAGGAACACGGTGGTCACGCCGGCGGGAGGGGTGAGTGCGGCGGCGAGGTCGGCGGTGTCGGCGGTGAAGATCGTGCGCTGGTCGGGGTTGGTCTGGACGCCGGAATGGCCCGCGTCGCCGGGCTCCCCGGGGCCGTTGCCGTGGAGGTGACCGATGTCGCCGTGGAGGAGGGTCTCCTCGATGAGGACGGCATAGGCGATGGCGGTTCTTCTCCGGAACTGTGGGCTTTGAATCAGGTTTCTGTAGGTGTCGATTATCTCCTGGTCGGTGATGATGTGCCGGGGGTTGGCGCGGTCGATTCTGGTGCGTGTTCTTTCGAGGATCTCGCTTTCTGCCCGGGTGGGAGGAGGCTGGGGGGTTGGTTCGGCTGGTGACGGTTTTCCTGCGGGTGCCTGGGTGATTACGTCGGGATCCTCTGGTGGTGACGTGGTGGTGCTGGGTGCGGTGTTCTGGGCCTGTGGCCGGGTGGGGATGTGGGGTGCGGGGACGGCGTCGGGGAATCGGTGGTGGAGGTGGTTCTGGAGGTGGCGGAGGCTGTTGTTGAGTGCGGCGTTCTCGAGCGTTTTGTCGTAGCTGGGTGGGGTGCTGTCATGGAGGGCGGGGAGGGGGGCGTTGGTGCCGGTGCGCTGGAGGGCGTAATAGCGGGTGCTGCCGGGCCGGGGGTGGGGTCTTCGAAGATGGCGACGGTGGGCAGGGAGGTGGCTGGGCTGACCGGGTTTGCTGGGGCTGCCGTGTTGTGTCGGGTGGGGTGGTGGTCGCGGCTGCCGGTGATGGTGCGGACGCCGGTAGGGGTGTGGATGGTGATGCGGAGGCCGAGGAGGTCGGCGAGCAGGTGTGGAAGGTCGCTGCTGGTTGGGGTGGCGCTGGTTGGCGGAGTTCGGAGGCCGTTCGTCGCGGTCGTGAGGTCGGTGGGGGCGTCGGTTCCGGTCTGGCTGCTCTGGCTGGTGGGGGTGGCGAGGTGGCTGTGGTGGAGGTCCGCGAGGTGGTTGCGCAGGCCGGTGAGGTGGTGGGTGGGGGCGGTGGTGAGGTTGTCGAGGATCTGGGGGAAGTGGGTGTCGGGGTGCTGGGTGGCGGCGCTGGCGATGAGAGCGGCGAGGAGTTCGTCGACCTGGTTGGCGGCGGTGTCGCCGAGGTGGACTGTTCTCGCCTCGCTTCCGTCGTTGAGGGTGATGACGCTGCCCGCTCCGGGGTAGGTGACCTCCGGCGAGGCAGGCTGTGCGGTGAGTTCGATGAGCCCGATCTGTTCGCGGACATCCCTCTCGAACCGGGTGATCCGCTCGTTGTAACCCGCGTCGGGGATACTTCCCGAATAGCTTTCCTCCGGGCTCAGGACCCAGAATGTCATGTGCTGTGAGGCGTCCTCGACCGTCGTGACGTCGGTCCTGGGGGTTATCTTCCGTGACGGCTCACCGGAGTCGTTGATGCGGTTGTTGACGACCGTGATGAGGTGCGCGAGCGGGTAGGTGTGGATGGCGCTGTGAGATTTGTTGATGTGGACGGTCATCCGGCCGTCGGGGGAACTTCCCACGACGACCACCCGGACACCGGCCTGGATGGCCGCGATGATGTGGTCGGGAGCGTGCTCGAGCGTGCTCGGGCCGTTGGGGCCGGCCAGGTTGATGACGTTCTGGCGATTTGTGTCGTCGGTGAACTGCCAGCCGAGCACGGATTTCGGCTCTGGATATCGTTCTGGCGGTATCTTGAACCACTTCGTGGGAGCATGGTCGGTCTGCTGGATGAGGACGGGCAGGTTGAGGTCCACGCTCAGCATGATCGGGAAGGTGTTCTGGTTCAGGCGCTTCTTCGAGATGGATTGTGGTGCGACCAGGGCGATGGCCGGCGGGGCGGCGGAGCCGGAGGAGGGTGGCAGGAAGCGCCGGATGATGGTCGCCAGGGCCGTCGGTGGAATCCGGACCGGGTCCGGGAAGTGGTCCAGGCGAACGGTCACGGATTCGAGCCCGCCCCGGACGATGACCTGGAGGACCCCGGCTACCCGCGCGGGTTGGTGCGGCACGTCGCGGTCGTCGAGGAGCGGGCGGGCCAGGTCGACGGCGTAGGGGCCCTGCTCGTCGGAGTGCACGACCATGAGCACCTGGGAGATCGGTGGATTGAGCAGGTTCCACTCCGAGTAGTCGAAGTCGACCGACTGCTCGAAGGACTGGCCGAAGGGTACGAGCTGGGCGTTCGCACCGTCGCGTACGTGGTCGATCCGCGTGGTGGTGGGGGATGGCTCGGGCGAGTCCAGCAGGGCGTCGAGCTCGACGTCGTGCAGCTCGGCCAGCGGGTGCGCATCGGTGTCCGCCGTGATCGGCACTACGACGGGTATCCAGGCTTCGGCCCGGAGGTCGTTCATCCCGGGCAGGCTGCTTGCCTTCCTGCCTACATAGATCGGCAGGCCACCGAGCTGTGCGGAGATCTCCTTGGCGAGAGCTTCCAGGTGGGTGGTGGGTTGCGCTGCCGGGTTCGTGGTGATCAGCCGATAGGGAGCCAGGGGGATCGGTTTCGCCCCGGGTATCCGCGGTCTGGAGCGGAGTACGTTACTGATTTCCTGAGCTGTGATCTCGAGGTGCGTGTGGTAGGACCAGGAAGGTCGCCCCTCGATGTCGGTGTGCACGGCGATGACGGGGAGGGAGTCGTCCAGCCCGTTGAGCTTGGCGTCCCAGTAGCCCACCTCGGTGTTCACGCCTCCGGTTTTCGCGGGCCTGCCGAACATGTAGGAACCGTTTGTGTAGGCGTGTACCGGGTCGTGGATCTCGAACTGGTCGAATTTATGCAGCTGGCCGGTCGGCCCGATCTGGAAGTAGGTCGGTAGATCCTGCTGGCCGCGTGGGGTGACCACCTGGATCTCGGGCGCCTGCGGCCGCTGATCGGGCCTGCTGCTCGTCGGCAGCGGGGAACCCGGCACGCGGTTGGCGGAGAACGGGTCGGCCCCGGCGGCGATGCGGATGACCGGTATTCCGAGCTGGTTCGCGAGTCCCCTGACTTCATTGTTGAAGTTGATGGTGGCGGTATCGCCGGGGTTCTGGCCGGTGGCGGGTGGTGGCTGCGACCACAGCACAACCGCCGCGTGCCTTCCCGGTATCTCGCGGATCCGGTCGAGCAGCTGGGACGTGCGTGACCCGACGACCGGGGGGACCGCGTAGTCGGGGCGTGCCGGCAGGTCCAGCCGGCGGACCGTGCCGTCGGGGTAGGAGAGGCCGAGGTGACCGTCGGGAAGCACCGGGAGGTCCAGGACCAGGACGTCGGCCGGGTAGGGGAGGTCCCTGGCCGGGGGTGTGTGCTCGTAGCGCGAGGTGGTCGAGGCGAGGCCGGAGGTGGTCATCCTGAGCCACAGGGGGTCGTCCGGTGGCCACAGGCGTCCGAGGGGGTCCGTGGTCAGCGGTGGTGGTCGGTCCGCCGGGCTGTACAGCACCTCCCAGCGCGGCTTCGGTTCCGCCTGGCTGGGCACCAGATAGGAATCTCCGGCGACGGTTTCCGCCCCGATGCCGACGGTGGCGGGCGGTACGAAGACGTGCACGCCCGCGGCCCTGCCAACCTGCTCCCAGAAGTCCCTCCCCTGGGTGGTGAGGTTTTCGCTGGCGACGACCAGTGGCTGTTCGGGGGTCCAGCCGTGTCGGGCGAGATAGGCCGGGACGTCGGCGGCACGGAGGTGGTGGGACGTCCCGTCGACGCGGCCGACGACGAGCGTCGTTCCGGTGGTTTCCACTCCGATGATGGCGCCACGGATCTCGAAGCGGTCCGTGCGGGTGGGGACGTCCGCGAGGAGCGGGAGCTGTCCGCGTCCGCCGGGTTGGAGCATGGCCAGCCCGGCGGGGAGTGTGACGACCGCGTCGCTGCGCAGCAGCCGGCCGCTCGATGCGGGCGTCAGCCAGGCCGGTGGGGTGACCAGGCCGGCGCCGCCGCGGGGCCCGGGCTCGGGCTGATGGAAAAGCCAGCTGGTGTCGCTTCCGTCGGTGTGGATCGCGCCCCTCGTCACCCGTGGCCGGGTGCCGGGGTGGGGTGCCCAGATCTCGGTGCGCAGTGCGGCGGAGAACGAGGCCAGCTGGCTCTCCAACGCCGCCAGCCTGGTCGGGTCCGCGCCAGCCGGCTCCGGGGCGACCCAGAACTGCACCGGGCCGCGGCGCCAGCCGGCCGCGGTGAGCAGTTCGCGCAGCGTGCCCTCGGTGAGAGCGGCGTCGGCCGCGCCAGCTGCGCCGGCCGTGGTTGGCAGGGCGAGGCGGCCGTCCGCCATCCGCGGCAGGAACACGGTCGTCACCCGGGGGATGGGCGTGATCCTCGCCGCGACCTCGGCGGTGTCCGCTGTGAAGATCGTGCGTTGGCCGGGGCGGGCGTGCACGCCAGGATGGCTCGTGGGCACCGCGTCCGGTAGCGGGCTGGGGACCAGCGGCTGGTAGCCCTTTTGTCCGCTGTGGTGAAGGTGCAGCGTTCGGCGTGGCTGGGTCGGGCCGCGTCCGGAGAAGGTGGTGGTTTCCAGGTCGTCGCGAACCGGTTCGACGACGACGAGATCGATGTCGAGCGCCCTTGCCGCCAGCGTGGTCACCGGGCCGAAGAACGGTGTGTTTTCCATCCACGGGGTGCGGATCGACATCGCGACGAGGTCGCTCATACGCAGATCTACAAAGCTGCTGCGGTCGCCCAGGGGGGCCAGCGACGGGGATACCTGGAGCAGCCGGTTCCACGCGTCGCCGAGCGGTTCGTTGGTGAGCACCCTGATGGTCTGACGTCGGAGATTCTTCAGGCCGTCCCGAGTGCCCTGCGCAGGCCCGAGAACGGTTCTCAGGTCCGCGTCCGCAAGCTCCGCCACCAGCCCGTTGACGATGCTCTGGTACGACGGGTTCCGAGGGTCGTCGAATTCGTCCCGTACCGATTCCATGTCACTGCCCGCGAGCCAGTCGGCGATGCGGGCCCGGATGTCCGCCTCCGACGTCGCACCGGCATCCCGCAACAGCGGCTCCTGCTGGATTGCGGTGCTCAGCGCGCTGATGAGAGAGCTGGCCCCCGGAGCAGCTGCGTGTGCCTGGTATCTGGCGCCGTCGATGAGGAAGCGGCCGGTCCCCACCCTCTCGGCAGGTCTGTGGACGAGTGCTTCGTAGCGGTCGACGCCGTTGTGGAACAGGTACAGATTCGGGTGGTGCCCGGGTGAGCCCGATCCGCGATAGGTGACCGGTTCCACGCCGTCGCCCGCTGCTCTGATCAGGGTGAGATCAATGTGGAAAGCCTGCGCGGTGAGTTCGGGCACCAGGGCGACGAGCGGTGTGCGCCACATGCTCGGGGTACGGATCGACATCGCGACCAGATCGCTCATCTGCGAGGCGCGGAGGTCGCCGCGCGCCCGAAGGGGGGCCAGCACGGGGGACAGCTGGAGCAGGTTCTCCCACACCTCACTGAACGGCATATGGGTGAGCTCGATCTTGACGGTGTCTCGCGGGGAGGCCACGGAGATGTCCTCGTACAGCTCGCCGAGGACGTCCGTCAGGCCCGCGTTGTCGAGGCCGGTCAGGAGTACGTCGACGAGGTCCTGGTACTCGCCGCTTTCCGGGTCGTTCAGCCTGGTTCGCGCCGCATTCCCGAGATCGCTCGACGTGAGCCAGTCCGACAGGTCCGACGGAAGGCTCTCCGCCGTCGCCTGGCGCAACGGGTTGTTCGGAAGCTGGCTGCTCGCGCTGGTGACCAGCGCCGCGACGAAGTCGCCGTCCGGGCTCGTGCGGTCGAGGCGATGGCTGCGGCCGTCCACGATGACCTGGTCGGCTCCGGCCCACGTCACGGCTGGTGGCGCGGGCCGCGGCGGCGGGGCGGTTCGCGGGCGGGAGCCGTCCGGTGAGCCCTGGCCGGGCGGCGTCTGCTCAGCGGGGTGAAGCCCGTCGGCGGGGTCGCCGGGGCCGTGGCCGGTGAGGCCGGGGAACGGCGCGTCCAGCAGGCTGGCGATGACGGGTTGGACGAGCTGGTCGGGGTGCATTCCGCGGTACTGCGGCTGGTCACGCAGGTCGCGGTAGGTGGTGAGGATCCGCTGGTCGGTGAGCTGCGAGTTCGCGGGGTGGTTCCCGAGACCGCCGCGTACCTGGGAGACGAGGCCGCTTTCGGTTCCGGTGGGGGGCTCGGTTTCGTCGGGGACCGATAGCTGTTGCGGGTTCGCGGATGTCGACGGCGGGGCTGGTTCGATCTCGGCGGGTTCGGCTGTGGGGCCGGACGGTGTGGGGCCGGACGGTGGGGGAGTGGTCGGCGTGGGGTGTTCGGGTGCCGGGTCGGTGCGTCTGATCGCGTCGACCAGGCGGTCGTCCGGCCAGATCGGGACGTGGGCCGGGAAGGGGGGCCAACCGTGTGGCATGACGATTCCGAGATGCGGCGTCGGTCCCGGCGTCCTGGCATCGGGCCGCCACCTGTCGGTTCCCGGGGCGAGCAGATAGGAATACGGATCGGTGCCGGGGAGAATGTGGATCACGGGGATGTTGAGCAGGTTCGCGAGTGCCTGTGCGTCCTCGCCGAACGCGGCGGCATCTGCCGGGGCGGTCTCGGGGTCCGGGGGCTGTGACCACAGCATGACCGCGTCGATCGACACTGCGGTGTTCCCTGAGGTGCCGCCGCCGGGCGCCGGTGTGGTGCGCACCTCGGTGGCGAGGTCAGGCCCCAGCTCCGGGATGAGCGGTCGCATCGTGGTGTCGCGGAACGCCAGGTTTCGAAGGCTGTCAGGTGGCGCGTTCTCTGTCGGGTCATCGCCGACCATCACTCCCAGCCGGCCCGTGGGCAGCACCGGGAGGTCCAGCACGAAGACCGAGCGCGGGTAGGGAAGGTCTGGGTCCTGCAGAGGGCGCTGGCCGGGCAGTGCCCGGGTGGGTGAGGCCAGGCCGAAGGAGGCCATCCGAAACCACACGGAGGTGTTCGCCGGCCAGAGCCGTCCGAGAGCGTCTGTGACCATTGGTCCCGAGGAACCGTCCGGTCTGTGCAGCACCCACCAGGTCGGGAACCGGTTCATCTCGGTGCCGGCCAGGTACGCGGCGCCGTTGAGGGTGCCGTCTTCCAGCCTGGCGGAAGGGGATACCCCGTACACGTGTACCCCGGCGGCCTCGCCGACCTGGGCCCAGAACTCCCGCGCCTCGTGATCCGTGTTCGGGCTGACGACGGCAAGCGGCTGGCCGCTCCAGCCGTGTTCGCTGAGGAAGGCGGGGACGTCGGCGGCGGGAACGCGGTCGGCCGTCCCGTCGTAGCGGCCGACGACGAGCACGATGCCGTGGCGGGTCATCTGAAGCTCGCTGTGGTGGATCTCGAAGATGTCCGAGCGGGTGGGGCTGTCCGCGGGAGGCGGTATCGGGCCGACCCCGCCGGGAGGCAGCATGATCAGGCCGCCGGGCAGGGGGACGGCCGCGATGTCGGTGCGTCGGTGTACCTCGCCGTTGACGAAGATCCATCTGCTGGCGCCGTGCTTCCCGGGGCGGCCCAGGGCCTGCCAGGTGCCCGGGGTTCCGTCGGTGGTGACGAGGCGCGGTCGTCCGCTCGTGGCCGGCGGGGCAGCCGTTGCGTTCGGGAAGGATGGCAGGCCACCGGCCACGGGGAGCAGGACCTCGACGGTGGCCGTGTCGGCCACCCGTTGTAGCAGGGGCCGAGCGTCTCCGATGTCCCCGTCAACCCAGAACCGCACGTCGAGGCCGTCCCGCGCGGCACTGCGGATCACCGCCTGGATGCCTCGCTCCGTCAGCGGCCTCGACGTCCCATCGGGGGTGAGTGTCCGGGCGCCGCCCGGTCCGTTGACCAGAATGACGTCGAGGAGGCCGGGGGTGGGGTGCCGCGCCATCTGCCGCAGGTCGGGCAGGGCCGACAGGTAGGTGTTCAGGGTCATCATGGCCATGCCGCCGGGCCAGACCACCGGGCCGCCGATCGAGGGCGCCAGACTTCCGAGAGTGTTCGGAGCCATCCAGGTGGGTGGGGTGACCAGTGGCCTGCCGCCGATGGGCTGGGGTCGCGGGGCGTTGAGAAGCCAGTTGTGACGCCCGCTGTCGGTGCGTAGCGCGCCGCCGTCCACCCGCGGGTGGGCATCGGGGAGAGGCGCCCAGATTTCCGCGCGCAGTACCTGGGCGAACGAGTCCAGCTGGTGGTCCAGTGCCTCCAGCCCGGCCGGTCCACCGTCAGCCGGTGCCGCACCGGGGCCGCCCGCGGGAGCCGGCAACGGGTTGGGCCCTGCCAGGGATGACGCCTGGGAGGAGGTTTCGGAGTCCGCGTTGGACGATGCCGCGTACGAGGAGACCGTGTACAGGGATGACGAGTCGAAGGAGTCCGCGTAGCGCGATTGCGGGGCGACCCAGAACTGGACGGGGCCGCCTCGCCAACCGGCTGCCCTGAGTAGGCCGTGCAGGCTTCTCGCGGTGAGAGCCTGCAGGTCCTCGTCGGTCTGGCTGTGGTCGTCGCCGTTCGCCGTGGCGCCGTCCTGATCGACGGGGGCGGGTAGGGCGATGCGGCCGTCGGAGGTGCGAGGCAGGAAGACGGTGGTCAGGTGGGGGGTGGGCGTGAGGGCGGCGGCGAGGTGTGCGGTGTCGGCGGTGAAGATCGTGCGCGTGGTCGGATCGATCTGGACGCCGGGATGGTCCGGGTGCTCCAGGCCGCGCACGGCCGGTCGGGGGGCGCTGGGGCCAGCTGTTTCGGGCACGGGCACGGGCACGGGCACGGACACGGGCGCGGGAGTGGGAACGGGCGCGGGAGCGGTCGTGGGAACGGGCGCGGGAGCGGTCGTGGGAGTCGCCGGCCCGGCCGGTGGGTCTTCCGTGTTCAGGTTCGCGGGTGCGTGGAGGAGAGCGTGATAGCCGTTGCCGCCGTCGCGGTAGACGAAGATCCTGTTGTGTGGAAGCCTTCCGCTCGGCCAGTTGACGGTGGTGGCGGTCAGGCCACCTGCGGGCGCCGGTCCGACGAGGACGATCTCGAAATCGAGCGCCGGGCCCGCGAATGCGGGTACCGGCTCGAAGAGCGGAGTGTTCCCCATTTCCGGCATACGGATCGCCAGCTCGACCAGGTCGCTCATCCTGTGCCTGAAAATAGTAATCACGTGGCTGAGTGGCTGCAGCTGGGTTGATCTTTTAAGGAGACGAGACCACGGGCTGCCGGCCGGATTCTCGGTTAGTTCGGTGACGGCTATATCCCGCAGGTCCTCGGGATCGGCGCGCATTTCCTGCGTGTACCCGAGGATGTTCCTCAGGGTCGCCGGGTCGAGGTCGTCCACCAGCTTGTGGACGATGTCCTGGTGGATGCTGCTTTTCGGATCGTCCAGCGTGCGGGACGCCGCGATCCCGTGAGTCCCACCGGTGAGCCACCAGCTTATGGCGTCTCGAAGGTTCTTTCCGTTCATCCGACCGTATGGGGAGATCGGGTGCTGGCTGCCCGTGCTCAGGCCCAGAGCGCTGATGAAGCCCGGGGCCTGCTGCACCCGGAATCTCTGGCCGTCCACGATCACGTGGTCGTTCCCGTCCCGCTCCACGGTCGGCGGCGCCGGTTCGGCTGCGTTCTCGGTGATCCAGCCGAGGACCTGGCGCCGTTCGGCCGGGTTGTCGGTGGTGTGGCCGGGGTGCGTGGGTGAGGTGGTGGGGCCGGCACCGCGGCTGGTGGTGCGGACGGCGACGATGCCGGTGGGTATTCCGGCGTCCGCGAGGCGGGCGTGGATGAGGCGTTCGAGGAATCGGGCGGTGGCTTCCGCGCGTTCGTGGCCGCTGGTGGTGGCGCGGCCGGGCTGGAGGGGTCTGCCGTTGCCGCCGCCTTCGAGGTGGACGGTGATGTGTGGTGCCCGCATGGTCTGCGCGCGATGGATGGCTTCGTCGGCGACGTGGTCGGCGAAGGCGGTGAGCTGGTCCTGCAGGTCGAGGGTGAGGTTGGTGGCGGTGAAGGTGCGGGTGCCTTCGCCGAGATCGAGGGTGAGCTGGATGCGGTTCAGGGGTGGTCGGTTGCCGGAGTTCCTGACGGGGCCGCCGTCGGAGTTGCTGGTGGGGTCGCCGGGGCCGTCGCCGTGGAGATGCCCGGTGTCGCCGTAGAGAAGGTTCTCCTCGACGAGGGCGGCGTATTCGGGGGTGGTTCTCGTCTGGAACTGCGGGCTTTGGATCAGTTTTCGGTAGGTGTCGACGATCTTCTGGTCGGTGATGGTGAGCCGGGTGTTGGTGCGGTCGATTCTGATGCGTGTCGTTTGGAGTATGTCGTTTTCCAGGTCTGTCAGGGTGAACGGGTCGAACGGTTCTTCCGGTGACGGCTCGTCCGCGGCCAGCTGGGTGATCGCGTCGGGGTCGTCCAGTGGTGGTGTGATGGTGGGCCTGGGTGGGGTGGGGTTGTCGTCGGTCTCCGGGTGGATGAGCGCGGACTCGGGGACGAGCGCGTCGTGGCCTTCCGGGCCGTCGGGGAGCCCCTCCACGCCCGACGGGGCGAGCTCGGGGGCGGATACTCCTGTGAGCCACGTGCGGATCCGGTCCTGCTGGGCTGTGTCGTCCGATTCCGCGACGTCGTCGCCGAGCGCCTCGTAGTAGTTGGGCCCGCCTTGGAACAGGCGTACCACTCGATCCGGTCGCGGAGGGTCCGACCGATTGAGGGTCGTGGTGGTCAGGCCGCCGTCGGGGGTCGCGGTGGTCAGCTCGAGCTGGGCCGCGAGCGCCTGCGCGGCGATGCTGGGGACCGGCTGGAAGAACGGGGACCGAGCCAGTTCCGGCCGGCGGATCGCGGCAGCCACGAGTCCCCTCATCCGAAGTTCCCGTGTGCTGTCGCGATTGTCACCCAGGGGATCAAGCGCCGGGATGGTCCGGAGGAGCCGATCCCAGGCGTCGCCGAACGGGTCGCTGGTGAGCTGGACCAGAAGATCGGCCCGCAGTGCGATGTCGGGACCGACCGGGCTGTCCGCGGGGAGTTGGAGGACGGTGACGAGGCGCTGGGTGTCGAGGCCCAGGACCAGCGACCTCAGGATGGTCTGGTGCATGGGGCTCTGCGGGTCGTCCAGCGCCGCCGAGATCCGCGGCCCGAGGCCGTCCGGCGCCTGCAGCCACGCGGCTACGGCGGCCCGAGCCTCGTCCGTGGTCATGCTGCGCAGCGGAGTGTTCGGGGCGTGCGGGAAGCCGAGTGGGGCGTTCGGATCCCGGCGCTGCGCGCTGGTGATCAGGGCGTCGAAGAAGGACCCGCTGTCCGCAGGGATCTGGTACGGCTGGTCGCGGGTGCCGTTCACGGTGTTGTCACCGTCGCCGCCGCGTTCCACGGTCGGTGGTGCGGCCTGGGACGGCACAGCGATCTCGGCTGTGTTCTCGGTGCTGGCTCCGGTGGTTGTCTCGGTTTCGGTGAGCCAGCCGAGGACCTGGCGTTGCTCTGCCGGGGTGGGGGAGTCCGACTGCGCGTCGTGGGTGTGGCCCGCTGCATCGGTGGGGTTCGGGCCGCGGGAAGCGGTCCTGATCGTGATGAGGGTGGTGGGAAGGCCCGCTTGCTTCAGGCGGGCGGTGATGAGGGGCGTGAGGACGCCGGCGCTGGCTTCGGCGCGCTGCTCGCCGGCGAGGTAGGCGTCGATGATGCGTTGGCCGTCGGGTTCGCCGGGGCCGGTGGGTTCGCCGCCTTCGAGGGTGAGGGTGAGGGGCGATTGTCCGGTGGTGGCCCGGTGGATGACTTCGGCGGCGACGAGGTCGGCGAAGGTGGTGAACTGGGCGCTCTGGTCAGGGGTGAGACCGGTGCTGGTGAAGGCGCGGGTGTTCTCGTCGAGGTTGAGGACGAGCCGAATCCGCGAGAGCGGGGTCTGCTCCTGGGAGGGGCGGGCGTCGGCCGGGTTGCCGGGTTCGATCGGCTCGGTTTCGGCTGTGCCGTCGATGTGTTCTGGCTCTGGTGGGGTGGGCCGGGATGCGCTGTTTCTGTTGGTCTCGTCGATCCAGGCGCGAATCCGGTCGCGCCGCGCGTCGTCCGACTCCGCGGGTTCGAACCCGTCGTAGTGGCCCTTTCCGTCATGGAGGATGACAAGTGTTCCGTTCGGTGCCGGTGAGGTCAGCCCAGGGAAGCGGTCGGCCCGCAGGTCTCCGTCGGCTTTCGGTGTGATGACGGCGAGGTCGACGTTGAGTATCAGTGCCGCGAGCGCGGGAATCGGGTTGACGAACGGTGTTCGCCACAGATCCGGTAGCAGGACCGTGGCCGCCACCAGTCCACTCAGCCGAAGGTCCTTTACACTGTCGCGTTGATCGCCCAGCGGGTCCAGCGCCGGGGTGATCTCGAGTAGCTGGTTCCAGGCGGTGCCGAAGGGGTCGCGTAGGAGTTCCGCGAAGGCGCGCTCCTGCAGGGTCTCCAGATCGGGCTGGCCGTCGCTCGCCTGGCCCTCCCTCGGCGGAAGACGCAGGACGGACCTCAGCCCGGAGTCGTCGAGGCCGAGCACAAGGTCTCGGATGACGCCTTGGTGGATGCTGGTATGTGGGTCGTCCAGCCGGTCGGATATCGACGGGCCCCCGGGTCGCGTTCTCGTGATCAGATTGATCAGGGAGACTCTGATGTCCCGGCCTTTCACCCGCTGGAACACGGGATTCGCGAGCTGGCTCCTGATGCTGATGAGCAGCGCCTCGACGAAGCTGTTGCCATCGTCGGCTGTGCGGATGCGCTCGTAGGGCTGACCGTAGGCGGTGACGCCATTGATCGTGGACGGGTTGCTGGAGACGGTCGTCGAAGTCGGGCCCGGCAGTGACCGCGCGGGAGGATCCGGCCGGTCAGCTCCGTCGAGCGGGGTGGGCGGAGCGGCCGTGGGGGCTGCGGGCGCCGCAAGCGCATCAGTGGTGATCTCGGTGAGCCAGCCGAGGACCTGGCGTCGGCCGACCGGGTCGTGGCTGGTGTGGCCGGGGTGTCTGGGCGAGGTGGTGGGTCCCGCACCGCGGCTGGTGGTGTGGATGGTGACGAGGTCGGGAGATACGCCTGCGCTGACGAGACGGTCGGTGATGAGGAGGGTGAGCAGGCGCGCGGCGGAGCCGGCCCGCTGGGTACCGCCGCTGGTGGCACGGTCGGGGAAGAGGGACAGGCTGTTGGCGCCGCCTTCGAGATGGAGGGCGAGGCGCGGAAGTCCGCTGGTGTGGCGGTGAATGGCTTCGGCGGCGACCTGATGAGCGAAGGTGATGAGCTGATCTCGCTGTACCGGGGTGAGGTCAGTGCCGCCGAAGGCGAGGAGACCGTAGTCGACCTCGAGGGTGAGCCGGATCTGCGTCCAGGACGGGCGGGCGCCGTCGGGGATCCGGGGAGCTTTCCCGCCGTGCAGGGTGACGGCCGGGGCCGGGGCCCGGGGCCTGAGATACGGCCGTCGAGCGCGCAGGTCGCGATACATGGCGATGATCTGCTGGTCGGTGAACTCCTGGCGCACGGTGGAGTCGAGGTGCACCAGGTCGAGAAAGCTGGTCTCGTCGAAAGTCGGCGGCGGGGCCGCGGCCTGGAGCGGGGGAAGGGCCTCCCCGTCGATGGAGATGTCGAACGGCACGCCGAAATGGCTGGACATCTGGGTCGCGACGTTGCTCAGCCATCTTTGGACTTCGGCGAAGCTGGGCTCGCCCCGTACCTCCTCATGCATGAATCGGCCGGAGAAGTCGTCGATGGTTCCGGTGCTGTCGGCGTTGCGCCAGGCGTCGCCGCTTACGCGCGCCTCTTCCTCGACGATGCGGCCGTCGGGGGTGAACCCGACGACGATGGTGGGGTGGCCATGTCTCGAGATCTTGTCGATGAACCGCTCGAACGTCAGGCCGGGGTTTCGGCTCGCCACCCAGGAGTAGAGCTCCGCGAGTTCGTCCGGCGGGACGATGTCGGTGATGCTGTCGCTGCCCAGATAGATAGTGCCGTCCCGGGTGACGGAGTACTGCCAGCGTGCTCCGGGTGGGCTCGCCTCGAACTGTTTCCTGGAGAACTGGCTGAGGGGAGTCCACAGCGGGTTGAGGCGTTGCGCCCACCAGTCGTCGCGCTCGTTCCGCCGGATGTTTCTCGGGCGGACGGCGGCGCCGTAGTCGCGGGTGAGGGTGCCCGCGGTGATGGGGTTGAGGGCGGGCGGAGTGTAGGCCGCGGCGGTCATGGGCTGGGTCAGCCAGCCGAGGACCTGGCGGCGGTCGGCATCGCTGCGGCCGGTGTGGCCTGGGTGTCTGGGGGAGCTACTGGGTCCGGTACCGCGGCTGGTGGTGCGGATGGTGACGAGGGCGGAGGGAAGGCCTGCTTCGGCGAGCTGGTCAGCGATGAGGCGAGCGAGGATGCCCGCGGTGGAGGTAGCCCGGCGGGCGCCGCCGCTGATGGCGCGGTCCCGGAGGAAAGGCAGGCCGTTCGCGCCTCCTTCGAGATGGAGGATGAGCGGTGGTTGTCCGGCTTTGGCCCGGTGAATGGCCTCGGTCGCGATCTGCTTCGCGAAGGTGGTGAGCCGGCCGCGCTGGTCGGCGGTGAGGCCGGCGCTGGTGAGGGCAAGCGTGCCCTGGTCGACGTCAAGGGTGAGCTGGATCTGGTCCCACGGTGGCGTGTCGGTCTGTTCCGCGGAGGTGGTGTGGTCGCCGGGTGCGCCGCCGCCGAGGCCGGGGGATGGTGCGCCGATCAGGGTGGTGATGACGCGGGTGTCGAGGTCGCGGGTGGGGGTTCGGCGGTGTTGTGGCTGGGTGCGCAGGGTGTCGAAGGCGGTGAGGATTTCCTGGTCGGTGATGTTCCGGCCGGTCGGCAGGGTGCTGAGGCGTGGGCGTATGCGGTTGAGGAGCGCGGTCTGGTCGGGGGTGCGGGGCTGCTGGGGAGGCGCGGGCGGAGTCGGTGCCGGCTCAGCTTCGGAAACCGGAGTGATGGAGTCCGGCCCCGGCTTCAGCTTCGGCGGTGTCACGGTGCCGGGGGGACGAGCGGCGGTGAGCGGCACCGGTGTGCTGCTTTCCACGAGCGGCGGGCCGGGCCGCGGCGGATCCATCAGCTGGAGCTTTGCGCCATCGCCGGCTGCCCAGCTGCCAAGTGATGCCGTAGGTGTTGCTGTCGGTGAGGGCGGTGCGTTCAGGGATGGTGGTGGGATCGGCGGGGTTGGTCCGACGGGCGGCACGGGACCTGGCAGTGGCACAGGGGCAGGGGGTACCGGCACCGGGGGCACTGGCTCCGGCCGGGGTGTGGGGGTCGGCGGGGGCGCCGACGGGCTGAGCGGTGGTACTGGAGCCGGCGCGAGAGCTTCCGTGGGCGGAAGCGGAGGTCCGTCCAGATCCGAGACGAGCGGCGGCGTCGCTGATGGTGCGGGCGGGTTGGGCGCCGGTACCGCCGGTGCGGGTGCCGGACTCGATGGGGACGGGATGGGGTCCGCCGGTGTGGGGGTGTCCGGGAGGAGACCGGCAGATGACGAGGGGGACGGTTGCGGCGCCGGACCGGGCATCGCGGCCGGACCGGGCATCGCGCCAGGCGGATGCCCGCCGCCGGGCGCTGTGGCCTCCATCGGGCTGGGCCCGGGGTTGGGCGGTCCGCTGGGTACCGGGGGTGGTGGTCCGCCCGCCGGAGGAGACAGCGGCGCTGGGCCTCCGGCCGGCGGTGCTGGGCCTGCGCCTGCCGGTTGCGCAGGGGGCGGCGTTGGTCCGGGAGCCGGGTTCGGTCCGGGAACCGGAGTTGGTCCCGGAACTGGGTTCGGTTCGGGATCCGGCAGCGGATCAGGACCAGGCACGGCGTTCTCGGGTCGTGCGCCGGTGGGGGTTTCCGAGGGGGCGGAGCCGCTGCGGGAACTCTCCGCGGGCTGATGGGGCTGGTTCGGCGGCGCCGCGCCCGGCTCGGCGTTCAGGACGGGGGCAGGGTTGCCCTCGCCGGGTGGGGCACCGGGAGGCCCGGCAGCGAGAGAACCGCCCGCGCCGGGCTTTGCTCCCCCGAGCCCGCCGGGAAGAGGTGCGGGCGTGGCCAGCGGGACCGGTGCCGCTCCCGCGACGATCGGCACCGGCGGGTCGTCGTCGTCCGGGATGGTCAGCGTGGTCTGGACGGAGTCCTCCGAAGCACCGCTGTACACCGACCAGTTGTCCGACTTTTCTGAGGCACTGTCGTCGAGATCGAGGTGGAGGCTGGCGAGGGAGACCGTGTCGATCGGCGGGGTGGGGGTGAGGTCTGGCGCGCCGCCGCGGCCCGTGATGTCCGGCGGCGACAGGTGCGTCGTCGTTGACGGGTTTCCGGTCGCGAGCGCGTTCCCGGAGGGCCCACCCCCGCCCGGGGGCGGATCCCCGGCCGCGGAGCCGGTGCTGTTCGGCGAGGTGTTGCCCTGGGAGGACCTGCTGCCGGGACCGCCGCCGTCGGAGTTGTCGTCCCCTTCGTCGCTGTGGCCGTCGATTCCGTCCAGTGAGGAGACATCCAGGCCGATGTCGTCGAGGTCGGCGCCCCCGCCGGGCCCGACGATGCTGTTCCGGGCGCCGCGGCCGATGCCGCGGGCGGCGCTCTCCGTCGATCCCTCGGTCGTGCCGGAGATGATGTCGTCGACGATGGTCTTGCCGCTCCAGTCATCGTCGACGACGCCGGACGCGACGTAGCCGCTGCCGCCCTCCAGCAGGATCGACGCCAGCGTGGAGGCGAACATGTCGGCGATGGGGTTGCCGGCGCCGCCGCGGACACCCTGGTTGACCAGGACCTGGTTCCACTTGTTCATGGCGTTGTGGAGCCCTGGCACGGCGACGACGGAGCTGGCTGCCGCCGCGAGGCCATACTTGATCATGTGCCAGACCTCGCCGCCGTCGAGGTCGCCGCGCTTGCCCTCGAGGATCTGCCAGATCTGGGCGATGATCGACGAGCCCGGCATGAACAGCATCTGCATGCCGGTGATCTTGGTTGTGGTGAGGGCGAACTCCCGCGAAAGGACCATCTGGATGATCGTGCGAGTGGTGGCGATGCGTTCGGCCGCTGCCGGCCCCCGCCGAACGCCGCCTCGATCGCGGCGATCGCGAGCTGGATCTGCATGAAGTAGAACATCACTTCGCCCTGCTTGCGGGTCAGATCCATCCGCAGTGCCTGGGCGTCGAGCATGTCCGCCGCCGCCAGCAGCAGCATTCCGCCCTTCGGCAGCAGCTTCGGCTCGTCGACGACGAACTGCGCGGTCTGCCCGACGAAGCGCCGCCCGGCCTTGCTGTCGACCGTCGCCTTCACGGCACGGACGATGGCGATGAGATCCAGGCTGAGCTGGTCGACCTTGCCTTTCGAGTTTCTCAGGACGTTCGCGAGACGTTGGACCTCGACGATGGTCTCCGCGGGAGTGACCCGCATGCCGGTGAACGCGTAGATCGCGTCATCCCACGACTTCGACATCGTCTCGCAGCCCGTTCCTGCAGGTCAGCCGCGTGCGCCGCCGCCGGACCAGCCTCCGGCGGAGTGGGTGGCGTCCGTCTCGGTCGCCTCGCCGATGGTGCGCACGGCCTCGAGGCGGTCGCCCTGCACGCCGACCGCCTCACCGAGCGCGTCGTAGATCTTGCCGAAGTACTTCATCAGCTGCTTGAACATGGCGTAGGACAGCTTGGACACCTCGTCGTGCGCGTCCCTGGCGAAGTTGTGCTGCGCGATTCCCTCGGCCAGCTCCTCGCCGAAGGCGAGGAAGGCTTCGCGGAAATCGGCGAGCATCGGCACCTTCTCGGCGAGCTCGTCGCCGTTGAACTGGATCTGCTCTCCGCTCACGACCAGTGCCCGTTCCGGTCCGCGACCGGTGCGGCGCCGCTGTCCGGCATGTTCCTGGTGAACATGCCGAGCAGTTCCTCGACGAGCTCCTCGGAGGAGTCGACCTCGCCCATCCGGCCGATGGGGGACGGCAGCTCCAGCATCAGGTCCCGCAGGCCGGCCAGGGCGATGCTCCGGGCGCCGGCGCGGGCCTGCTCGATGGTCTTCACCAGCAGGTCGGCGAACTCCGCGGGCGCCAGGTCGCGGTAGCCGTCCCCC
>NZ_ADGX01000026.1 GCF_000177675.1 Parafrankia sp. EUN1f
CGCGGGGCAGCCAGCGGAAGACCACGAAGAGCAGCGCCGCGGCGAAGCCGATGATCAGCACCGCCCAGCGGATCCACGGATGCCAGTCGGGAGTGCGGTTCAGCAGGACGTAGGACCAGATCGCCGTCAGCGTCAGCGTGCCGGCCAGGGTGGCCGTGGCGAGCGGGTGCTCCCGCCGGCGCCACAGAACCGCGGCGCCCATGCCGACGAGCGCGCCGACGGCCGGCGCGAGCGCCACCGTGTAGTAGGCGTGGAAGATGCCCTTCATCCGGCTGAACACGATCATGGTGATCAGCAGCCAGCCGCCCCAGACCACGAACGCCGCGCGGGCCGGATCCGTCCGGGCTGCCCGCCTGGTCACCCACAGGCCCGCGACCAGCAGGACGAGCGCGGTCGGGATCAGCCAGGAGATCTGGGTACCGATCTCCGAGCCGAACATCCGGCCCCAGCCGGTGGAGCCCCACATGCCGCCACCGCCGCCACCGCCGCCGCCGCCACCGCCACCGCCGACACTGCCGGTCTCGTCCCCGGTGAGGCGGCCGAGGCCGTTGTAGCCGAGGGTGAGCTCAAGAATGCTGTTGTGCTGCGATCCGCCGATGTACGGGCGCGACGACTCCGGGACGAGCTCGACGATCGCGATGAACAGGCCGGCGGGGACGACGAGGCCGAGGGTCCCGGCACCGACCTGCCAGAGCCGCCGGGTGAAGGGGGTCGGTGCGAGGGCCAGGTAGGCGATCGCCAGCACCGGGACGATCAGCAGCGCCTGCAGCATCTTCGTCAGGAAGCCGAAGCTGATGAACACACCGGCCCACACCAGCCACCGGGTGCTGGCGGTCTCGATGGCGCGCAGGGTCGCGTACACCGAGGCGATCAGCAGGAGAACCAGCAGTGCGTCCGGGTTGTTGAAGCGGAACATCAGCGTCGCGACCGGGGTGAGCGCGAGGACCGCCCCGGCGAGCAGCGCGGCGCCCGCGGGGAACGCCCGGCGCACGGTGAGGTAGAGCAGCCCGACCGAGCCGACGCCCATCAGCGCCTCGGGGACGAGGATGCTCCAGGAGTTCACCCCGAAGATGCGGGCCGACAGCGCCATCACCCACATCGCGGCCGGCGGCTTGTCGACGGTGATGGCGTTCCCCGCGTCGGACGACGCGTAGAACATCGCCTTCCAGCTGACCGAGCCGGCCTGGGCCGAAGCCGAGTAGAAGGCGTTCGCCCAGCCCGAGGCGCCCAGGTCCCACAGGTAGAGCACGGCCGTCGCCACCAGCAGCCCGAACAGCGCGGGACGCACCCAGCGCGGATCGTCCGGACGCCCCCGCACCAGCCGGGAGAGCCGACCGCCGTCCGCCGCGTCCCTACCGGAAGCCGGGCCGGGACCTGAAGCCGGGCCGGGCTGGTCGGCGGGCGTTCCGGCTCCCGTTCCGGCTCCGGCACCGCCCCAGGCCGTGTCCGGCGGCGGGGCCTGCCGCACCGGCCGGCGCAGGTCCGGCAGGGTCGCCTCGCTGGACCAGAGGAAGGTGGGCTGCTCCGGCTCCGGGCCCGGGTACAGGCCGTCGCGTCGGGCGGGCGAGAGGCTGGCACCACCCGGGGTGGAGCTGGCGGCGGGCCATGGCCCGGCCCCCACTCCCCCCGGAGGACCGGCCTGGTCGGTCGGTAGTGGCGACGTCGGTGAGCTCGGCATACGTATCAGGCTCGGCCGGGGACCTTTCCGGTCCTTGTGATCGGCCTGTGCGTCACCTGTGAGGGTGGGCGTCCCGGCGGGGAGCGTGGACGATCTCCTTCGCCCGGGCTCGGCGGCCACGCCCCGGCCCGCCGCCCGGATGGGCCGCGCTCGGACGGCCCGGCGCCGCAGTCTCCGTCCCGGCCGACATGTGCGTGGTAACAGGCCCGGCAGCAGGTTCGGCAACGGGCCCGGCGACGGTTTCGGCAAGGGGCCTGGTCGTGCGGGCAGGTTGCGGTGGGACAGCCTGCTCGGCCGCAGGGGAGGACGCCGGTCCGGCCCCTCCGGCCCCTCCGGCCCTTCCGGCCCTTCCGGCGCCGTGCTCGGCGAGGTCAGGCATCCAGCCGGCCGGGTCAGCTTCCTGCCCCGTGGTGAGCGTGAGGTCGGGCCTCGGCCGGTAGCGGGGGCCGGTGGCCGTGCCCACCGGCAGGAGAACCGTGAACACGGTCTGGCCGGGACGGCTGGCCACCTCGACGCGGCCGTGGTGGGCCTCGACCACGGCGGACACGATCGACAACCCGAGACCGGTGCTGCCGGCGGCGCGTGAACGTGAGCTGTCACCCCGGGCGAACCGCTCGAAGACCTTGGGAAGCAGCTCGGGCGGAATCCCCGGCCCGTCGTCGATCACCTGCAGCACGGCACACCAGACGAGCGGCCCGGGCATGCCCGGGGGTGCGAAGCTCCCGGGCGGCGCCGGCCGGGCCTGGGTGGTCAGCCGGGCAGTCACCCGGGTTCCCGGCGGGGTGTGGGTACGGGCGTTCGCTAGCAGGTTGGTCAGCACCTGGTGCAGGCGTGCGGGGTCACCGGTCGTCGTGACCGGCTCGCTGGGCAGGTCGAGCTCGAAGCGGTGCGTGGGCGCGGCGACATGGGCGTCGCTGACGGCGTCCACGACCAGCCTGGACAGGTCGACGGTCTCCCGGACCAGCGGCCGGCCGGAGTCGAGGCGGGCCAGCAGCAGCAGATCGGAGACGAGCGCGGTCATCCGCGCGCTCTCGGACTCGACCCGCCCCATGGCGTAGACGACATCCGGGGGAACCGTGGCCTTGGTGCGCCGGGTGAGTTCGGCGTACCCGCTGATCGCGGCGAGCGGTGTGCGCAGCTCGTGACTGGCGTCGGCGAGGAACTGGCGCATCCGGGTTTCGCTGGCGTGCCGGGCGTCGAACGCGTCCCCGATGTGGCCCAGCATCCGGCCGAGCGCGGCGCCGACCTGCCCGACCTCGGTACGTGGGTCGGTGTCGACGTCCGGCCCGAGCGTCGGAAGGTCGACGGCGCCGCGGTGCAGCGGCAGCTCGGCGACCCGCGCCGCCGTCGCCGCCACCCGGCTCAGCGGGCGCAGCGTCCTGCGGACGATCGCCCCACCCGCGATCGCGGCGGCGAGCACGCCGAACGCCGCGACGGCCGCTCCGATCGCCGCGGTCCTGGTCAGGGTCGCGTCAACCTCGTTCATCGGCAGACCCGTGACCAGGATCCGGCTTCCGTCTCCGGAGAGGCGGGCCGTCAGTCTGTAGTCGCCGTGGCCGCCGATCGTCCGGGTGTGTGCGACGCCGTCCAGTGGAATCTGGGCCACCGTCGTCGCATCGGCGCCCGTCAGCGCGATCACGGACCCGTCGTCGCTGAGCCAGGCGGTGACCTTGTCGACTAGTTCGTCGACGTTCGGACTGAGTGCCGCGGGCGGGTCCTCGGGGCCGGCGCCGGGTCTGAAGGGAACCTGGCCGCGGAGCTCGACGACCGCCCCGAGGGTGCCTGACACCTGGCGGTCCAGAAAAAGGGTCAGCTGGTCGGATACGGACAGCTCGGACGTGCTGGAACCGTTACCGGCGCCAGTACCCGGGCGGAGACCGGCTCCGGCGCCGGAGCCGACGACGCCCGGTGGAAATCCGGTCTGTGCGGCGATGTAGGGCATATTCCAGCGGCGGTCCGCGTCGGCCAGCCGCTCGTCGAGTCGGTCGATGAGGACGCCGCGCAGCGCCACCAGCGTGACGAAGACGATCAGCGCCGACATGACGGCGAGGAGTGCGAGCAGGAGCGCCAGTAGCCGGGTACGCAGCGACCAGCCGGCCGGGCCGCGCCGCCGCCGCACGCCGACGGGCCCGCCAGCGTGGTGACTGGCGGTGTGGTGGCTCGCGGTGTGGTGGCTGAAAGTGGGCTCGCCGGGGATGCCGGCGGGGGCTTGCGTCATTGCGGCGGCCGGCTCAGGTCGCCGGGCGGAGCACGTAGCCGGCGCCACGCATGGTGTGGATCATCGGCTGCCGGCCGACGTCGATCTTCCGGCGCAGGTAGGAGACGTACAGCTCGACGACGTTCGCCTGCCCGCCGAAGTCGTAGTTCCACACCCGGTCGAGGATCTGCGCCTTGCTCAGCACCCGGCGGGGGTTGCGCATGAAGAACCGCAGCAGCTCGAACTCGGTCGCGGTCAGCCGGACCTCCTGGCCGGCGCGGCTGACCTCCCGGCTTTCCTCGTTCATGATGAGGTCGCCGACGACCAGCGTCGCGCCGTCGCTGAGCGTCGAGCGGTGCAGCCGGCGCAGCAGGCCGCGCAGCCGGGCCACGAGCTCCTCCAGGCTGAACGGTTTCGTGACGTAGTCGTCGCCACCCGCGGTCAGGCCGGCCACCCTGTCCTCGACCGCGTCGCGGGCGGTGAGGAAGAGGACGGGCACGTCCGGACTCTCCGCGCGCAGTTTGCGGAGCACCTCGAGGCCGTCCATGTCCGGCAGCATGATGTCGAGGACCACCGCGTCGGGGCGGAAATCTCGGGCGACCTTCAGCGCGCCGCGCCCGTCCGGGGCGGTCTGTACTTCCCAGCCTTCGTACCGCAGTGCCATGGACAGCAGCTCCGAGAGGGTGCTCTCATCGTCAACGACAAGGATGCGGGGGCTCGACGGCTGCATGTCGTCAGAATGCGACCGCTTCCTGTGGGATTGCTGAAGATCATCTGTGTACTGGCTGTGTTCCTTCGCGCCCCTGCGGGATGCCGGGAGGCTGGTGCGATCACACATCCGGCACCTAGCGTCGTCACAGGTCGCTCACAGGTTCGCGGCGAACTCTCCTCCCGACGGCGCGGCACTGACCCGCCGGGACGAGGAGCACGGACATGAGTCACGTCGGTCCGACCGACCCGCCCGCGTCCCCGCCAGCCGGTGGGCCGCCCTCGCCGTCAGCCGGGGGAGAGGCTCAGCTTCCGGCACTGTTCCAGCCCGCGCAGCCACCATTGCCCGCGCAGCTGCCATTGCCCGTGACGCCACCATTGCCCGTGACGCCACCATTGCCCGTGACGCCACCATTGCCCGTGACGCCACCAGCGCCCGCGACGTCACCAGCGCCCGCAGCGCCGCCTGTGATCGCGGCGCCGCTGCCGGAGCCGTGGCAGACCTCGGGCCGGTGGGCCTGGCCGACCCCGAACCAGGGCTCTCCGAGCACGGGTGGTTCGAGCCTGGATGGCCCGCCGCCCGTGGTGGGGGCCGCGACCGGTCCGGTGCCGCCCGCGTCGGCGAAATCCGCGGGGCCGCACACCTGGGGCCTGGGCCGCACGCTCGTGGCCGGGGCCATCGCGATCGCACTCGGTGTCGGCGGGGCGGCCGCCGTGAACGCCAGCAGCCTCGGGGACAGCCAGGGCGGTGGCGGCTTCGGCGGCGGCAGGCAGTTCATCAACCAGCTCGGCAACCAGTTCGGCGGCACCGGCAGCCAGGGTGGCCAGGGCTCCACCGGCCAGGGCAGCCAGGGCTCCACCGGGCAGGGTGGCCTGTCCCAGGGGCAGGGCGGCCAGTTCCAGGGCCAGTTCCCCGGCCAGGGCGGTCAGTTCTCGGGCCAGGGTCAGGGCCTGGGGCAGGGCCAGGGACAGGGCCAGCAGCAGGGCGGGACGACCGGTCAGGGCTCGGTTCCCGGCGGTGGTTCGAGTGGATCGAGCGGATCGAATCAGGCGGATCCCACCGCTGACAGGGGCGGCGGCCCCGTCCCACACCTGGTCTGACCGGTCCGCTCGCGCAGCGGGTCACGGTTGTGCCGACATTCGAGCTCACCGAGCGGGGACGCGGTGGCACCGAAACCGGAACGGCGGTCGCGGCAGCCTGATCGGCACCGCCGACTGTCGCAAGGAGGTCACGTTTTCGGACACCAGTCGTGTTCGCGTGGCTGTTTGCGTGTACCTGGGCGGGCCTAGAGTGGTCCAATGGCCGTTCGTGTGATTCTCGCTGAGGACAATGCCCTGCTCCGGCATGGTCTTGCGACCCTTATCGAGCGGGCAGACGGCCTGGAGCTGGTCGGAACGGCGACAGATCGCCCGTCGCTGGAGCAGGCCGTCCTCGACCATGATCCGGATGTGGTGGTCACCGACATCCGGATGCCGCCGTCCAGGTCGGACGAGGGCATCAAGGTCGCCGGGTGGCTGCGTCGCGAGCGGCCCCGGGTCGGCGTGGTCGTGCTCAGCCAGCATGCCGAGGCCACCTATGCCCTGGCGTTGCTGGAAGGCGGATCGGCTGGCCGCGCCTACCTGCTCAAGGAGCGGGTGGCCGGGGTGGACGACCTGCTGCGGGCCATCCGCGCCGTCGCGGCCGGCGAGTCGGTGATCGACCCGGCCGTGGTCGAGGGGCTCGTCGCCGCGAGCGCGCGCAGGCAGCCCAGCGAGCTGGAAAGGCTGACGCCCCGGGAGCTGGAAGTGCTCAGCCACATGGCGCAGGGCTGGAGCAACGCGGCGATCGCGGCTGCGCTGGTGCTGTCCGAGCGCGCGGTGGAGAAGCACAGCAACTCGATTTTCGCGAAGCTCGGCCTGACCGACGAGCCGGATCTGAACCGGCGGGTCAAGGCGGTTCTGCTCTTCCTGCACTCGGGGAACCATCCGGCCGGCGGGCCGACGGGGAAGGTAGCCACACCGACGTCATGACATGGCTGCACCCTTGGGCGCCGGTGCCCGCTGCGGCGAGACTAAGGACATGAGCTCCTCCCCGTCGGTCTCCGTGCTGGTCGTCGACGACCAGCGCCCCTTCAGGCTGGCCGTGCGGGCGGTGCTCCGCCGCTCAGCGGGCTTCGTCCTGGCCGGTGAGGCGGAGACGGGCGAGGACGCCCTGACCGCCGCCGCGCGGCTGCGCCCGGACCTGGTGCTGATGGACGTGAACCTGCCGGGCATCAACGGAGTGGTCGCCGGTTCGCGGATCCAGCAGGACGCGCCGGGCACGGTGGTCGTCCTGTGCTCGACCTACGGCCGGACGGATCTGCCGGCCGCCGTCGCGGACAGCGGCCTGGACTACCTGTGCAAGGAGGACCTGGCGCCGAGCGTGCTGCGCGACATCTGGCGCCGCCACGGTCCGGACGGCCCGCCGGATGCGTATGCGCCCGCTCCTGTCTAGAGCGGCGCCTCGCTCGGCAGCAGCGGCGGCTCGTAGTCGCAGCGCGATGATCCGATGATTTCGGTCGTTCCAACAACCAAGATCCTCAGGTCTTGCTTGGCAGCAGCGGCAGGCCGGAGTTCGGGATTCGGCTACACGTCTCGACACGTCTCGACCATCCGCTCTGGCCGTGCCCGGATCACTCGCGGCGCAGCAGGGCGCCGGGGAGCAGCCGCGCGGCCCGTGACGCCGGTGGCGCGGCGAGGATCAGGCCGATCAGGATCACCGCCGGCGGCAGTGCGACGAGCAGGCTGACGGGGACCGCCGGGCTGGTGGCGACGCCGGTGGCGGTGGCGATCTCCCACCAGGCCAGACGCCCTAGCAACAGGCCGAGGGGAACACCGACCGCGACCGCCAGCGCGGTTGTCACGCAGGACGTGACCAGCGGAATCCGGGCGGTCTGGGCCGGTGTGAAACCCAGCGTGCGCAGGATCGCGAGCTCGCGCTGCGCGTGGCGGCAGGTGGTCCCGACCGCGTGGCCGGCCGCGGCGACGGCGAGCGCGGCGAGCACGGTCTGCAGCATCGCGGGCAGCCGGCCCATGCCGCCGAGATTGGCCACCTCGCCGGGGGCCCGCCCGGTATCGATCTCGTATTCGGTTCCCAGCGTCGCGGCGAAGGTCGCGGGGTCTGTCTCCGGGATGGCCCGGACCAGCGCGCTGCGCATCGGCTGGGTCCGCTGGATGCGGGTCAGCATGTCCGGGGCCACGAGCATGCTCCCGCCGAGGCGTTCACCGCCCAGGACCGGGCCGACCCCGATGCCGACGACCTGGAGCTGGGCGTGGCCACCGGTGTTCGTGGCCACGCTGAGATGGTCCCCGATTCCGAGGCCGAAGTGGCTTGCGGTGCGTGGGCCGAGAGCGACCTGGTTCGTCCGGGTCGGCCGGGCACCTTCGAAGATCGTCCAGCCGACATCCGGGCCGGCAGCCGTGCCGGCGGCGGGGAGTGGCTTGGCGGAGAGCGCGTAGACGGTGACGTCCTCGCCGGGGGCGACGTCCCCGCGGCCGATCGCGCCCGGACCGGCGTCGCCGGGGCCGCTGGCCACCTCCGGTTCCGGTGACGGCAGCGCGTGCCCCTGGTCGTCGATCTCGATCGTCGCCGTCGAGACGTCGAGCATGCTGACCGCGGCGACCCTGGGGTCGTCGGCGAGCTGGGCGATGATCTTCGGTCGGGCGTCGGTGACCTCCAGGTCCGCGTTCCGGCCGTAGCGGTGCGGCTCGTCGACCAGGCGGTTCATGCTGGTGGCGATGGTGGCGGCGGCGATCAGGGCGATGATGCCGATCGCCGGGCCGGTGATCGGTGGGCGCCGGGCGGCGACCGGACGGTCCTGCCCCCGGGCGAGCGCGAACGAGGCACCGAGCCACAGCCAGAGCGGGCCCCGCCGGCCCACCACGCCGCGGGTTGTGCGGGTCGCTGGCGAGATCGGTCGCCTGATCGACGACGAACGCCCGCCGAGCACGGCACCCACCGGCCGGCCCGAACCCGGACTCGCACCGACGCCGACGCCGACGCCGACGCCGACGCCGGTGCCGGTGCCGGCCGAGGACCGGCCCGGGAACGGCGCGGACTGGGCTGGAAACAGCCCCGCTCGGCCCGGAAAGCGGGCGGCTCGGCCGGCCGGCCTCGCTCGGCTGAGCCGGGCGGGCCGGTGACCGGCCCGCACCGCGGTTGTGGCGGCGAGCAGCAGAGTCGTGATGATTCCCGCCGCGGCGGCGAGGCAGGTGAGCACGGTGTGCCCGGCATAGCCCGGGTGCGGCTCCATGCCGGCCAGTGGTCCCAGCGGCTCCAGCCGGCCTGCCAGCAGCGGCCCGGCCGTGGCGACCGTGCCGGCGACGACCGCGGCGGGCAGCGCCGCGAGTGTCCGGGCTCCGGCCCGCCCCAGCGTGGGCAGGCCGAGCATCGCCTCGATGTGCTGAGTCCCGGCACCGAGGGCGTGGTGGCGGTAGAAGGCCTGGCCGCTGGCCGCGAGCCCGGCCACGCCGACGACGGCGGCGAAGACGATCAGCCCGGTGATGAGGACCCGCTGGGTCGCCGCGATGCGGGCGTCTCCGTCCGTCGCCGGCCGAGAGACCTGCAGGGTGGGGAACTCCCGGGCGAGCGGGTCGGTGCTCAGGCTCTGGCCGAGGCGCCGCAGCGCGGCGGTCGCGGCGCCCATGGCCTCGGGCCCGGGTTCCAGCCGCAGCATGACCACGGTCGTCACGGCGTCGAGCTTCTCGACGAGCGCCGGCGTGACCATCACGGGCATCTGCCGCGCGTTCTCGCCGGCCGTGCGGGTCAGACCCGTGACGACCAGCTTCAGCGTCGGTCCGCCCGGTGTCCCGAACCCGGTGTCGAAACTGATGTAGTCGGATTCAGTGAGCAGGCGCAGTGTGATGGTGTCGCCGACACCGAATCCCCACCACGCGGCCGCACGTTCGTCGAGCAGCACCTCGTCGGGTGACCGTGGGTCGTAGGCGCGCCCCTCGACCACGACCGGCTTGTACAGCTCCCGCGGGCCGCCGGTGTCACCGATCAGGCCGAGATAGGCGACCGCCGCCCGGTCCTCTATGCGCCCGACCGCGCCGACGGTCGTCCACGAGTCGACGACGCCCGGGACGCCCGCCACCCGATCCGCCAGGCCCGGATCGTGGCGGAGGTAGCTGGTGACCTGTAGATCGGGCACCGCGGAGGCGCGTTCGAGGCGATCATGTGCCGTGGCCGTGCGGCGGATCAGCGTGGCCGTGCCCGTGACCATCGCGACGACCAGGCCGAGGAGCACGCCAAGCGCCGTGAGCGCGAGCCAGCGCCGGCGCAGCTCGTCGCGCGCGATCATCCGGATCGCGCCCAGAACGCCTCTCACCTCGGAACCGCGGTGCGTTCCGATACCAGGGATCACCTCGGAACCGCTGATTCGGGGTGCCCGGCGGCATCCCCGGCTCGCGCGGCATCCCCGGCTCGCGCGGGATCCGTGGACTGGCCGAGTGCGGTGGACCCGCGGAGATCCGCCGGCCGCCATGATCCGTCGCCGGGGTTGCCCCGGAAGACCGAGACCGGAACCACGCCGTGCACCTGGGTGCCCGCACCGAGCGCGGATTCCCAGCGCAGGGTCCCGCCGATGGCGCCGATCCGGTCCGCCATGTTGGTCATGCCGTGGCCGCGTTCCAGCCGTCGCGGGTCGAATCCGGCGCCGTTGTCCTGCACGCTGAAGGTCAGCGCGCCCTCCCGCTCGGCGAGGACCAGCTCCACCGAGCACTCCGCGGCGTGCTTCGCGGCGTTCTGCAGCGCCTCCAGACAGCAGAAGTAGACGGCGGCCTCGATGTCAGCCGGGTACCGGCCGATCTCGTCGGCCCGCACCGTGACCCCGACCGTCGAGCGCTGGCCGGCGGCGCGCAGGGCTTCGGTCAGCCCGGAGGAACGCAGCAGCGGTGGGTAGATGCCGTGGGCGAGGTTGCGGACCTCGGTGATGGTCTCCGCCACCTGCTCGGCCATGGCCGCGAGCAGCTCGTCGGCCGCGGCGGCGTCCTCGTTCCGGCGGGCGGCGTTGTCGGCGCTGTCAGCGTCGCCACCGGTGGCGCCGTCGGCCCCGTCCATGCTGTCGGCGCTGTCGGCCACCAGGTCACGGACCAGCCGGAGCCCGACGGCCAGCGAGACGAGCTGCTGCTGGGCCCCGTCGTGGAGGTCCCGCTCGATCCGCCGCCGTTCGGCGTCCGCGGTCGCCACCAGTCGCGCTCGCGAGACTCGCAGCTCGTCGTTGGCATGGCGCAGGTCCGCCAGCGCGTCCCGCAGGTTCGCGTCCAGCTGCCGGTTGTGCAGGACGGTGCCGAGCCGGGTGCCGAGCTCGGCGAGCATGCGGTCCTCGGGCTCGGAGAAACGGGGCGCCTCCAGCGGCCTGCGCACCACGATCATGCCGAGCAGCGCTCCGCCGGCCCGTGCCGGGATCACCCGCAGCTGGGCGTGCTCGTGCATCCGGGCGAGCACCGGCACCCACAGGGACAACCAGCCCGGGCCGGCCACCCGGGTACGGGAGAGCGCGACGCGGTCGCTCACCGTGAGTGTGATCGTCGAGCCCACCTCGACGAGGCGGATGTCCTCGCCGGAGCCACCACTGGGACCCGATCGCGCCGCATCCGTGCCCGAAGCGCCGGGAACGCCTGAAGCGCCGGGAACGCCTGAAGCACCGGGAGCGACTGAAGCACCGGGCGTGCCCGGATCCGTGGTCGGATCGTTGCCTGGCAGGCCGCCGGAGCCCTCGGGCAGCACGACCGCCGCGGTGAGCTGCCCGGCGGCACCGGTCCAGATCTCGACCCGCTGCAGCGAGAGGCTGCGCCGGAGCGCCTCGCCGAGCCCGCTGAGCGTCTCGTCGAGGTCGGCTCCCCGGCTGGCGTCCTCGCCGAACCTGCGCAGGACGTCCTCTGGCTCGTACCGGGCTCCTCGGACCACGTCGAGGACCACATTCGTGGCGCGGGTCCGTGCGCGCGTGGCGGTGATCGCGGCGAGGGCGGTGGCGATCAGCACCGGCCCGGTGAAGTCGTCCCCGCCGTCGAGTGGGCGATGCCCGAGCACGGCTATCGCGGCGACCAGGCCCAGCGCCGCGATCCCTGCGAGGCAGGCGAGATCCGCGGCGATCATCAACAGCCGCTCCGACCGCCGCCGCGCCCACGGCAGGGCGCCGGCACCCACCCCCGCGACGAGCAGGACCGCGTCGACCGAGACCGGTACCGACCAGGCGGGGTCCGCGCCACCGAGCAGCCGCGGCACGGCGCACGTCGCGGTCACCGCCACGGCGGTCAGCACCGCGGCCGACAGCAGCTGCCGATGCGGGCCCGTCATGAGCCGGCCCCGGGCCGTTCGGACACCCGACCGTCGCGCATGGTCACGATGCGCTCGGCGCCGGCGGCGACCTGATGGTCATGGGTGACCATCAGGATGGTCTGGCCGCGCCGGTGCAGGCGGGTGAACAGGTCCAGCACCTCGGCGGCGCCGGCCGAGTCCAGCGCGCCGGTCGGTTCGTCCGCCAGCAGGACGGTCGGCTCGTTGGCCAGTGCCCGAGCGATCGCCAGGCGCTGGCGCTGGCCACCGGACAGCGTGCCGGGCAGCGAGTCGGCGCGTTCGAGCAGCCCGAGCAGATCCAGCAGGTCATGCCCACGGCGCACCGCCGCCCGCCGGCCGACGCCGGACAGCCGGGCCGCCAGGACGACATTGTCCGCGACCGTCATCGTCTCCAGCAGGTGGAAGAACTGGAAGACCATGCCGATATGGCGTCGGCGTAACCGCGCCAGATCGGCCTCGGACCGCGACGCCAGCGACATCCCGGCGACGGTCACCGAGCCGTCGTCGACATGCTCGAGGCCGGCGACGACGTTCAGCAGGGTCGACTTGCCGCTCCCGGACGGACCCATCACGGCGACGAACTCGCCGTGCGCGACGGTCAGCCCCGCGCCACGCAGCGCGTGCACCGGTGCCGTGTCGGCGGCGAAGGTCTTGTAGACGGAACGTAACAGGACGGCGGCGTCGCCGGTTCGGGCGTCGCCGGTTCGGGCGACGCCGGACTGGGCGTCGGCCAGGCCAGGCCGCGGCGGCACCTGCGAGATCGGCGAGCTCTGTGGCGCCTGCGGTGTGGCAGGTGCGTCTGACACCGGGTCCGCCCCCCTCACCCTCGCAGTGCTGCTCGGGCGTCCTGTCCTCGGACGCCCGTCAGATTGCTCATTTCACCCGATGCCGGCCCGCGGGGGAACACCCATCCTGGGTTTCGGGTGGCCGGGTGTTCCGGCCGACCGCCGAAGTGCAGGCGTCACCCCGCATCATCGACGTCGCTGTGGATCAGGCCGCCCATGCTGCCCATATTGCCCGTTCTGCTCCCTGCCGTCTGTTGCGGAGCAAGATCTGAGGATTTTGGTCGTTCCCACGACCATGATCGTCAGGTTATGCCTGGCAGCAGGCTGCGGGCCGGGGTCAGGTGGGGTTGTGAGTCCGCAAGATCTGAGGATCTTCGTCGTCGTCACGACCGGGATCCTCAGGTTTTGTCTGGTGGCAGCCCCGGCCCCGCGCCGCAGCGAGCGGGTGAGCGGGCGAGCGACCGGGTGAGCGGGTGAGCGGGTGAGGGTGGACGGTGCCTTCGGTGAGGCCCGGGAGGTCCGGGTCCGGGTGTGCCGTCAAGGGCCGGACTGCTCGTCCGGCGGCGGTCCGAGTGCCGTTGCCGCCGGTGCGAATTCAGCTGGTCGGTGTCCCCTCATGCCGAGAAAGACCTTGCGTCGCAAGGGGAATGGTTCGTGTGCTGTGGGTCGGATGTGGTCTGTCGTCAGCCTGACCGGAAACTCACTCGATTTGGCGGCTTTACCTGCGCAGACTGGGTACGTGCAGTCAATGGCTCGCCACCGCCGCCCCGCCTCGCCCCGCCGGTCCGTGCGTCCCGAGGGATCTGTCCGCGTGCGTGCCGCGCGTCCCGCCGTCGCCGCTGCCACTGTGGTGGCGGCGGGCGCCGTGACGGTCGGCACAGCGTTCGCCGTTTCGTCAGGCTCCGCCCCGGCCGTTCGGGTGTCCGCCCCGCGGGCCGAGGTCCAGACCGCGGCGGCCGCCGGGCCGGGAACCGTGACCCCGTCGTCGAGCGAGTCCACGGTGATCGCCGCGGCGGTCCGCGGCAGCTCCCTCACGGCAGCCGTCGCGCCCGGGAGCTATCAGGTGGTGGGCACCGTCCTGGCCCGGTCCGACCAGTCCTGGGCCTGGGTCGAGCTCGTTCCCGTGGTGGCGGATGTCGACCGTGCCGAGGGTGTGCTGCACCGCGGCGCCACGGGGTGGGAGCTGGTCCAGCTGGGGAGCTATGAGGTCGGCTGCGGCCTCGTGCCCGCCGGCGTCGCCGCGGATCTCGAGCTGGAGTGCCCCGGCGACGAGCCGGGCTACGACGCCTGACCCGCCGCTCTGCGGCTGGCCCGGCCTCGACCCCGGCCGCTGCCCCGACTGGCCGCCGCCCTGACCGGCTGCTCTGGACCGGCCGCTGCTCTGCCGGCGGCCCTTACCTGCTGTCGGGCCTTGCTGCTGTCGGGCCCTGCTGTTGTGACTGGGACGGGCGGCGGCGCGAACCGCCGACGCGGCCCGTCCCAGGCCGGGCTCCGGGTCAGGCCCGCGGTGCCGGCGGGGTGTAGGTGGGGCCACCCGCCGGGCCGATGCCGCCGCCCGCCGGGCCGTTGCCCGCGGCGAGCAGGTCACGGATCTCGGTGAGCAGCCGCGTCTCGTCGCTGACCGCCGGCTCGTCCGCCTTCGCCTGCGGCTCACCGCGGCGCCGCATCTCGTTCGCCTTCGCGATGGGCAGCACGATCACAAAGTAGATCACCGCGGCCACGACGAGAAACGAGATCACATCGTTGAGGAACTGCCCGTAGTTGAAGACACTTCCGTTGATCTTGAAATGCAGCTGGGAGAAGTCCGGTTCACCGCCGATCGCGGCGATCAGCGGTGTGAACATGTTGTCCACCAGCGATTTGACGACGGCGGTGAACGCCGTGCCGATGACGACCGCGACGGCCAGGTCGACGATGTTGCCGCGCATCAGGAACTGCTTGAAGCCCCGCAGCCCCGGGCCGATCAGACGGGTGGGGGTCTCGACCACACCACGTCCCCTGCTCGCCGCACTCTGCCATCCGGACATGCCCGCTCCTCCGCACCACTCGCTGCTGGGCCCGACCGCAGGCTGACCTGCCCGGTTCCCCGTATGTCTGCCGTCGGCAGGTTATAGCGGGCTGATAGAGGCCAAAGCGCCAGCTCTCCACCGAACCCGAATCGCTGAATCAGCGGGTTGTGGCGTCCGGTGTGTACGAGATGTCCCAGAGGCGGGCGGTCTTGTCGGTGCTCGTGGTGGCCAGCACCAGGCCGAACGGGGCGAACGTGCAGGCCATGACCGTGCTGGTGTGCCCGGTCAAGGTGGCCACCGCGGTACCGGTGGCGACGTCCCACAGCTTGGCGGTGTCGTCGGTGCTCGCCGTCGCGAGCAGCAGGCCGTCGGGGGAGAAGGCGCAGCTCTGTGCCGAACCGGGCAGCGTGAGCGTGGTCGAGCCGGTCGGGGTGTCCGTCAGGCGGGTGCCGTCGTTGCTGGTCGCGGCGAGCAGCAGGCCGTCGGGGGAGAATGAGCAGCCGTTGGCGTAGTTGGTGTGCCCGTCGAGGTGGTGCACCGTCTCGCCGTTGGTGACGTCCCACAGCAGGGTCTGGTCGGCGCCGGCCGAGACGAGCAGGCGGCCGTCGGGGGAGAACGCGCAGCTGTAGACGGAACCGCGGTGCCCGGCGAGGGTCGCGATGCAGGTGCCGGTCGAGACGCCCCAGAGCCGGACGGTGCGGTCCGTGCTGACCGTGGCCAGCAGGCGGCCGTCGGGGGAGAACGCGCAGCCGTAGACGGGTCCCTTGTGGCCGTTGAGGGCCAGAGTCTGCTTCTCGGTCGCGATCTCCCAGATCCGCGCGGTCTTGTCGTAGCTGGTGGTGGCGAGCAGGCGCCCGTCGGGGGAGAACGCACAGCCGTGCAGGCCGGAGATGCGCCGGCCGCTGAGCTGACCGGCGGCGCGGCCGGTGCCGGCGTCCCACAGCCGGGCGCCGTCCTTGCTGGTGGTGGCCAGCAGCTGGCCGTCGGGGGAGAACGCGGCGCAGGTGACGTCGCGTTCGTGGCCGCTCAGGGTCAGTCGGGACGTGACCTCTACGTGTCTCGACGGGCGGCTGGTGCGTTCGAAGCCGCGCAGGTCAGCGGGCAGCGCGGTGCCGACGGGCGTCGGAGCCGACGGCAGCGTGGTCGCGAGCCAGTCGACGTCCCGGACGGAGGAACCGGGCTCGGCGTGGGTCTCGACGAGACTGCCGGGGGCTTCCGAGGCCAGGTCGAACAGGGCGCCGTCGCTGAGCCGGACCCGAGCGAGCACCGCGCCGGCGTCGAACCGCGCACCGGGCTCGACCAGCCAGCGCACCATCGTGGCTCGCCCACCTGGAATGTCCCACCGGGCTGGCTGCACCACCGGATCGGGCCGGGCCGCGACCATCCGGCGGGTCGACACCGTGGCCGCCCAGGACGCGGCACCGAGGACGACGGCCTGGTCCGGGTCGGGCGCGGTGAAGACATGCTGTGCCGGCCAGTCGGTGCCGACACCGAGCCGCCCGGCGAGGATCTCGGTGACCACCGGCATCCGGGACGCGCCACCGACGGGAAGCACCCCGTCGAGCTTCTCCGGCGAGACCCCGCTGGACTCCAACAGGTGCTGGCAGCAGGCCATCGTCCGGGCAAGTGTGGGGGAGGCCAGCTTGGTGAAGCGGTCCCGGTCCAGGCTGACGAGCAGGCCGGCGGGGCTGAAGACGTCCTCGACGAACGCGACGTCGGTGAGCTGGTGCTTGACCGCGCGAGCGAAGTCGAGCAGCTCGTGGCGGGTGCGGCTGGCGGCGGTCTGGAACACCTCGCCGACACCGCTCGGGTTGAGCAGCGGCTCCAGACCGGGCCCGTAGTGGCCGAGGATCTCGTCGAAGAGCAGCTGGTCGAAGTCCCGGCCGCCGCAGTCGTGCAGTGCGCTGTGCCCGAGCAGCTCGTGCCGGCCGGCCTCGCCGATCAGCAACAGCGCGGCCTCGAACGTGCCGCCGCCGAGGTCGTACACCAGCACCAGGTCGCCGGGCCGCGGGCCACCGCTGCCAAGCGGCGCCCAGGCGACCGCCACCGGCTCGGCGAGCAGGTCGACGTCGACGAAACCGGCCTCCTCGGCCGCGGCGATCATCGCCCGGCGCAGCGGGCCGGCCGGGTCGTAGCTGGCGGGCACGGTGATGACCGCCCGGTGCAGCGCGGCGCCGTCGAGCTGGGCCTCGGCCTCCGCGCGCAGCGCCGCCAGCACCGCGGTGACCAGCGTGGCCGGTGCGTGGCTGCGGCCGTCGAGCACGATGGCGGCGTTGCGGGTCAGCCCGCGTTTGATGCCGCCGTGGTAGGCGCCGGGCCAGATCCGCTTGCGGCGTTCCGCGAGCGTGCCGACGACGACGGAGTCACCGTCGGCGAGAACGGACGAAGGCCAGGCGACGGCACCGCTCGCCGGCTCCCGGATCGCGGTGACCTGGCCGTCGACCACCAGGGCCGCCGACGCGCTGGAGGTGCCGAAGTCGATCGCGAGGATCGGCTCTCCCACCGGCACCCTCCCGTTGACGGTCGCGGCCCGAGCCGCCCGGAACGCCGGGCGAATGATTCACCGTTGGTCGGAGGCCCGACCGTTCGCGTGCGGCGTGATGTCCGGAGATGACCCAGGTCTTCCGGGAATCGTAGCGACGCTCTTCCGTGAGTGGTTCGGCGGGCCGGGTGTGCGACCCGTTCGACTGGGTACGCGACCAAGGGAGATCACCTCGTCGCGGGACGTCGTCGCGCAGCGTCGGCGATCCTAGGGAGGTTTCAGCCATGCACATCGCGATCTCGGCGGAAACGGAACCTCGGCGCGCAGTCAGGCCGCCCGGCCCGGGGCCCGATCCCATTCCACCCGGGCCACTGCCCGACCCGGTGCCGCCGGGCCCGGGGCCTGATCCGGCACCTCCCGGGCCGGGTCCGGATCCGGTGCTGCCCGGGCCCGACCCCGATCCGGTGCCGCCCGGTCCGGTGCCGGATCCGGTGCCACCGCCGCCCGGCCCGGATCTCATTCCCGGGCTGGTGTCCGGCCGGCTTTTCCGCCTGGGCTTTCCCACGACCGACGCGGGTACTGGTGCTTCATGAGCCATCGCCCCGAGGGAATCCCCGCGCCCGAACTGACCGACGCCGATCTCGTCCGCGAAGTGCGTCATCTGCACCTGACCAGGCATGACACGTTTCTCACCGGCAGCGAGGACGCGTTCGAAACGCACACGCAGCGCATGCTGGAACTGGAGCGCGAGTACCTGCGCCGCTTCCCGGACGCGGCGAGCCCGGATCCGCGCAGGACCAGGGCTGGCCGCCGCCGGGCGGCCGGAGTTCCGGCCTAGGGAAGTTCCGGCCCAGGGAGTTTCCTGGGCGGGCTGCCGCCGGTGGGTGCGCACCCGCGACCGGCGGCGGCTCACCGAAGGAGCCCGCTCAGAAAAGCGCCGGGTCGGAAGCCGGGCCAGAAAAGGGCCGGCTTCCGACGGGTCGGCTCAGGACGAGGTCGACTCGGCTCAGGACGAGGTCGACGAGGCCGGCTTGCCGGGCCGCCAGCAGGTTGCCAGCAGTCCGGCCGAGCCGAGGACACCCAGCAGGACGGCGATGAGCCCACCCGCCCAGCCGTTGAGGTCCTCGATCCCGATGACGTTGTCGAGCGAGGCCTTGCCCGGCCCGAGGATGGCGATGCCGGCGCACACCACCGCGATCATCAGGACGTACTCGTAGCCCTGCCCCGGCTTGAAGATGAAGAAGCCGTTCGTGCGGTGCGCGGTGATGCCGGCCACGACCATGGTCCCGATGATCGCGCCCGCGGAGAACGGGGTCAGGAACCCGAAGGCGAGGCCGAACCCGGCGGCGAGCTCCAGCAGGCCGGACGTCCAGGCATGCACGATGCCCGGCTGCAGACCCATGCTGGAGAACCATCCCGCGGTGCCCTTCACGCCGCCCGGCCCGAAGAGGTGGTTGTAGCCGTGCGCGACGATCGTGAGGCCGACGACGACTCTGAGAACGAGCGCCGCGGTGTCGGGCGAGGTCACGGGACCTTCCTCTCCTGGGCGTAAGGACCAGTGGCGATTGTCAGCACTGGTCTGGTCGGATGCTGCAGACGCTAGCGTTACTTCGCCGCAGATTCGACAGCTTGCGCGCAGGAGGCCCCATCGGCCCGGTGCGAGGCGGTGCGGGTGTGGCTCGTCGGGTGTGACCGGTCGGGTGCGCTGCGTGGGCGCGGGCGTGGGTGCCAGAGCGATCCTGGGTGCCAGAGCGATCCTGGGTGCCAGAGCGATCCTGGGGCAGGGCGCCCGGTGGCGGGTGTCGGCCTCACTACTTCGAGTGGTTGCTCTTCTGGCGGTGAGGCCGACCCGGCTCAGACCGCGGCGGTGCCCTCTGCCGCCGAGATCGCGGGGACGGATTCGATGATCCGCGTCAGCATGGAACGCAGCGCGGCGCGCTCGTCCGTGTTCAGGGGGGAGAGCAGGAGGTCGTTCATCCGCTCCACCCGGCTCGCGACCTGGCTGTGGGTGGCCTCGCCGCGCTGCGTCAGGCGCAGGACGTTGCGACGGCCGTCGCGCGGGTCGCGAACGCGGCGGATCAGCCCCCGCTGCACCAGGCGGGCGACGACGTCGGCGACGGTGGAACGATCAAGTGACGCCCGTTCGCCCAGCGTGCGCTGGTCGATGTCGGGGTCGGCGAGCAGGCTGTTGAGAACGACGAACTGCGGTGGGGTCGTCTCGGTGGACACGACAGCTGTCCAGAGTTGATATGTGACCTGCTGCAGACGGCGGGCGAGCTGTCCGGGGTGTGTCGACAGGTCAGCTACGGGCCGTGCGCGGCCGGGGTCGGTCTCCTCGGCCGGCCGTCTCGGTCCCGGGTAGCGCTGGTTCACGGCGTCCTCACGGGTCTCAATGGTCACATAGGCAGATGACGCGGGCGGGGTCAGGGCTTCGTTCCATTCAGGGATGTCGGGCTGGGATGGGTTGGGACGTTCGCGCGCCCGACGGCATGGGGCTTCGCGTTGGTCATCATCTCGCATCTCTACGCCCGTTGCCGGCAAGCCGGAGGAATCGCACGGGGATGACCCCACGGAACGGGTAACTCATCCGGCATGTTCCAAACCGCGCTGTTCGTTCCAAAGATATCCGGTGGATGGTCACCGGTCGGCGTGCCGCGGATCTGCACGGGCATCCAGTGCCTGCCGGTGGGGCGTGCCCGACATGTCATCACGGCCGGCTTGAGGTGTGCCCGGCGGTTCCATTTTGCCGGCTCGAGGGTGGGAGCGTGACGTGTTCGGCGTAGCCCGTGCGGGCCGTTGACGTGCGGCAGGGCTCGGGCGGCGGGTCGCCCGGGAGGTGATCCACCGCCTGGGCCACAAGCGTCCCACCAGATATGTCAGCCAGACCTATGTCATGAAATTTCGACCGGCGACTCCGATGCGGTGCATAGAGTCCCCGAAGGGCGGGATGCGTGCGTCACGGTGGTCCCACGGGGGAACAACACGTAGGACTTCTTCGTCTCCGCTCCGGGTGACGCACTTGGCGCGCAGGGCGGCGATGGCTTACCGGTGGTACTCGTGGAACCACCTGCCGGCTGGAATCAGTGCCATGCTCGTGCGGATGCGCCCGGCGGAAGACCGTGTGCTTACGTGTCGTGAACACGACCATAGGGCTGCGTGTGTCACTGAGGTGCGGTCGGCACCTTGTGTCCGAATTAGCGATGATGTGTCCCGCCGGGGCATGATGCGGGGCGCCCGACACGGATGCGGCGTTCGGGGAGTCACCGACATCGGCGCGGGTACCCCGATGGTCATGGATGATGCACCACGAGGGCTACGGGAAAGCCTCAAACGGGTCGCCGTGACGCTGAAGGAGGCCGAGATCCCCTTCGCGCTCGGCGGCAGCTATGCCTGCTGGGCCCGTGGTGGTCCGGAGCCGGTCCACGACGTCGACTTCATGCTCCGTGAGTCCGACGTCCCCGCAGCCGTGGACGTCCTGCGCTCGGCGGGGCTGCGTCCAGTGGACCCACCTGAGGACTGGCTGACAAAGGTCTACGACGGTGACGTCCTGGTCGATCTCATTCACCACCCGGTCGGCCGGGCGGTGACCGACGAGATGCTCGCGCGCTCGCGTGACCTGTCCGTCGATTCGGTCCGGATGCCCGTCCTCGATGCGACCGACTGGTTCGAGATGACCCTGCTCGCGTTGGACGAGCGATACTGCGATCTCGGCCGGGTACTTCCGATGATTCGCGCGATGCGGGAACAGGTCGACTGGGCCCAGGTTCGGCGGGCCACCGCAGACTCCCCGTTCGCCGAGGCCGCGTTGCTCATCGCGACCCGCCTGAAGCTCATTCCGCCACCCGTCGGAGGGCCCGTGCCTCCGGCGGGGCTGGACGTCACCGAACCCGCGGAGTACCTCGCCGGTGATCTGCATGAGCGCCTCGCCGAGGACCCGCGGGTGGCCGAGCTCGGGCTGGAGGTGACCGTGGGTCCGGCGGGGGTGACCGTGCGAGGCGAGGTCGCGACGGAGGCCCGCCGGCACATGCTGGACGCGGTGGTGGCGGAGCTGGTCCCCGACCGGCCGATCCGCAACGAGGTCACCGTCTCGCACCGGGAGCTGCCACCGACCGCGGAGATCGTGAGAAGCGTGGAGAGCGTGTCATGATCAGGATCGCCGCCGTCGGTGACATCCATCTGGGCACGGACTCCCCGGGCACCTTCGCACCCTGCATGGCCGGGGTCGGCGACCTCGCGGACGTGCTGCTCGTCGCGGGTGATCTCACCCAGCACGGGTCGGTGGCGGAGGCGGAGGTGGTGGCGGGGGAGCTCGTCGGCGCCGAGGTGCCGGTGATCGCGGTGCTCGGCAACCACGACTACCACGATGATCATCCGGACCAGATCGTCTCGGTGCTGGCCGAGGCCGGGGTGCGGACGCTGGAGGGCACCGGGACGGTGCTGCCGGTCGGTGCCGTGCGCCTGGGGGTGGCCGGAACCAAGGGTTTCGGTGGCGGTTTCGCCGGGGCCAGCGGAAGTGACTTCGGCGAGCCGCTGATGAAGACGTTCATCCGCCACTCCAAGGAGGTCAGCGCCGGTCTGCGCACCGCCCTCGACGACCTCGACTGCGACGTGCGCATCGCGCTGACGCACTACTCGCCGGTGCCCGACACCCTCGCCGGGGAGCGTCCGGAGATCTTCCCGTTTCTCGGCAGCTACCACCTGGCGGAGGCGGTCGACGCCGGCCGAGCCCATCTCGCGCTGCACGGGCACGCCCACGCGGGCACCGAGAAGGGGCGCACGGCCGGGGGAGTCCCCGTCCGCAACGTCGCCAGACCGGTGATCGGCCGGGCCTTCGCACTGTACGAGGTCGACGAGGCAGCCTGCGCTCCGCAGGGGACCGCCCCCGTCGCGACGGACCACGCCACGGAGCGGCCTACGGCCGGTCGGCGGCCCGTGTCGTCACCCGAACGGGCCAGTTCGACTACGAATCTGTGGCGTTCGAGGTGAGCATGACCGGCTGATGCGGGTACGCCCAGGACACCAGACGAGAAGGGGCGTGCTCATGTCGATGGATCGGGGCAGTGCCAAGCACGGAGCTGTGCGCGACGAGGTGCTGGCGCACGAGGTCGCAGGCTTCGTCCGCGCGCGTCGGGACACCCGTGTCGACGAGTGGAGGTCGCCGGAGCCGCCGGCGGAGGACACCTCGGCGCTGGCCGCCCGTCCGGACGGTGCGGGCGTCCTCGGCAGTGCCCCGCCCGGCATGACCTCGGCGGACGTGGAGGAACGCTCCGAGCTGGCCCGGTGGCTGGGCCGAGCCGTCTTCCCCGCCGAACGCAACGAGGTGATGGACCACCTGCGCCACCAGCACGCGCCCGACCGGGTGGTCGACGAGGTCGGTGGCGCGCCCGAAGGGATCCAGTTCACGTCGCTGGGGCAGCTCTGGCGTGCGCTGCGGGCTGACGCGCACGTGGAGTCCCGGCGCTACTGAGGCCCGGACCTTCCCGCTGCTGATCCAAACCTGCGACCTGGGTGAGAGACGACGTGGGTGAAAGACCGCCGAGGTTGCCAGGAAGGCTGGTATACGGCCCTCACGCTGGGCACAGGCCTGGCATGGATGGTCCTGTCCTGGAACGACAGCCGAGCCCCCGGCGACGCCCCGCGAAGGCCGGGGCGTCCGCGAGATCCAAGACTTCGGCGGGCTCCGCGGCGTCCGCGGGATCCGCGGGATCCGCGGGATACGCGTCATCGGGATCCGGGAGGCTCGCGAAGTCGGGGCGTACCGCGACCGGTCCCCGCACCGGTCCGCAGCCGCCGAGCCCGATCGCGGTACATCCCGGTCGGGGGCGCGCCGGTCGGGGGCGCGGCGCGGGGACGGCACGCCGTCGCCCCGTCGGGCGCGCCGGCTCCCGCTCCCGTTCCTGCTCCAGGTGGGTGGCCCGGCATCCGGTGGTGTTCGCGCTGGTCGGAGCGGCTGTGCTGCTCGGCTGTTCGGCCCTGCTGGGAGCACTGGACCTGTTCGCCGCGGGCGCTGTCCTCGGCTTCTGGGTCCTGATCGCCGCGACTGGTCTTGTGCTCGGTCGGCCGGGCATCGACTGGCAGATACCGACCGAGCAGCTGCGTCGCGGAGCCAGGGCTGCCGTCGCCGAGACGAGGCACGAGGCACGGATGCTCACCCAGCGTCTGGCCGGCGTCCGGACCGCTCGCCGGAGCGGGCGAGGGAGCGGGACACGCCCGCGGCCGGCCCAGCCAGGCGTGCCCGACCCAGAAGATGGGTAGGGAACCGGCATGGCTGGGACCTTGGACGGTGCGTGTGGACCGGGATCCTCGGACCTGCTGGTGACGCTGGCTGGCGGTCTCGACGAGGCCGAGCGGGTGGAGACCATGCAGATCATCACCCGGCGGCTCATCGCCGAGCGTGCGGCCGCGGCCGGCGGTCAGCGCGAGCGGCAGGTCGACGTGGGGACCCGTAACCGGGCCTCACGGCGGCGTGCCCCGGGTCAGGCTCCGACGCCCACCCACCCCACCAAGCCGTCAGCAGCCACGAAGCCAGCGGGGTCAGCCACGAAGTCTGCCGAGCACCGGGAGTCTGCAGGGCGGCGCGGCGAAGGAGGCTCACGAGGTTCCCGGCAGGGTCGACAGCCTTGATCCGTGTTTCGCGCATCCGGTCCTGCCGGGCTGGTCAGCCGATTGGCGACGTGGCCTCGATGACCCCGCAGAACGGCGCCGACCAGGCTCGGTAGCCGGCCGCGTGTCCATCGCGGGAAGCACGAGCTTCCGGTTGGCGTTGCTGCCGGGCAAGAGTTGAGGATCGTGGTCGTCGGGACGACCAAAATCCCATGAGCTTCGAGCGGCGGCGATCTCAGCCGCAGCAGCCTCCGCCGCAGCAGGCGCCACCACCACCACTGGCCGGTGCGGGCGCGCTCGCCATCGCGGGCGCTGACGCGCCGCGGCTCACCGCGACCGCGGAGAAGACCCGGGAGGTCTCCTGATGGCCCGCGGGGCACAGCGCCGGGGCAGTCGTGTCAGCGTGGATACCGCGACGCACCTCGAAGGAAGCGTCACAGACACGGCATCGGTACTCGTAGGCGGGCACAGAGCAAGGATAGGCCGGTGCCGGGTGCCGCGGGGGCGGAGTCACCCAGCCCGGCCAGTCCAGAATCCTCACATCCGCCTGAGAGCCACAGGCGCCTGGAGAACCTCAGGCGCCTGGAGAGTCACAGGCGCCTGAGAGTCCGACTGATGAGGGTCACAGGCGCTCGAGAATCGTCGCGTTCGCGAGTCCGCCCGCCTCGCACATGGTCTGCAGCCCGTAGCGCCCACCGGTCTGCTCCAGGGCGTGCACCAGGGTCGTCATGATCCGGGCGCCGCTGGCGCCGAGCGGGTGGCCGAGTGCGATCGCACCTCCCCGTGTGTTGACCCGCTCGGCCGGGGCGCCGATCTCGGCTCGCCAGTCCAGGACGACGGTGGCGAACGCCTCGTTCACCTCGAACAGGTCGATGTCGTCGAGCCGCAGCCCGGAGCGTTCCAGCACCCGGCGCGTCGCCGGGATGACCCCGCGCAGCATCAGGAACGGGTCGTCGCCGACGACGACGAAGCTGTGCAGCCGGGCTCGCGGGCGCAGCCCCAGCTCGCGGGCCCGTTCCGAGGTGGTGATCAGCAGCGCCGCGGAGCCGTCGCTGATCTGTGAGGCGTTGCCCGCCGTCACGTTCCAGCCGATCTCCGGGAAACGCGCCGCGGCCGCCTCGTCGTAGTAGGCGGGACGAAGCCCGGCGAGCGCCTCCATGCTCGTCGACGGACGGATCCCCTCGTCGGCGGAGACCTCGACGACCGATCCGTCCGCCTGGGTGACCTTCACCGGCGCGATCTCGGGGGTGAGAAGCCCTTCCCGGGTGGCGGCGAAGGCCCGCTGGTGGCTGGCGAGCGCGAACTCGTCCAGCTGCGCGCGAGGAGTGCCGCGCCGCGCGCCGATGAGCTCCGCGCTGATGCCCTGCGGCACCAGCCCGGCGGGGTAGCGCTCGTTGATGCGGACGCCGCGGCTGTCGCCGGGCTGGGTCGCCGAGCCCATCGGCACTCGGCCCATCGACTCCACTCCGCACGCCACCACCATGTCGTACGCACCGGCGATCACGCCCTGCGCGGCGAAGTGCACGGCCTGCTGGGACGAGCCGCACTGCCGGTCGACGGTGGTGGCCGGCACGGATTCGGGCAGGCCGGCCGCGAGCCCGGCCCAGCGCGCGATGTTCGCGGACTGCTCGCCGGTCTGGGTGACACAGCCGGCGATCACGTCGTCAATGTGCGTGGGATCGATGCCGGCCCGCTCGACCACCGCGGAGATGCTGTGGGCCAGCAGGTCGATGGGGTGGACCGGGGCAAGGCTGCCGGTGGCCCGCCCGCGCCCGATCGGGGTCCGTACCGCTTCGACGATGACGGCGTCACGCATGGAAGACTCCTTCTCCCGAGTGAGTCCGAAAATTGAACTCACTATGTAGGCCAGTCTGGACCTATGGGTTGGAAAAGGCAACTCACTGGTTGCCGCGGCCACGGTCCCGCGTAGCCTGAGCCCGTGACTACTCCGACGGCTGAGGCCGCCGGCTTCTCAGGCCGCGTGCGCGGTCTGACGGGCCAGCCCGGCCCGGAGGGTGTTGACGGCCGCGTTCACGTCGGCGCGGCTCCGCGATCATGAGGATGTCCGAGGCGAGCGTGTCGGAGCAGCGCGCGCCAGAGCGGTGCGGAGCCGGGCAGCCCGCGCCGGAACAGGATCGCCCGGAGGGGTACGTGGCTGGCAGGTCCGACGGTGCGGCGCCACCTGTCGTCGCCGAGATCCTGCGGGGCCGCGCGCCCGGCCTCGACGTGCTGGTCGAGAGCCGGATCAGGGGAACCGTCGTGGGGCTTGACCCCACTGGCGCCGTGCTGCTGGCCGCCGGCGACCCGAGCGCGGTGATCTCGCCGCGCTCCACGGTCAAGCCGATGCAGGCCGTGGGCATGCTGACGGCCGGGCTCGACGTGGTCTTCGGGGCGACGCCGGGCGGGCCGGCTGTGCCGGGCGGGCCGGCTGTGCGGGGCGGGCCCGGAGGTGGGAGCGGCGCCGTGGGCGGCATCCCGCCGGAGCTGCTCGCGATCGTGGCCTCGTCGCACAGCGGTGAGCCCGAGCAGGTGGCGGCCGTGCGCGCCGTGCTGGCGGCGGCCGGGCGGGGGCCGAGCGACCTGGCCTGCCCGCCGGACCTTCCGCTTGGGCGTCTTGCCCACGAGCGGCACCTCGCCGCCGGGGGAAGCCCCGAACGACTACTGATGAACTGCTCGGGCAAGCACGCAGGCATGATCGCCTGCTGTGTGGGGTCCGGCTGGCCGGTGAGCGGCTACCTCGAGCCGGACCACCCGCTGCAGCAGCGGATCCGAGTCGCGATCGAGGAGCTTGTCGGCGGCCCGGTGACGGCTCCCGCCGTCGACGGCTGTGGCGCACCGCTGTTCGGCGTTCCGTTGCTCGGCCTCGTCCGAGGGATGCGTGAGCTCGCGCTCGCGGCGGCCGGGTCGGCCGGGTCGGCGGGGCCCGCGGGAACGGCGTCGCCGAGGCGGCGGGTCGCGGCGGCGATGCGCGCCTTCCCCGCCCGCGTCGGCGGGCCCGGGCGCCCGGACACCGAGCTGATGCTCGCGGTGCCGTCGCTGATCGCGAAGGACGGTGCGGAAGGCGTGTCCGTCGCCGCGACGTCGGCAGGGTTCGCGGCCGCCGTCAAGATCGAGGATGGTTCTCAGCGTGCCGCGATGCCGGTGCTGATCGCCGCGTTGCGGTATCTCGGTGCGTTCGCCGCCGACCCCGACTCCGATCTGGCTCGCGTCGAGGAGCTCGGTACGCCGAAGATGTTCGGCGGGGGCGCGGAGGTGGGTGTGCTGCGCGTGGTCCTCTCGCCGGGCGTGTGATCACAGTGCGTGACACCGGCGTGTGATTCCGGGTGTCGGGTCGGGTGTCTGTTCCCTGCCATGTGTCGGTGTCCAGGCCTGCGACGTGCCCGAAAGCAGCGTTGCGTGCGCGTGGTGGCACGGCTGTGTAATGCTGTCCGTCACATAAGCCTCACTCTGGGACATGGCCAGGGGGTGGTGGTAACTCGGGCGGTCCGGCCGGTTACGCGTCAGGCAGCATTGATGATCCGCTGCACAGGATGGGGAGATGGCCGACAACGCGATGATTGCTGCCCAGGTCGCGACGCTCGTCCGCGATCAGGGAGTCGTGGACCGGCTGACCATCACCGGTCCCGTGGATGTCCTGCCGAGTCTGCACCGGGTGACGGAGCTGGCCACGGCGAGCGTCGCCGCCGCGGCCGTGGGCGCCGGCCGGTTACTCGTCGCGCGGAATTCCGGCGCCGGTGGCATCGGTGGTTCCGACGGTTCCGATAGTTCCAATGGTTTCGGCGATTCCGCTGGTTCCGCTGGTTCCGCCGCGTGCTGGCCGGATGCGGGTGTGGGTGTGGGTGTGGATGCGACGGGCCAACCGGAGATCGAGATCGATACCCGGCATGCCTGCGCGGCGTTCCGCAGCGAACGGTATCTGCGGGTCGATGGCCGGCCCATGCCGACGCCCTGGGACCCGATCTCCGGCTACTACCGCACCGCCGACGACCGGTGGATCGAGCTGCACTGCAACTTCCCGCATCATCGGGCCGGGATCCTGGAGCTGCTCGACGTGTCGAACGACCGGGCCGAGGTCGAACGGGCGGTCGCGCGCTTCGAGGCCGAGTCGCTCGAGCTGGAGCTGCAGGCGATGGGCATGTGCGCCACGATGGCGCGCGACGAGGACGAGTGGTCGTCCCACCGGCAGGCGAAGGCGCTGGCAGAGCTGCCCGTCCTGGAGATCGAGCAGTTCGGGGAGGCCGCGCCGACCCGGCTTCGACCGGCCGACCTGCCGGCCGAGGGCATCCGCGTGCTGGACCTGAGCCGGGTCGTCGCCGGGCCGGTCTGTGGCCGGACCCTCGCCGGCTACGGCGCGGAGGTGCTGCGGGTCGGCGCCGCGCATCTGCCCGAGGAGCGGTCACTGCTCATCGACACCGGCTTCGGGAAGCGGAACACGTTCCTCAACCTGCGGGTCGCCGCGGACGCACGCCGGCTGCGGGAGCTGATCTCGACCGTCGACGTCGTCATCCAGGCCTACCGCCCGCGTGCGCTGGACCGCCTGGGTTTCGGCCCGGACGCGTTGGCCCGCCTGCGGCCCGGAGTCGTGGTCGCGACGATCAGCGCCTACGGCCGTACCGGCCCGTGGAGCGGCCTGCGTGGCTTCGACAGCCTCGTCCAGACCGCTTCGGGCATCGCGATGGCGGAGGGCCGGGCTGGTGGCGACGACGGCCCGCGGCTCCTGCCCGCCCAGGTCCTCGACCACGCGGCCGGTTATCTCGCCGCCTACGGCGTCCTGGCCGCCCTGGCCCGGCGCGGCGAGGAGGGCGGGAGCTGGCAGGTCCGGACGTCGCTCGCCCAGGCGGGGCGGTGGCTGCGGGAGCTGGGCCACCGCGACACGTTCGCGTTGCCGGACCAGACCAGAGCCGATGCGGAGGGCTTCTGCCGGCGGCTCCGCAGCGAGTTCGGTGAGGTCTCCTACGTCGCGCCCCCGGGAACGGTCGGCGGCCGGGCGCCGGGCTGGACGATGGCGCCAGCCTCGCTGGGCACCAGCCCGCCCGGCTGGGAGCCCCGGGATGAGGCCTAGCGTCCCGCCGCCCACGCCCCTGCCCGCGGCCCGGCCTCGGTGTTGCTCGGTAGCAGCGGCAGCTCGTAGCCACAGCGCGAAGATCTGAGGATTCTGGTCGTTCCAGCAACCACGGTCCTCGGATCTTGCTCGGCAGCAGCCCGCATTGCCGCTTCCCGGGATTTCGCCCGGGGCCCGGTGACGGCTGACGGATGACCGGCCAGGAGCCCGGAGCCCGGGACACGCCAGGAGCCAGGAGCCAGGAGCACGGGACACGGGACACGGTGACCGCCTGAACGGGCCGGGTTGTCTCGTCCACAGGCCTGTCGTCGCGTAGGACTGGGTTTTGCGACTTCGTGGTGTGGCGCGAACCGGAGGCGACGCAGAACATGATCAGGCGACCGGCCATGGGCGCGATCGCGCTCGCCGTCGTGACGGCGGTGACCGTGGCGGCATGTGGGCTCGGTCGGGAGGACTCGCCCGGCGACGGCAGGAAGACCATCACCATCGGCTTTCAGGGCATGCTGTCCGGCGACGACCGCAAGCTCGGCGTCAACGCCCTCTACGGGGTGCGGACGGCGGTCGCGGAGGTGAACGCCGATGCCAGCGTCCCGTTCCGGCTGAAGCTCGTGGAGGTCGATGACGGTGGCTCGCCCGACCGGGCGCCGGGTGCGGCGCGCGGCCTCGTCCGGGACTCCGGCGTGGTGGCGGTGATCGGGCCGCTGCTGACGGACACCGCCGAGGTCAGCGAGCCGCTCTACAGCGAGGCCGGCCTGCTCTCGGTGAGCCCGTCCGCGACCGGTCCGGCCCTGACCGATCTGGGCTTCACCACCTTCTACCGGGCGATCGCCCCGGACACCGTGCAGGGGCGGGCGGCCGCGGACTACATCTCCACGGTCCTCGAGGCGAAGAAGGTGTACTCGATCGACGACCGCGGTGACTACGGCATCGGGCTGTCCACGGCGCTGGAGGCCGAGCTGACATCCGACGGGGTCGATGTCACGCACGACGGGATCGACCCGGCCAGGGACTACACCACCCGGGCCGAGCGGATCATCGCCGAGGCGCCGGACGTGGTCTACTATGCCGGCTACTACACGGACCTCGCCCGGCTCGCCGAAGCGTTGCGGGACAAGGGCTTCGCCGGCACAGTGATGTCGGGTGACGGTTCGTGGGACCAGCGGTACGTCACCCGGGCCGGCGCCGACGTCGCCGAGGGAACGTTCTTCTCCTGCGCCTGTGCGGACGTCCACGAGGACGCGAACGCGGCGGACTTCGTCGCCTCCTTCGAGACGGCCAACGGCGGGGCGCAGCCCGGGGTCTACTCGGGTGAGGCGTACGACGCCACCAGGGCCCTGGTACGCGCGCTGCGGGCCGTCGGCCCCGACGGGGACCGCCAGGCGGTCGCCCGTGCCTTCGCGGACGTCAGCTGGAAGGGCGTCACCCGGGACGTCTCGTTCGAGGAGACCGGCGAGCTCAAGGTGCCCACCGTCTACCTGTACAAGGTCGAGGACGGCGAGATCGTGAGCCTCGGGAAGATCGCGGACCTGCTCCGATCCTGATGCCCCGGGGAGGCTGTCGGGATGTCTCCGGCACCGATGGGGTGTCGTCCCTGCGTGGCGTGGGCGGTCGATCGGCCGGACTGTGCCGGATTCGGCGTAAGGTTGAGCACGCTGAACCTTCCACTAACGTAAGGGTTGTTTGCCTGTCATGGTGCGGTCGCCGACCATCGGTGACACGCCGTCCCCGCGCCGTCTGGCGGACCGGGCGGCGGTGGTGACCGGTGCTTCCAGCGGAATCGGCTATGCGGTGGCGCTCGATCTCGCCGCCGCCGGGGCGGCGGTCCTGGCGACCGGGCGGGACGACGCCGCGTTGTCCCGCCTCGCCGCCGAGGCTGCTCGCCACGAGCTCGACGTGCGCGTCTTCGCCACCGAGATCACCGACCCCGCCGGTCGGGAGCGGCTGGTCGAAACCGCGCGGGACATGCTGGGCGACGTCTCCGTGCTCGTTCATTCAGCCGGCGTCTACCACAGCGGCCCGATGAGCATCGCGAGCCTCGCGGATCTCGACGATCAGTACGCCGTCAACCTGCGGGCGCCCTACGCGCTGACGCAGCTGCTTCTGCCCGATCTCACCCGGACGCTGGGCGACATCATCTTCGTGAACTCCACCCAGGGGCTGGCGGCGGGGCCGACGGTCGGTCAGTACGCGGCGACGAAACACGCGCTGCGCGCGATCGCGGACAGCCTGCGTGCCGAGCTCGGGCCGAAGGGGCCACGGGTGTGCACGATCCTGCCAGGGCGGACGGCCACCGCGATGCAGCGGAGGATCTTCGAGACGGAGGGTCGGGACTGGGATCCCGACGCCCTCATGCAGCCCGAGGACGTGGCGGCGATGGTGCATTCCGTGGTCGAGCTGCCGCGCCGGGTCGAGGTGACCGACATCGTGATGCGGCCGACGCAGAAGGTCGCGGCGATGTAACGAAACGACATCCGGATTTCCGGGCGTGCAATTGACGGTGAACATGAAATGGTCCGGCGGCTGTGCCCCGGGCCGGCAGTGAGAATCGAGCTCTGATCCGACCTCCAACAGGAGCCCCGGCGAGACCTTTCCATCTCACGGTGCATGGTCAGTGACGCCGGGGGTCCGAGCCGACGATGGAAAGGGCTCAGTGTTCAGAGCAGCCAGAATTCTTGGTGCCCTCGCCGTCGCGTTCACCGCATTGCTGGGTACCAGCACCTCGGCGTCCGCGGCGACCCACGACCCGGTAATTTTCGTCTACGGTTTCAACGGCTCGACGTCCACCTGGACCGACATGGTCGCCGACTTCCAGGCCCACGGCTACTCCGTGTCCGAACTGACCATCTTCACCTACACCTCGACCCAGTCGAACGTGACCACGGCGAACCAGCTGGCCAGTAAGGTCGCCGCGGTGCGGTCCGCCACCGGCGCGGCCAAGGTCGACCTGGTCACCCACTCGATGGGCGCGCTGTCCTCCCGCTACTTCCTGAAGAACCTGGGCGGGACGTCCGTCGTCGACGACTGGGTTTCGCTCGGTGGCCCGAATCACGGCACCACCACCGCCTCCCTGTGTAGCTGGCTGTTCACGGCCTGCTCGGACATGGTCCCCGGATCCTCTTTCCTGAACGCGCTCAACGCCACCGACGAGACGCCGGGTTCGGTCAACTACGGCACCTGGTGGTCGTCGTGCGACGACACCATCAATCCCGATTCGAGTGTTGCGCTGAACGGCGCGACCAATACCGCCGCCGGCTGCCTGGGCCATTCCGAGCTGCATGACGACGACACCGTGGCCGCCGGAGTGCGCGCGTTCATCGGCTGAGCCCGAGGGCCCAGCGAATGCCGGACGCGTTGCCGCACCGGCGTCGCGACGAGGCGACGTCGGTGACGGAACGTGATCGAGGCTGGTGCTGGATGCCCGCCCCGGTGCCGTGGCCGGCAGGTGTTACCCCTATCTGGGATCCTGCCGGTCACGGCACTGTTTCCCGGCCCGCGGCGGCTGCATCGTCCCCCTGCTCCGGTACCTTGGCTTCCGTCGGAAGCGCCCCAGTCCGTCCAATCCCTTCCGTTTCGTCACTGTTTGTCGCTGTTTGGCGGTCGAGACCGTTCGGCCGTCGGCGGGCTGTCCGGCGCTCCGTCACCGACCTGAGGAGCTTGGCGACGTGACCGATTTCCGCGGCCGAACCGCGCTGGTGACGGGTGCTTCTTCGGGGATCGGCGCCGCCCTGGCCGAAGCGTTGGCCGGGCGCGGGGCCGATCTCGTCCTCACCGCGCCGCACCAGACGCGCCTGCGGGCCGTCGCGGACAGAATTCAACTCCTGCACGGCGTGGACGTCGCCGTGATCCCGGCGGATCTCTCCGAGGAGCGCGGCCCGGACGACCTGGTCGAACGGGCGCTGGCCGACGGCCACGAAATCGATGTGCTCATCAACAACGCCGGCTTCGGAACACGTGGCCGGTATGACGAGCTGGCCGCCGAACGAGACCACCGCGAGGTCATGCTCAACGCCGTCGCGGTCGAGCGGCTGACCCACCTGCTGTTGCCCGCCATGGTCGAACGCGGACGCGGGACGCTGATCAACGTCTCGTCGACGTCGGGTTTCCAGGCGGTCCCCTACATGGCTGTCTACGGCGCGTCGAAGGCCTTCGTGTTGTCCTTCTCGATCGCGCTGTGGGCCGAGTACCGGTCCCGCGGTATCCAGGTGCTCGCGCTGTGCCCCGGGCCGACCGACACCAGCTTCTTCGACGCCCTCGGGTCGACGATGAGCGCGGGCGGTCGGCTGCGCACCACCGAGGAGGTTGTGACCAGCGCCTTCCGGGCGTTGGACCGCGGCCAGCCCTACGTGATCGACGGTCGGCTCAACTACCTGACCTCGAACGCGTCCCGCCTGCTGCGCCGCGGGTTCGTCGCGGGGATCACCGCGCGGGTCCTCGGCCCGCAGACCGGCCACGCCTGACCGCGGCACGCCTGACCGCGGCACATCTGACCGCGGCACGCCTGACCGCGGCACATCTGACCGCGGCATGCCGACGCCGCCGTCTGTCCAGCGTCAAAGTGCTCTGGACAGACGGCGCGGCGGCGAGAGGATGGCAGGCATGGGCGAATACCGGCGCGTGTACGAGGACTCACAGGCCGACCCCGAGGGCTTCTGGGGCGCCGCGGCGGAGGCCGTCACCTGGACCCGCCCGCCGGTCCGGGTCCTCGACGCCGGCAACCCGCCCTTCTACCGCTGGTTTCCCGATGCCGAGCTGAACACCAGCGTGAACGCCCTGGACCGGCACGTCGACGCCGGCCGTGGGGACGCCACCGCGCTGGTCTACGACTCGCCCGTGGCGGGCACCACCCGCCGCCTCACCTTCGCCCAGCTCACCGACGAGGTGGCCCGGGCCGCCGGCGCGCTCGCGTCGCTCGGGGTCGGGCGCGGTGACCGGGTCATCATCTACCTGCCCATGATCCCCGAGGCGGTCGTGGCGATGCTGGCCTGTGCCCGGCTCGGCGCGGTCCACTCTGTGGTCTTCGGCGGCTTCGCCGCCCCGGAGCTCGCGGCCCGTATCGACGACGCCCGCCCGGTGGTGATCGTCAGCGCGTCCTGCGGCATCGAGCCGACGCGGCTGGTGCCCTACAAGCCGATGCTGGACGAGGCCATCGCCCTGGCCGCCCACAAGCCGGCGGCCTGCGTCATCGTCCAACGTGAACAGCAGCGCTGCGAGCTGCTCGCCGGGCGGGACCACGACTGGGAGCCGCTCGTCGCCTCGGCGCCGCCGCACCCGGCGGTCCCGGTCGCGGCGACGGACCCGCTGTACATCCTCTACACGTCCGGGACGACCGGGCGTCCGAAGGGGATCGTGCGGGACAACGGCGGCCACGCGGTCGCGATGGCCTGGTCGATGCGCAACGTGTACGGCATCGGGCCGGGCGACGTGATGTGGGCCGCCTCCGACATCGGGTGGGCGGTCGGCCACTCGTACACGGTCTACGCGCCGCTGATCGCCGGCGCGGCGACCGTCCTGTACGAGGGGAAGCCGGTGGGCACCCCCGACGCGGGGGCCTTCTGGCGGGTGATCGCGGAGCACGGGGTGAACATCCTGTTCACCGCGCCCACCGCGATCCGCGCGATCAAGAAGGAGGACCCGGCGGGCGCCCTGGTCGGCAGGTACGACCTCACCTCGCTGCGGGCGCTCTTCCTCGCCGGTGAGCGACTGGACCCGGCGACGTTCGACTGGGCCACGGCGGCGCTCGGGCTCCCGGTGATCGACAACTGGTGGCAGACCGAGACCGGCTGGGCCATCTGCTCCTCGCCGTTCGGGCTGGAGCGGATGCCGCTCAAGGCCGGGAGCCCGTCCGTTCCGATGCCGGGGTACGACGTCCGGGTGCTCGGCCCGGCGGGTGAGGAGGTCGCCGCCGGGGTCGAGGGCGCCATCTGCCTGCGGCTGCCGCTGCCGCCCGGCACCCTGCCCACGCTGTGGGAGGACGACGACCGCTACGTCGCGTCGTATCTCTCGGCGTTCGCCGGCTACTACCTGACCGGCGACGGCGGCTTCGTGGACGACGACGGCTACCTGTACGTCCTCGGGCGCACCGACGACGTGATCAACGTGGCCGGCCATCGGCTCTCCGCCGGTTCGATGGAGGCGGTGCTCGCCTCGCATCCGGCGGTGGCCGAATGCGCGGTCGTCGGCGTGGCGGACACCTTCAAGGGGCAGGTGCCGCGCGGGCTGGTGGTCATGAAGAGCGGCGTGCAGACCTCCTCGGCGGCGCTGGAGGCCGAGCTCGTGGCGCTGGTCCGCGCCGAGATCGGTCCGGTCGCCTCACTGCGGCGGGTGGACGTCGTCGCCGCGCTGCCCAAGACCCGGTCCGGCAAGATCCTGCGCCGGACCATGCGTGAGCTGGCGGACGGCCGCTCGCCGGCGGTTCCGTCCACCATCGAGGACGTGGCGGTCCTCGACGCGATCCGCCCGGTGCTGGCCCCTGACGCCTGACCCCTGACGGTCTGACCTTGGAGTTGGCTCCGGCGCTGGTCCCGGGTCCTGAAGGGGAGCACCGGGCAATCACGAGAAACGGACCCCGCACCGCCGCGCAGCGCCAGCAATCCGCGCCAACAGGTGTAAACAGGACGCAGAGTCGTTTGACAATTCGCAAGGAAGTGAGGATTTCGGTTGCTGAAGCAACCCTAACCCTCACTTCTTGCCAGGAAGCGGCTGCGGCAGCGGAGACCCGAGGCTTGGGATTCTGCGACGGGCTGCCAGAACGACCAAAATCCTCGGCTCTTCGGCTCGCCCTACCGGGCCACCCTGCTCACGAAAATCCTCGACTCTTCGCGCGAAAGGCGCGGCTACCTGACGGAGTACTCGTCCGCCGATTCCTGGTGGTCGACGTAGGCGTCGGCGATCAGGTCGAGCTCGTCGAGAGGGTAGTCGAGCTTGCGGCGCATCGTGCGGCGCCCGACGAGCAGCAACTGAAGCAGGTACTCCGGGACGTCCGCGCGCTGGCACCGCTGGAAGCCCATCGTGTACCAGGTGTGCGCCTCGACGAGCTGACCGTGCTCCGCCAGGGTCTCGGCTACCGCCGCGTAGACGTCCGGGTCCCTGGGCCGACTCGCCTTGATCTCGGCCAGCAGGGCTGCGGCCTCGGTGCCGCGCTCGAGCCGCTCGGCGGCGTCGGCGGCGGCGTCATCGGTGTCGGTGTTCCAGCGCAGGAGCGCGTCGTGTAGCCAGACCCTCGGGTCGAACTCCTCCCGCCCGCTGTCGTGTGAAGCGGCCAGGGCGCCCCGGTAGCAGCGCACGGCCTCGTCCCACCGGCGGGCGAGACCGTACTGGCCGCCGGCGTGGACCAGCAGCGTCGTGGCGCTGATCTCGCCATGAAGCGCGGGCTGGCCGGCGAGGTCCTCGAACTCGGCCGCCGCCTGCTCGTGCCGGCCGTCACCCGCGGCACGGATGGTGATGTCGTCGATGTCTTCCTCGGTGAGCACGCCGGCCATTCTGCTCCGCCGGCCGGATCGTGGAACGTGAAGGCCCCGCCGACCCAGGTGCTTACTCGCCCTCCGGAGCCTTCCGGAGCCTTCCGGAGCCCCCGGAGCCACCGGGGGCTCCGAACCGTCGCCGGGACTGTCGTTGCTGATGAGTACGAGTTGAGGATTTTGGTTGTTCCGGCGGCTCGTCGCAGAATCCCGAACTTCGGGCCGCCGTCGCTACCGCTGCTGCTGAGCAAGAAGTGAGGATTTTGGCTGCTGCAACAACCGAAATCCTCACTTCTTGCGGATTGCCCCGCCCGGTTTGTCGCTATTGGTAGAAGTGAAGTGATGGCGTTGTGTCGCGGCGCGAGATCCTCGGTGGGTCGCCAGGCGGGCCCTAGTCCGGGAGGCGGCGCCGGGCGGCGAAACCGAGGTCGGCCCGGTGGTACCAGGCGAGCTCGGGCTCGCCCTCGATCCAGCAGAGGAGCACGCTCTCGCCGTCGAGGACAGATGGGAAGTCGATCAGGAGCGGAGCGGCCCCCTTGACCTGGATGCCGTGGGCTGGAAACCAGGCCAGCGCTTCGGACAGCCAGGCCTGCAGGGCCTTCATCTCGGCGAGGCCACCCTTCGGCGACGACGCGCCTTCGGAGAGGGCCGCGCTGAGCTCCGTGAGATCAGCCCGACGCGCCACGAATTCGGCGGCGCGTTCGTGGATTTCGGGCATCAGGGCACGGGCCTCGTCAACGGAGAAGATCTGGTCCACGTAGCCAAGTCCATCATGTCGCGGCTGGCGCCGAGCCGGTTCGGGGCACTGACCGGCAGGCGCGTTCGGGGGTTGCGGCCGGTGGCGCCGGCCATAGAGCTTCCCGTGGTTCGCCGCGGCCCACAGTGGTCCGTCGTGGTCCGTCGTGCCGGCCGTGGCGAAAGGGCCGGAGTCCGCCGATCCGCCGGAATCAGGCGCGGCGCGCCATCTTCAGGGTCTTCTCCAGGTGTTCCCGGTCGGCCTCGGTGGAGCGGCCGTTCGTGGCCACGGCGGGAATCTGGTGCCCACCGCCGAGCACGAGGTCCGTGGTGTGCCGAAGCCCCATGTCCCGCTGCTCGACGTCGAGGATCGCCTCCTCGACCCGGTACAGCTTCTCGATTTTCGCCACCTTCGCCTCGACCTGTGCCGCGACGATCCGCAGCCGTCGCTCCGCCTTCGCGAGGCGCCGCTCCAGCCGCCGGTCGACGAAGTTGGGCATCGGCTCGTCCCGCTCTGTCGGGTCGTGCAGGGACAGCTCGACGACGACCGCCACGAAGGGGATCAGCGCGGTGAACAGGATCGCGGGCCCGTCGCTGCCGTCGGTCGCCGCGCCCTGGATGCGGACCATGATTCCCGCGATCGACAGCAGCAGGAAGACGATCGAGGTCAGGGCGAGTGCCAGTGCTGAGGACTGGGTGGTGACGAGCTGCTCGCGGGTCTCGGCATCCACCTTCACGGTGCCGGCGTCCGCGGCCTTGAGCAACTGGACCTGGGCACGGGCCAGGATCGCGCCCTTGATCGCGTGGGCGAGCACCATGCCGGCGATGAAGACCGCGATTCCCAGGATGCCGCCCAGGAACCAGCTGACGCCGTAGTCCGCGGCGTCGGTGAGCACGCCGTAGGCCTCGGCGAAGACGAAGAAGTCGAGGGAGGCGAGCACGGTGAGGACCAGGGTCCGGATCAGCGGGGCGAACGGCATCAGGGGAATGCGCTCCTGGATGCCGACGGTGCGCCAGAGCCGGCCCTGCTCGACCCGGTTCCTGATCAGCTCGGTTCGCCGCTCACGGCGTTCCGCCCGCGAGTCGATCTCCATCCGGAGCTCGGCGATCAGTTCCTCAAGGGTTCTCGCGTCCGCGCGGACGGCCGCTCGGACCTCCTGGACCTCGGCCTCTTCCAGGCTCTTGAGGACCTTCGGTCGCGTCTCGGCCCCCGCCAGCGCGATATCGGCGTCCCCCACCTGCCGGATGAGCTTCTTGGCGAGACGTCCTGGCCGATTTCCCCTGCGCAGCACCTGAGGGTCTCTCTTTCCGTGTCTTCGTGCGGACGGCCTCGGTGGGCTGGACGGCCTCCCAGATCCGGTCGGCCGCAGAAATCAGAAAAGAAATCAGAAATCAGACGGAGAAGGCTCGGTGAGCCTTTTTCGTCTCACGGTCCACGGTCAGGCGCGCGGCAAGTCCGAGCCGACAACGAAAAAGACTCAGTCGATGGGGCGGGCAAAGGTCCCTCCCACGAAGCAGAGCATGGCGCAGACGATGCCGAGGACGGAGGCGACCATGGCCTCTCGGGCGCCCTCCGTCTCGTCGCCGGCGAAAATCATCGTCAGTACCAGCGTGCCCACCCCGACGACGGCGCCGATGGCGCCGAGCATGAAGCGGCGGGCGATGGTCTCCCGGGGCGGCAGGGTGGAGAGCGCGTCAATGGGCGCGATCCGCCCGGCGCGGGCCCGGTTGCCGACCCGGCGGCGGATGTCGCGCAGGCGGAAGGTGTTGCCGGCGATGAAGAAGCTCACCGCGGTGACAATCATCGAGCCGGTCACGGAGACCCGGGCGAACGGCGACGACAGCGTCACCCAGACCCAGACCTCCAGGACCGCGAGCAGGACGACGCAGGTCAGGATGACCACGGTCGACCGCATCAGGGCCGGGCTGAAGTGCTGTTCCTCGGGCTCGAACAGGACGCCCATCGGTCGCCTCCTCGCGGTGGTGGCTGTTCCGGCTGTGGGAGCGACGGTGGACGTGTTTCCTGCGTTTGCTGCGTTTGCTGCATTTCCGGCCGTGGTTCCGGTTCCAGGGGCGGCGGCGCGGGAGGACCTGATACCGGCGGTGAACGCGGCGCCGGCCGGGAGCGGTCCGGTGGTGGTTCCGGCGACGAACGCGGCGCCGGCCGGAAGCGGCCCTGTGGAGGCGATCCCTGTGGAGGCGATCCCTGTGGAGAAGGCGACTCCGCCCGGCACGGCTGCGCCCGTCCGCGCGGCGGGGCCGGTGGCCGGCCCGGTGTCAGCCGCAGTCACTGCTGATCCGTCGGCACAGCTCACCCTTGAGATAGCGGGCGATGTCCTGTTGTGGTTTGGTCGCGGGGCCGGCGTTCACCCCGATGAAGCGGACCTTGCCATCGGTGATGGGGGTCAGCTGCTGGGCCTCGGGGGAGAAACAGCGCCGCACCATCGCCTCCGCGATCTGCACCGACGCCTTCTTGCCGTCGACGTTGAGGCAGTCGGAGGCCTCGCCGGAGCCCAGCAGGTCGGTCCAGACCACGACGGTCACCGCGCCGATCCGGGCGCCCGGTGCGGCGCGCAGCGTGGCGATCTCGTCGTTCGTCCCGGACAGCAGCTTGGTGACGCTGCCGGTGGGGCTGACCTGTTCGCTCTGGACGATGTGGTCGACCTCCTCGGTGAGGGCGTCCACCGCGGCGTTGCGGTCCTTCTCCTCCCGGGTGTCGTTGTTTCGGTCGATCTTGAACAGTGCTCCGCCGTCGAGGCAGTCCGAGCTGGTCAGGCCCGCGTTTCCGCCGCCGCTGGCGAGGAGGCGGATGTACTGGCCCTCCCGCAGCGCCCCCTCGAAGTAGGGGCGCAGGTTCTCGGAGATCCGGGACGCGCTCTCCGTCGAGTTGTCCGAGATATCCAGATAGATCAGCAGCAGCGGGGCGTCGCTCTTGGGCGGGTCGTCCTGGTAGCTGGTGCAGTCGATGGGGCCGTCGGCCTTCTTGCCGAGCATCGTGTCCATCGTCTGGCAGCCGGCCAGCGCGGGCGCGACGAGCAGCACCGCGGCGAGCAGGCTGGTCGCCCGCAGCCGGGACGAGCCCCGCAGCCGGGACGAGCCCCGCAGCCGGGAGAAGCGCAGGCGGGTCATCCCGGTCACCTCAGCACGATCTCGACCCGGCGCCGGCTGGCGTCGGCAACGTTGTCGGCGGCGCCCGCCTCGCCCTTGGCGACGACCTCGAGCATGGCCGCGGGGATGTCCTGACTCGTGAGGTAGGTCTGGACGGCGACCGCGCGCTCCCGGGAGAGCTCCAGGTTGTGCTCTGTGGAGCCGAGGCCGTCGCTGTAGCCGACGACCTGGACCTTCCCGTCGTGCTCGCGGATCTGGGGCACGATGCCGGCGAGCGCCGTGGCCGCCTCGGGGCGCAGGACGTCGCTGTCGGCGTCGAAGAGGTAGTCGGCGCTGACCGTCGAGACCCGGCTTCCGTCGGCCTGGGTGATGAAGCTGCTCAGCGGCGGGAGCGGGTCCGCGGACACCGTCGGCGGCACTCTGGTGGCATGCGGGGCGGGGGTGAAGGTGGACGCGGCGGCGTCGTTGGAGCAAGCTGCGGTCAGCCCGAGCAGAGCAGCCAGCGCGAACGGTGCGCATACCGCGAGCCCGGGTAGCCGGCGTCCTGCGGACGCGGCGCGTCCGGCGGTGCGAAGCGCGAGATACACGGTCGGCCCCCAACAGCGAGTGCGGCGCCAACCATAACCGTGTCGATTAGCGCCGCTTCACCCAGGCTTGGGTGTTGTGTCAACAGTGGGGTGAGACCGTTTTGTGTTGACTTCATGGGAACGTGGTGGGGCTAATCGAAGGCCGGTGCCACCGGGTGCTGAGGTGGGCTCGAGAAAGTTGAGCTTTCCGGTTCGTGGTGTTCTGTCATGCTTTGGGCCACTCGGGCGCTCGGCGACGTGACACCCGGTCATGCTGGCGCGGAACATGCCCCGGAGCCGGCGAGGTGGGCACCTCACCGGCTCCGGGGCCGTGCGATGTCGGGACCAGCGACGTAAGGGTCAGCGACGTCAGGGATCAGCGACGTCGAGACGTGTTGACCGCGAAGACCGCCAACGGCGGAATGATCATCGCGGCCGCGGTCATGCCCAGCGCCACCGGAATGGAGTAGAGCCGGACAACCGCGCCGGCCAGCACGAACAGGGTCAGGCACAGTGCCATCGAGATCAGGTACCGGTGCCGTGCCCGCCGGCTCGGGCTCCAGGCCGTCGCGTCGTCGTCCGACCAGGCGGCCCAGATGTCGGGCTGGTCCGACTGCCAGACCGTGCTGTCCGCCGACTGCGCGCGTCGGCGCGAGCGTCGCCGCCCGCTGGTGGCGCTCCGGTGCCCGGGCTCGTCCAGGTTCTCCTGGCCGCCCAGGGAGCCGTCGGCGCCGCCGAAGGGCCCTGAGTCGGCCCTGAGTGGCCCTGAGCTCGTCCCGAACAGCCCGGAGCCTGCCCCTGCGGCACCTGTGGCTCCGGCCCAGGCGTCGGGCGAACCCGCACCCGGCGCCGGTGCGCCCGATCCGCCGGCCTGGGCCTGGCCCGGGGCCGTGGCATCCGGCCGGCCCGAGCGCCCGGACGGATCCGGTGCTGCCGAGCCCGCCCGACCGCCGGAGCCGGTCCGTCCGCCGGGCGTGCCCCGTCCCTGCGGCGAACGGTTGCCACCGGAACGGCCCGGCTCGTCATAGGCGTCGAGCAGGTGGGCGAGCCACAGATCATGGGCACGCCGCATGCCGGGATCGGAAAGCACCCGGTATGCCGCGTTTACCCGAAGGAATGCACGTTGGGATCCGCCGGCATCCGGATGAGCGCGTTTCACCACGCGGCGATAGGCAGCGTGGACTTCCTCGTCCGAAGCCGTTGGTGCGATCCCGAGCACCTCGTACATCGAGGCCCGCAAGTACTGGGCCGACTGGCTTTTTGGCGTATCACGCATGGCGATCACCTCCCGGCGCCCGTGCATTGGGGCGTCGCGTCGACCTGAACCCCACCGTAGGCCGGATCTCGCGGATCGGCCCGTTCCAGTCGCGGTGAGCGACGCCACGGATAGCCCGAAGGTCGGTCGCCGTCAGTGCGGCTTGGCCGTGACGAAGATCGATGTGGAGGGAACGAACTGCCCTCGAAGGGGGCCCCACTGGCCCCAGACCTGGTCGTGCCCCTCAGGCCATTCCGGCTCGATGACGTCGACTAGTACCAGGCCAGCGGCAACGATCTCCCGGATCCGGTCGCCCATCGTCCGGTGTGCCTCTATATAGAGCGGTTCACCTGCGGCGGAATGCTCCGTATACGCGCGACGATCGAAGTAACTGTGGAAGACGACTAGCCCGTTGGCGTCGGGGGCATCCGGCAGACACCACACGAAGGGGTGGGTGGTGGAGAAGATCCACCGGCCTCCCGGCCGCAACACCCGGGCGGCCTCCCGCATCAGGGCGAGGCTGTCGGCGACGAACGGGACGGCACCGAACGCCGAACAGGCGATGTCGATGCTCTCCGAGCGGACCGGGAGAGTGATCGCATCCGCCTGGACGAGCGGAACCGGCACTCCGGTGTCTTCGTTCAGCCGGCGCGCCTGGGCCAGCTGGCCGGCTGAGAGGTCGGTGGCGATCACCTTCGCGCCCTGGGTGGCCAGCCACCGCGCGCACTGGGCCGCGCCGCAGCCGATCTCCAGCACGACCCGCCCGGAGACGTCGCCCAGCAGCCGTACGTCGGACTCGCGAAGTCCCTCCGGGCACCAGCAGAAGTCGACGTCGCCGAGGAACTCGCCGTGCTCGGCGTAGTAGGCGGGGGCCTCGTTGTCCCAGTAGTGCCGGCTCGCGGCCCTGGCGTCGTCCGAGTCCATCTCGGTGTAGCCGTAGGAGGGATCGGTCGGAATGGTCACGGCGGCAATGCTCGCACCACCCGGCCGGAGCAGCTCCACCGCCGGCCGGAGCAGCTCCGCCGCCGGCCGGAGCAGCTCCACCGCGGGCCGGAACAGGGCCGCCGCCGGCCGCCAACTGCGGGTAGCCGCCGGCTGCGGTCAGGCGCAGGTGTGGGTGACCGCGGTGCCGATCACTGCCCGGTTCTCCACGATGCTCACCGGGGTGTAGACGACGGTGCCACTGCCCTCGCGATCGACCAGGCGCCCCCGCCGGCTTTCACCGACCTCCCTGGCACGGCCCTTCAGGGAGTCCAGGCCGACCTCACGGTCCGCCGGACCGAACGGGCCGGTACCCACCAGGCCGGCCTGCTGCGGCGCCTGCGTGGCGTACACCCGGACGACGCAGCCGGGAACCGTCGTCCAGCGCAGCACCGTTCCGCCGAGGGTGTCGCGGGCCTCCAGGTCCACGACCGCGCGCGGCCGGGCGATGACCCTGGCGGCGACCTCGGTGAAGGTCTCGGGCCGCAGCCCGTCCGACTCCTCGCCGGCGGCGACCCAGACGCGGTACCGGTAGACGGCGCCGGCCTGCACGTCGCTGTCCACGAAGCTGCCCTTGAAACCGCGATAACGGCGCATCGCCCCCCGAACGGACGACGTCTCGTCGTGGGTCCGTTCGATGATCACCTCGTCGTGGCCGGGCATCAGACGCCACGAGAGGGCCACCGCGTCGTCGGTCATGTCGGCGCGCAGGGCGGTGACCGGGGGAAGCACGGTCCGCACCGGGCTACGGGCCGCCGCGGACCTGGCCGCGCCCGCGCTGCGCGGGCCGACCGCGACCACCTCGTGCCAGACCTGGACGCCCTTGGGGACGCCCGCGTCGAACAGCTCCGTGGCGGAGGTGATCCCGAGGCTGCGCTCCCGGCGGCCGCCGTCGGCCTCGGGGGCGGCGACCACGCGCACCACCCGATAGCTCTCGGCGCCGGGCGAGGCCGTCCAGGCGATCAGCAACGCGCCGTCCTGTTCGACGACGGTCACTTCGGCCGGCGGCGGTGGCGCTCCATCGGCCGGGCTGGGTCTGCCGTCCGTGCCGGGTCTGCCGTCCCTGCTGGGGCTGCTGGCGGGGCTGGGGCGGCCGGTGGGCCGTGGAACGGAGCTGTCGGCAGGGGCGGTAGGCCGTGAGGCGGGGCCCGCGCCGGGGCGCGCGAGGGTGGTGGGCGCGTCCGGATCCGGCAAGGGCGGTTGGAGCCGCGACGCCGGGGTGTCGTCGGCTCGGGTGCGCCAGCCGAGACCGTCCACGCGGACCACGGGACCGCCGCCACCGGGCTGCCCAGGCTCGTCCGGCGCCGGCGGTGTCGGTGTCGCCTGGCCAGCACCGCCGAGGACGGCTGTCCCGGTGCGGGAGCCGACGCCGCCCGACAGGGCGCCGAGCGTGATCGTGCCGGTCGCCTCCACGGCCGGCCTCGCGTCGGCGAGCTCGCCGAGCATCGACCGGGCCGCGCCGGCCGGGAGCCGCCGCTGTGGTTCCTTCTCCAACAGGCCGGTCAGGATGCCGGCCAGCGGACCGGCGCGTCGCATGGGTGTCGGCGGATGGAGCAGTACGGAGGTCAACATGGCGCCGAAGCTCTCCCGCTCGAACGGGGGATGCCCCTCAACGGCGAAATACAGTGTTCCGCCCAGGCTGAACAGGTCGGCTTCGAACGTGGCCGGAGAGTTGTTCAGTCGCTCCGGCGCCATGTACAGCGGCGTGCCGAGCACTCCGGTCACGGTCAGCGTCGGATCGCCGTCGCCGGTCGCGATACCGAAGTCGGTGAGCACCACCCGTCCGTCCGTGCCGATCAGGATGTTCGACGGCTTCACGTCGCGGTGCACGATCCCCCGGTCGCGGGCGGCGAGCAGCGCGTCGATGACGGCGACGCCGATCTGGGCGACCGCCGGCACCGGCAGCGGCCCGGAGTCACGCACCATCTCGAACAGCGACCGCGACGGCACCAGCTCCATGACGATCCACGGCAGGCCGTTCTCCAGGACGACATCCAGGATGGTCACCACATGCGGGTGGCCGCGCAGCTTGGCGGCGTGCCGGGCTTCGCGCATCGCGCGTTCCACCCGTTCGGCCCGCTCGTCGCTCGGCACACCGCCGGCGAACTCCATCTCCTTGAGCGCGACCTCGGTCTCCAGGACCTCGTCGAAGGCACGCCAGACCGTCCCCATCGCGCCTGCTCCGAGCCGTGCGACAAGCCGGTAGCGTCCCGCGACGAACCGTGCACGTTCCGGACCGACTGCCACCTGACCCCCTCGGCCCCACACATCACCGTGGCCAGCATCTCAGGCGACTGTTGGCAACGGGACACCGAGGACGGATCGCCGACAATCAGCTTTTCCATCTCACGGTGCGCGGTCAGGCCACCGCGGGTTCGAGCCGACGATGGAAAGGGCGCAATCTCCGTCGGTCCTCCGACGGATCAGCCGCGCAGGAGCCACAACTCCACACCGTCGACCTGCTTCGGCGGTGTGCCCACGATGCCGGTCATCAGCCTGGACAGCTCGGCGCGCCGCGGCGTCGGCCCCAGGATGACCGCCGCCGGCGCGAGTTGGGCGAACGTGCCGCGCACGGCGGGATCAGCGAGCGCGGCGTCGGCGTCCGCCCGGCCCTGCTCGATGGCCACCAGGGCGCTGTTCAAGGGGTCCGTCCACGCGTTGAACACGGCGCGGCCGTCCGGGCCCGGGATGGTGCAGTAGCAGCCGGGCAGGCGGAAGCGGTAGTGCGCCTCGGCCTGCCACAGCATGGCCTCGGTCCGGGACGGATAGGGGTAGGGCAGCACGAGCGCCGTCGCGCCTTCGGGAACGGCCTCCACCGCGGCGCCGGTGAAGAAGGCGGGCGTGACCGCGGCCGTCGTGATGTGGGCGCGTGGCAGTAGCGGCACCACGACGGCCACGGCCGCCAGGACGGCCATGACGAGCCCGGTGCGGCCGGTGCGGCTGGCGAGGGCTGCGCCGATCGTTCCCGGTCGGCCGGCCCGTCGGCACGAGGCTTCCTGACCGGCGGTGCATCGCCGGGGGCGCGATGGCGCGGGGTGCGCTGTGTGTGCGGGGCGTGCCGGGCAGGCTGGGTGTGCTGGGTGTGCTGGGTGTGCGGCACGGACCCTGGCTGCCGGGCGCCGGGGCGTGTGGCCGTGGCCGCCCGGTGCAGACCGGCCGCGACGACGATTCCCACGAACATCATCAGATAGAGCGCGAAGCGGGACGGAAGCGCGCTGTTGATGACCGGCGCGTCCTCCAGGGCGAGCCAGGGCAGTGGAACGCCGGTGATCCGGCCGTCCACGTGCAGGTGGCCGCCGAGGGAGAGCACCGCCGTCACCACCGCCAGCGGAGCGAACAGGGCCACAAGCGGATCGCGCCGTAGCCGGATGGCCACGGCAGCCGCAACGAGAACCAGCGGGAGGCCGAGGTAGCCGGTCACCTCCACCGCGTTGCCGGTGAACCGCGCGCTGTGCCGCAGCGCGACGTCGGGTGCGACAAGCTGGGCGGGGTCGGCGTGACGAAGGTCAGCAGGTCCGACACGGCGACGTTGTGTGGCTGGATGTTGCCGTGGACCCGAAGCGGGCCCAGGAACTGGACGGCCAGCGGCCACAGCAGCAGCGCCGCGGCGACGGCCGCGCAGACAGCGAGGCCGCGCGCGAGCGCCCCGGCGCGGGCCCGTGCGACGTCGCGGTGCAGGAGCGCCGCGATGACCAGGCCCGTCCCGCCGACCAGGGCCGACGTCGCCACGATCTCCTCGGAGATCAGAGCCTGGGCGACGACCGCGAGCCCGAGCAGGGCTCCCGTGCGCGCCGGCGGGCGCCCCCGCACCACCAGGTCGTCGAGCAGCGCGAGCAGCAGCGGTGGGAAGACCGCGAACGTGAGGTGCAGGTGGCCGTAGGACTCGCCGATCATGTACGGCCCGAACCCGTAGAGCAGGCCGGCCAGCGCGGCGGCCGGCGCGGACATCCAGCGCAGCAGCACCCGGAACAGCGCGAACGCCGACAGCGCCGGTGCCAGTGTCAGCAGGAGGTTGAGGGAGACGACCGGGCCGAACAGCGCGGTCACCGGCGCGACGAGCAGCCCGAGGAGCGGGATGGGCGTGCTCCAGAGGATGTTGGTGCCGGTGGGAGCATTCAGATGGGACGTGACGAACGGGTCCAGGCCGGACGTGAGTGCGTGCGGGATCCAGCCGAGATACCACGCGAAAAGCACCGAGTCGCTCTCGCCGTAGAGCACGCCGCCGGGCTCCGCCCACGCCGCCCGGAAGATCAGGACCGCGAGCGCGAGATACCCGGCGAGAACGGCGAGCGATCTGGGAACTCGGCGCAGGGCCCGGCTTGGACCGGCCGCGGATGTCAGACGGCTGCCGGCCTCGCCCGTCCCGCCCGTTCCATCCGTCCCGGCGGGGCCGGCCGGAGGAGCGGCCGGCCGGACGGCCTGGGACGCCGGATCCGCGCAGGTTGCCACACCGTTCCCCCCTCAGCACGGACGGACGTAGCCGATCGCGGGCCGATCTGCGGCTGAAACGGCATGTCTACACCTGAGGCGCTATGCGCCCGGATCCATCCGATGTACGTGGATTAGACCCTAATGCTTACTGTGGGTCCTGTGCGGGGGCGGCTGGTCGCCCTGGTCGTCCCATTCGGCGACGAGTGCCGACCACCTGCGATAGCGCGCGACCGGGTAACGCGGAGAAACCCGGCCGCGCGGGTCGAAGACCGCGACGGGGTACCCGCGCTCGGCGCGGTAACCGCGTTCCGCGATGATCACGCGACCGCCCAGCCGGGCCACGCCGACCACGCAGGGGTACCTCGTCCACCGTGGCCGGCGGGCCGCCGCGAGCAGTGCGGAGCTGCGCCAGGCGTAGAGGCCGCACACGCAGTCATCGGCCGGTGTCCGCTCGTGCGGAGCCTGCCGGCCCGTCTCGGTGCGCAGGCAGCACGCCTCGGTCAGGCCGTCGGGGCGCCACAGCAGCAGGCCCGTGGGGAACGGTGACCACGGGGTCCAGGCGGGGCGCAGCAGGCCGTCGCCGTCCACGGCCCACTGGCGCCACCCGAGCAGGCTCACGCGGGGGCCGGCTCGACCGCGGGTTCGGCTGGTTGAGCTGGTTGAGCTGGTTCGGCGGGTTCGGGCCGGGCCGGGACGTGCACGGGAGCTGTCAGCGGCTCCTCGTCTGGAAATCCGATCGGTTCGTCCTCGACGATGCGTTCTGGCTTGCCGACGTCGCCCATTCATGGAACGGTCCCGGGCCGCCTCGGTGGGGTCAATGCCCCGATTTGCCCAAGCGGGGCCAGTCCTCGCGGGGAGTGGTCGGCCACCCGTCCGTCCTGTCCGGCCCGTCCGTCCTGCCCCGCCTGCCTGCCGCGCCTGCCTGTCCGCCTGCCTCGCTCGCCCGACCGCTCGCCGTCGCCGCCCGTGGGCCGGCTGGCCGTCCTGTGTGCGGCGTCCGCCATAAGGTGCTTGTATGAAGATCCGTATCGGGATCGGCTTTGCCTCGGTGTCCGGCGGGGAGTTCACCGAGCGAGTCGATGCGATGGAGAAGCTCGGCCTGGACTCGCTCTGGCTGTCCGAGCAGCTCTCCACCGTGGCTGTCGACCCGCTCGCGGGCATGGCCTACGCGCTGGGACGCACCAGCGCTCTCAAGGTGGGAACCAGCGTCGCGGTGCTTCCCGGGCGCAATCCCGTGCTGCTCGCCAAGCAGCTCGCGACGATGGCAGCGCTGGCTCCGCGGCGGGTTCTGCCCGTGCTGGGGCTCGGCCCGGCCCGCGCCGCGGACAGGTCCGCGTTCCCGGTGCCGGCCGGGCGGCGGGGGGCGGTGTTCGACGAGGCGCTGCTGCTGGTGCGGCGGCTGCTGGTCGAGGAGTCCGTGACCTTCCACGGTGAGTTCTTCGATGTCAGCGAACTCGGTATCGGTGAGCGTCCGCCCCGCCCACTCGACATCTGGCTCGGCGGTGCGGCGCCGGCGGCACTGCGTCGCATCGGCCGCCTCGGCGACGGATGGCTGGCCAGCCTGGTCGATCCGGCGGAGGCCGCCGCCGGAATCGCGGCGATCAACGCCGCGGCCGCGGCGGCGGGCCGGGAGATCGACCCCGAGCACTTCGGGCTCAGCCTGCGCGTCACGTTCGGTGAGCTGTCGGCGTCGACCATGGAGGCACTGCGGGCTCGGCGGCCCGACAGCGACCCGGCCGAGCTCGTGCCGCTGGGCTGGGCCGCGGCGCGGGATCTCATCGCAAGGTATGTGGCGGCCGGGGTGAGCAAGTTCGTCATCTACCCGGCGATCGGGCCGACCGGCTGGCCGGAGTTTCTCGACGGCTTCGTCCGCGAGCTGGCGCCGCTGCAGACCTGACCTGCTCGGGTGGGCCGGCTGCCTGGCTCGAGACGGCGGCGCGGCTCGAAGATCTGGCAGCCTGGTCAGATGACGGTGATTCCGCCGTCCACGACGAGCGTCTGGCCGGTGACGTAGCTGCCGGCGTCGGAGGCGAGGAAGACCAGCGCGGCGGTCAGCTCCTCGACCTCGCCGAACCGCCCCGCGAGGATGCGCGACTCCCGCTCCTCCACATAGCCGGGCCGGTACTGGTCGGTCATCTCCGTCTTGAAGAAACCTGGCGCCAGGGCGTTGACCCGGATCCCGCGCCGCGCGGTCCACTGCTGGGCCAGGTCGCGGGTCAGGCCGATCAGGCCGGCCTTGCTGGCCGAGTAGGCGGCCTGGGGGAGCCCGCCGCTCTTGAGGCCGAGGACGCTGGAGATGTTCACGATGCTGCTGCCGGGCTGCATGACCCGGCCGGCGGCCTGAGCCATCCAGTAGCAGCCGTTGAGGTTGACGTCGATGACGGAACGGAACTGCTCCGGAGTCTCCCGCGTCGCCGGGGCCGCCCATCCCAGACCGGCGTTGTTGACCAGGATGTCAACCCGCCCAAAGGTGGTCATGGCCTCGTCCACGAGCCGTTGACAGGCGTCGGGGTCGGCGACGTCCGTACCGACGCAGACGGCCCGGCGACCCTCCTTCTCCACCAGCGCCGCGGTGGCTGCCAGCCGGTCCGTGCGACGCGCGCCGAGGGCGAGGTCGGCACCGGCCTCGGCGAGGCCTCGGGCGAATCCGACCCCGAGGCCCGAGGAAGCACCGGTGAGCACGGCGACCTTGCCGTCAAGACGGAATCTGTCCAGCACTGACATGTCAGTTCCTCGCTTCCGGCGTTCTGAGCTGGTCCGCAGCGTAAGCGGCACTTCGTCGGGTGGCTGGGCCACTCCGTGGAGCCACCGATTCTCGGCGTCCGCGCCGCCCACACGCGACCGATCCGTGTACCACCCGCGACCGATCCGAGTACAGGCTGCCGGTACGGGGCAGAATCCCGGGACGGAAACGGCCTCATGGTGCGGGTGGACCAAGCGGCCAGTCGGCTACGCCGAACAGCGGTGTCGCGCACCCCAGGGGGCGGTCGGAGGAAAAAGGATCCTGTTTGCCACTTCCCCTTTGTGACGTCACACCTCACAATCTGGCCATCATTCTTGGTCGAGTTGGCGGCCGAGTAGGCGTCGGTGGAGGAGGAGCCGTGGAGCAGGCGGAAGGACGTCGACTCGCCACGCGGACGACGTCGGGCAGTCATGTGATCGTGGGCCTTCGCGCCGGAGACGCCGGAGATCTCGCCGATGTCCTGCTGGCGGCGGAGCTCGCGGCACGGATGGGGTCCCGGCTGGTCGTCGTGGCCGTGCGTGACCGGTGGTCGCGGTGGGCCCGCTGGTCCACGGGCATGTACGGGGCGTTCGGGATGGAAGGCGTCGCGTACGCCTCCCGCAACGCCGAGCAGGAGGTCGACGACGAGTTCCAGCAGCGGGTCGCGGACGTCGTCAGCCTCGTCAACGTCGAGTGGACCCTGGAGTGGGTCAGCGGCTCGTGCGAACGTGCCGCGATGCGCTACGCCCGGCGTAACCCGACCGCGCTCGTGATGTTCCGGCCGCCCTCCGGGCGTTGACGGGGGCTGGTGCCGGTGGGCTGGTGGGCTGAGTCGGCCCGCCACCGGTTCCCGCCCTGAGACCGGACGTGCTCTCCGGCAGGCGGCTCAGCGTCCGCCGGAGACGTCCACGATCGCGCCGGTGGTGTAGGAGGCGCCGTCCGAGCACAGCCATGCGACGGCATCGGCGACCTCGTCGGCGGTGCCGGGCCGGCCGGCCGGGATGGTGCTCGCCGCCTGCGCCGGCCGGTCGGCATCCCCACTGGTCGCGTGGATGTCGGTGAGAATGATCCCCGGTCGGACCGCGTTCACCCGCACCTTCTCGCCCGCGACCTCCCGGGCCAGACCGATCGTGAACGTGTCGATCGCGCCCTTGCTTGCCGCGTAGTCGACGTACATCCCGGGGCTGCCGAGCCGGGACGCCGCCGAGGAGATGTTGACGATCGACCCGCCCGGCCCGCCGTACCGGGTCGACATCCGGCGCACGGCCTCGCCGGCGCACACGATCACCGAGATCGTGTTGATGGTGAACATGCGGGTCAACCGGTCGACCGTCATCTCGTCCACCCGGGCGGAGCGGTCGGTGACCCCGGCGTTGTTCACCAGGACGGTGAGCTGGCCGAGGCTGTCCGCGGCGGTGAACACCTCGGGGATGCTCGCCGGCTCCTCGACGTCCGCGGCGACGGCGATCGCTCCGGTCGGAGTCCCTGGCAGGCCGTGCTCGGCGTGGAACTCGCGCGTGGCGGCGTCACACGCCCGGACGACCTCCGCGGCGGCGTCCTTCTCCTTGCGGTAGGTGAGGCAGACCGTCCACCCGGATCTTGCGAGCAGGCGGGCGGATGCGGCCCCGATCCCTCTGCTCCCACCGGTCACGACAGCCACGCCACGGCCTGCCTTCGGCACCGACCGCTCCGACAGCGTCATCGTGTTCCTCCTGGTCCTGTCCGGCCGTCCTGTCCGGCGGGGGCCCGGCGGTCGGGCCGAGGCCGGGCCGGGCCACCGGCGGCTCGTCTCGGTCGGCACCTCGGTCGGCATCATCCTCTCTCGGAGCCTGACCCCGGCCACTCGACGGCCCTGGTCAGGGGGGGCAACCCCAAACAGGACCAATGGGATCGAACGGGTACCAAGCGGGACCGGGCGGGTGTCGAACGAGGCCTCCCCTCAGGCCGCGGGCCGCAGGAGCCTCCGACGCCGGCGCGGAGCCTTGCCGGTGGCGGCCCGGGACATGCCGGGCCCGGTCGCGTCCCGTCGCGCCCCGATCGCGGGCGCCTGCATGGGTACTGACATCGGCACCGACACCGGCGCGGGCACCGACACGGGCGCCGGCACGGAAGCCGAGGCCGGATCCGTGGCCGAGGCCACGCCGGCAGGCGGGATGGGCCAGGCGGGGAGTACCCGAAACGCGAACACGTCGCCGACCCGGCCCTTCACCGGGCGCGGGTCCAGCGGGACGACGAGGTCGGCCGGAAGCGCCGCCGCCGTCGCCGCGCTGAGGATCGTCGCGCCCGCCTCGGCCATGGTCTGCAGCCGGGCGGCGAGGTTCATCGTGTCGCCGACCAGGGTGTACTCCCGGCGGGCGTCACAGCCCAGCAGTGCCGCGGCGACCTCACCCGTGGAGACGCCGACGCCCAGCCCGAAAGGCTCCAGGTCGCCGCGCCTGGCCCACTGCTCGTTCAGGGCGTCCTGGCGGCGGTGCATGGCCGCAGCGGCGCGCACCGCGCGCTCCCGGTGGTCGCTGGTCGGATTCGGTGCGCCGAAGACGGCGACGACCGCGTCGCCGGCGTACTGCAGGACGCTGCCGCCCTCGTCGAGGATCGCCGCGTTCATCTCGCGTCGATGTTCGTCGAGCTGGTGCGCGAGCACCATCGGGTCCGTGCGCTGCGCGATGCCCGAGTAGCCGCGGATGTCCGACATCAGGACGGTGACGTCGAGGCGTTCCGCGCGACTGGCGGCCGTGGCGTCGTCGCGCAGCTTCTCCGCCAGGCCACTGGGCAGCAGCCGTGCGAACTCGGCGTCCTGCTCCTCTCGTTTCATCAGCGCCTCGTGCAGCATGCGCAGTCGGCGCAGGGCCCCGGCCTGCCCCGCGCTCGCGCCCTGGGCGAGCCGGAGCAGCAGAGTGTCGATCGCCGCGTTGACCGCGGCGGGGGTGTCGCCGTGACGCGCCGCGATCGCGGCGACGGGCCGCCCGTGGGCGACGTCGCGCAGCAGCTCCTCCTGCTCCGGGCTGAGCGTCCCGGACTCGCGAACCGGTGTCATGACGGCCGCGACGATGTCGGGGTCCAGCAGGGAGCCACCGGTGGCCACCTCGCGGATGGCCCGGGCCAGCAGATCGGGGTCGGCGACCCGTTCCTTCAGGAGGTAGGCATAGCCGGAAGCACCGTCCCGAAGCAGTGCGATCGCGTAGTCGGGCTCGTCGTACTGGGAGAGGAGCACGATGCCCGTAGCCGGGTTCGCCGCGCGGATGAGCTGGGCTGCGCGTACCCCTTCGTCGGTGAAATCCGGCGGCATGCGGATGTCGGTCACGACCACCTCGGGACGCAGCCGGCCGGCGGCCCGCACGAGTTCGTCGTGGTCGGCGGCGACTCCGATGACCGAGATGTCCGCGACCTGGGAGAGTAGCGCCCGGACACCCTCGCGGACGATAAGGTTGTCGTCCGCGAGCAGCACGGTGATACGCGTCGTCCGCACTGTGTTGATGTTTTTCGCGCGGTCGTTTTCTGCGGTGATGTCTGCTGGCCTGGTAGCGCCGGCCGCGGCGGCTGCCGCCGCCGTCCGGTCGCCGGCGCCGGGGCCGTCGCCGCGGGCCGCGTGGTCGCGCCCGGTGGTGTGGTCGCGCCCGGTGTGGTCGTTCCCCGTGGTGTGGTCGTTCGTGGTGTGGCTGGTTGTACTGTCGCCCGCCCTGCGGTTGCGCGCCATGGCAATATTCAGCCGATTCGGCACCGCCGGCGCCAGCAGGCTGGGGTCACCCCGGCGGGGGTGCTGGCACCACCTTCGTGGGGCGGACTGGCCTCACCGCTCGCTGTGCACACTGCTTACCGCTCGTCGCTCGTCCCGGGTAGCCGGTCGCAGGTCGTGGTCGCCGCTGGCTGTGGTCGCGCGGCGTCCGACACCAGGCAGGCTAGATCGTATGTTCCTTATAAGGATTCCGTTTCAATCCGTACGAGGTCGATCCTGGTAAGCGGCGCGGGCTAACATGCGTCATTGCGTGACACATCGTTCACAGTCTGGGAGTTGTCGTTGGCGGGATATGCCGACGTCCCGCCTGGCAGTCTGCTGGATGCCGCGCCGGACGCGATCGTCGGTGTGCGCCCGGATGGCCGCATCGTGCTGGTGAATGCCCAGGCCGAGTGGCTGTTCGGGTACAGCCGCGAGGAGCTGGTCGGCCAGCCGGTGGAGATCCTCGTGCCCGAGGTGTTCCGCGCGGCCCACCCGGCTCGGCGGGGCGCGTATCTGGCGGATCCGCGGCCACGGCCGATGGGCGCGGGTATGGAGCTCGCGGCCCTTCGCCGGGACGGGACCCAGTTCCCGGCCGAGATCTCGCTCTCGGCCGTGCGGACCGCAGAGGGCACGTTCGTCACGGCGGCGATCCGTGATGTGACAAGTCGTAAGCGTGCCGAGGCGATGTTCCGGGGCCTGCTGGAGGCGGCGCCGGACGCGATCGTCGGCGTGCGTCCGGATGGCCGCATCGCGTTGGTGAACGCGCAGGCCGAGCGGCTGTTCGGGTACGGCCGCGACGAACTGGTCGGCCAGTCGGTCGAGATCCTCGTGCCGGAGTCGGCCCGGCACCTGCACCCACAGCACCGCGAGCGTTATTTCAGCGATCCGCGGCCACGCCCGATGGGCGCGGGCATGCAGCTCGCCGCGCGACGCCGGGACGGGACGGAGTTCCCGGCCGAGATCTCGCTGTCCGCGCTGGAGACCGAGGACGGGCTGCTCGTCTCCGCCGCGATCCGGGACGTCACCGACCGGCTGGAAGCGCAGGCGGAGCGGGAGCGGCTACGGGCCCAGGCCGAGCGGGAGCGGCTGGAGGTGCAGCTCCACCAGTCGCAGCGACTGGAAAGCCTGGGCCAGCTCGCGGGCGGGGTGGCGCACGACTTCAACAACCTGCTCGCGGTCATCATCAACTACACGACCTTCGTGGGGGAGGTCGTCACCGACGCGGCAAAGGTCCAGGGTGGCCGCTGGGAGTCCGCCCGGCAGGACATCGAGCAGATCCAACGGGCCGCCGAGCGGGCCGCGCAGCTGACCCATCAGCTCCTCGCCTTCGGCCGGCGCGAGGTCGTGCAGCCCAAGCCGCTCGACCTCAACGGGGTCGTTCACGACATGGAGCAGCTGCTGCGCCGCACCCTCGGCGAGCATGTGGAGCTGCACACCTCCGCGTACCCCGGCCTGTGGCCCGTGCTGGCCGACGTCGGCCAGATCGAGCAGGTTCTGGTCAACCTCGCGGTCAACGCCCGGGACGCCATGCCAGGCGGCGGCACGCTCACCATCGACACGGCGAACGTGCGGGTCAACGAGGAGACGGCCGGTACGCGTCCGGGGGCGCGCCCCGGGCGTTTCGTGCACCTGCGGGTCAGCGACAGCGGCACGGGCATGCGCCCGGAAGTCGTCACGCGGGCCTTCGAGCCCTTCTTCACCACCAAGGCGAAGGGTGAGGGCTCCGGGCTGGGCCTCGCGACGGTCTACGGCATCATCACCCAGGCGGGTGGCCACGTGGAGATCATCTCGACGGTCGACGTCGGCACCACCGTCAGCGCGATGCTGCCGGCGATCGAGGGTGCCGTGCCGGCGATCGAGGAGGTCGCGACGGGCGGTGAGCTGTTCGGCGGCGAGACGATCATGGTCGTGGAGGACGAGTCCGCGATGCGCGAGCTCACCCGGCGCATCCTCGCCCGCAACGGCTACCGGGTGATCACGGCCCGCAGCGGCCCCGAGGCGATCACGATGGCGCAGCAGCTGACGGCCGACATCCACCTGCTGCTGACGGATGTCGTCATGCCGCAGGTGCTGGGCAGGGAGGTGGCGGAGCGGATCTGCCTCGGGCGCCCGAGCCTGCGGGTGCTTTACATGTCCGGGTACGCCTATCCCGCACTCGCCCAGAACGGGACGCTCGCTCCCGGGCTCGCCCTGCTCACCAAGCCGTTCTCGGAGCGGGTGCTGCTGTCCAAGGTGCGCGAGGTGCTCGACGCCGCCCCGGCGGCCCGGCCCGCGCCCGGCCAGGCCCCGGCCGAGGCGGGTCCGTACCCGCTCCCGTGGTCGGCCGACGGCGGCGGCTGAACCGGGCCCGGCGCTGCCGCTGCCGCTATCGCTGCCGGTTGCCGCGGCGCGGCAACCGCACCGCGGCCGACCATGCGCCGGTCGCGGGGTCCGTCCGCAGCTCGGCGCCCAACAGCTGCGCGATCGGCGCGAGTCGCTCCCGCCAGCTCGCCGTGTTGTCCCGCGTCGCCAGTGGGCCGTCCTCGTCGTCGATGCCCGCGGGCCGCACCTGGTCGTCGGCCTCGGCCGTGAGATCCGGGGCGAAGGGCTGAACCGTGTCGGCATACGCGACGCGCAGCGCCAGGTCGATGCCCTCGGGCCTCGCCCGCACCGACACCAGGGCACGCGCGGCCTGGTGTATCGGATCGCTCTCCTGAAGCAACAGCTGAACGGCGGCGAGCAGGACGGCGACCTCTCCCAGCACCGGAGGGGCGGAATCGAGGTCCAGGCTGATGTACAGCCTTTCCACGAGCACCCCCTCGACCCGTTGGGTCAGGCCGAGCTCGAGCATCTGCCGTGGGCTGTTGCCCGGACGGAACGGCGATGGCGGCCGGTGCAACGTGGCCGCGGTGTCACGCAGCCTGGTCTCGATCTGGGTGACCCGGTCGGCCAGGTCCTCGGTCAGGTTGCGGCGCAGGCTCGCCAGCGACAGCAGGATGCCGGTGAGCTCCTGCATCGGGCCGTCGTGCAGGGCGTCGGTCAGCGCCCGGCTCTCGCGTTCCTGTAAGGCGATCATGAGGAACATGAGGCGTTCGGTTGCGTGGGCCGGTCCGACTGGTCTCGGCTGGCTCACCCGGCCCGCCCGGGGCGTACACCGTCCCACGGGCCGTTCTCGGCGGGGCGGCGGCCGGCAAGGCGGTTGACCGCGTCGAGGAGGTCGTCCGCCCGGAAGGGCTTGAGGAGAACCGCCACCTCGTCCGGTGTGGGATCGGCGACGGCGCCGGTGAGCACGAGACAGCGCCGGGAGACGAGCGGGTCCTGCGCACGGAGCAGGGCGAACAGCTCGGTGCCTCGTTCCGGGCCGAGCCGGGTGTCGATGACGATGGCGTCGAACTCCAACGGCCGCAGTGCGAGGGCCTCGGCGATGCCGGCGGCAGTGTCCACCGCCCAGCCACCGTCGGCCAGCACCCGCGCCGCGAGGACCCGGATCATCTCCTGATCGTCCACCACAAGCGCCCGTGGCCGGACGTGCCGGGGCGCCTCACCGCTATATGGGTTCCGCACGCGCCACCTCGGTCGCCCTCAACCAGGACCTCATCGCCGCCTGTCAGCCGAACGGCGACACCATACGGCACGACCCTGATGCTGGATGGCGCAACCACGAGGTCTCGTGTCGCGATGTGCCAGCATTGGTCACCATACGTGCTCGACACCTGCTCCGGGAAGCGGGCTGCCTGCACCGCCGACACCGTCCCTGCTGACTGTGTCGTTCGTGTGGTCCGTTCGCGTCATCGGGTGCCTGGAATCCGGTGAGCGTGCGGGATCCGTCGGGTCCGCGAGGGTGATCCGGCCGGCGCGGTTGCGGCGCGCAGGGGGTGTGAGCGGTGCGGCCGGGGGGCCGCCGCCGGCCCGCTTCGCCTCGTACATGGCGGCGTCGGCCAGCCCGATGACGGCCTGCGGGTCGGCCACCCCGCGGGAGAGCGCGACGCCGACGGTGGCGCCCACCGACACCAGCTGCCCGTCCGCGAGGATGGGCCGGCGCAGCGCCGAGGTGATCCGATCCGCGGCGTCCCAGGCCACCGTCTCCACGTCCAGTCCACCGGTGGGCGCGGTAGACCCGGCCAGTACGGCGACGAACTCGTCACCGCCCACGCGGAACACCGCTCCCCGCTCGGGCCGGTACCAGGCCCGCCCCGCGATGCCGCACAGCCAGGACGACGGCCGGCGCAACCGGCGTCGTCCTTCGTCGTACCGCTCACCGCCCCCGAGGCCCATGGCAGCTCCGCCGGACCCGTCGCCCGCTCCGACCAGCGACTGCGTGCCATCCGGCGACTGCGCTCCATCCGGCGACCGCGCTCCATCCGGCGACCGCGACTGCGTGGTGTCCGCGGCGCAGCCATACGCGGCATCTCCAGCGGCGTCGTCGTCGCGGCTGTCGCCTTCGCCCTCGTCGTCGATGTCGATGTCGCTCCCGGTGTCGCCCTCGGAGGTGAGGATCCGTCGGATTCGCGCCGCGGCCACGCGCAGCACGTGGTCACCGACCGCGTGTCCGAAGGTGTCATTGATGGGTTTGAACCTGTCGAGATCGACGAGCAGGATCGCGAAGGCCGCCTGATCGCGTGAGATCGTCTCAAGGTGCTCCGCGAGCGCCGCCCGGTTGGGCAGGCCGGTGAGCGGGTCGTGGCGGGCTCGTCGACGCAGCTGTTCGGTGAGACCCCGCCACTGCCCGATCTCCCGGCAGGTCAGGACGGGAACATGCGGCTGCCCCGCCGAGGCCGGCATCTCCCAGGCCGCGGCCTCGATGTCGAACCAGCGGTAGGTGCCGTCCTGCGTCTCGAGCCGGACATCCTGTAGCGACGGGCCGTCCAGCGGTGTGCTCAGGAGCATGCGCACGGCGGGCCGGTCGTCGGGGTGCACGTAGCGCAGCAGGTCATGGCCGACCATCGTCGCTCTGTCCCGGCCCAGCAGGTTGCCGACCGCCGCGCTGGCGAAGGCGAGCCGCCCGCCGCGGTCGAGCAGGATGACGATGTCGCTCGCCTCGTGCAGGAGGACGCCGAGCTCGTCGAGGTCCTGGCGGATGGCGCGCTCCTGCCGCCGGTTGGAGACCGCGAGCCCGATGATCGTCACACCGATGATGCCGAAGAGCAGCCCGTTGCCGAGTGGACGATGCTCCCGCACACTCTGCTCGACCACGTCGGCGGTCTGGTCGAGCAGCACGTAGCCGCCACCTTTGATCGCGGCCGCGACGGCGATCGTGTCGGGTCCGCTGCGCGAGTGCACCTGCGTGGGCTCGCCGTTGCGGATGCCGACAAGCTCGGCCGGGTCGACCAGGACGCGGCCCACCAGAGTCCCGTCCCAGGCCAGGATCGCCTGGCCGTTCTGGTCGAGGATCGAGATGCCGCCCTGGCCGAGGTCACTGGACAGTCCGTCGGTCGTGCGAAGGATCCGGGCCGCCGGCAGGATGTTCGTCGGGCACATCATGAGCTGAGCGGCCGTCGCGCCATCCCGCAGGATCGGGGTGACGGTGCAGATTCGGTCACCGCCCGCGACCGGCAGCAGCGGAGTCATCGCCCCGCCCTGACTGGAGCGGGCCCACAGCGGGTTGTTCGGAGGAATCGGCACCTCCGCCCCGGGCGGCTCGACCGCCATCGGCCTGCCGGTCCGATCGACCACGGCGAGAAGTGCGCTGGGGCCGGCGATCGGTGTCGCGGCCATGGTTCGCAGGGCTTCGACGAGGGCGGCGTGGTTGTTGAGGTCCCACGGAAACTCCGAGACGGCACCGGTAAGCCGAGCGGGATCGCTGACAGCGTGCGCGTACTCGGCGAAATGCTCGACGAGCGCCGCGCCGGCCGCCAACCGCTGCCGTTGGGCCCGGGCGCCCGCGGAGGCTTCCACGGACAGCCCGGTGGCCGCTGTGCCCAGCAGGACCACGAGCACCGTCACGGAAGGGAACACGGCGGTCAGCCGCCGCCGACGCCCGCCGCCCGGCCGGTACGGCGCGGCCCCGCGGCCGCCGCGGCCCGCCCGTCCGCGCCACCGTCGCGAGATCGCCCGGTCGCCGCCTGCCGGCGCTGGGACCGCTCGCGATGCCACGGAGCTTCCCGGGGCCGACAGCGCTGTCCGTGCCGGGCTGGCCGGCTCCTGCTCCGTCCGATGCCGGCCCGTGATCGGGCTCCCGTCGACGCTCTCGCCGGCGCCTGCGCCGACGCCCGTGTCGACCGCGGCATCGCTGTTCACGCCCGTGCGGCTGTTCACGATCGCGTGGCTGTTCACGCTCGTGCCGCGGTCCGTGCCGCGGTCCGTGGCGTGGGTTACGGCCTCGGCCCCTGCCTCGGCGACGCTGAGCGCGTGGCAGCCGCGGCCCGCGGCCTTGGCTCGGTACATCGCCTCGTCCGCGGTCCGGACCAGGTGTTCGGGTGGGCACGCGGCGCGGGTGACCCCGACGCCGATGCTGGCGTCGACAGTGACCTCGGCCGTGTCCAGAACGATCGGTTCACGCAGCACCGCGCCGATGCGCTCGGCGAGCTCGGCGGCGCTCTCCTCGTCGACGCCGGGGAGGACGACACCGAACTCGTCGCCGCCGAAGCGGCAGGGCGTGGGTGTGCCGGCGGCCATCGGCGGCACGGCATCGGCCGCGGGGGCCGCCGCCTTCGCGCCGGCGGCAGGTACGGCGGTGAGCACAGCGGTGAGCCGCTCGGCCACGACGGTCAGTACCCGGTCGCCGGCGGCATGCCCGTAGGTGTCATTGATCGGCTTGAAATGGTCCAGGTCGATGAACAGCACGGAGACGGGCTCGGCCGGTTCCCGGTCGGCGAGTGCGGTGGCGAGGCGATCATCGAAGGTCGCCCGGTTGGCCAGGCCCGTAAGCGGGTCGTGCTGGGCCTGGAACCCGAGCTCGTCGAGCAGAACCCGCCGCCGCTCGATCGAGTGGCAGGTGAGGACCACTCGTCCTGGACGAATCGTGTCGGCGAGCCGCCGCGCCGACACGTCGAACCAGTGCTCGCCGCCGGTGCTGGACAACAGCCGGACGTTCATCACGGTCGAGGGGTGCGCCTCGGACAGCTCGGACAGCACCGCGGCGACCCGGAGCGTGTCGGCGCGGTGAACCAGCGTCGAAAGCTGCCGCCCGCGAAGCGCGTCCGGGTCGTGCCCGAGCCGGGACAGCACCGCCGGGCTCACGAACTCCAGGAGGCCGTCCGCCGAGACGGTCATCACGATGTCGCGGCTGGCGGCGAGCAGGGAGCGTAGATCGTCACGCCGGCGAAGGGTGCGCGTCTGCTCGTGCAGACCGACGGCGGCGATCGAGAGGACGGCGACGACCGTCACCACCAGCAGGGTGACCAGGCGGTGGGAGTGCTGGGTCCGCAGCTGTGCGTATAACTGGCTGGTCGGCTGGGCGAGGTAGGTGAAGTACCCGGTGGTCGGCTGGGCCGCGGCGATGTGGGTGTAGCCGTTCTCGCCGCCGGTGGCCCAGATCGTGGGCTTGCCGGCCGAGCGTCGCGCCTCGCCAAGCCGCACCGGGTCGAGCACCCGGGTTCCGATCAGGGCTCTGTCCGTGGAGACCAGCGCGACGCCGTTCGGATCGACTGTTGAGACGGAGCCCTTGCCGGGTAGTCGCAGCAGCGAGCCCAGTGCGGTGCCGAGCTGGGCGCCCGATTCCTCGGAGGAGACGCTGACGAGGACGGCCCAGGGGCGGGCTCCGCCCACCGGGACGACGGTTGCCCGCACGACCAGCCCGTTCAGCCTGAACACCGGTGACACCGCGTTGTCGCCGCGCCAGGCGGTCGCCCAGGCGGGCCCGAGGTCCGTGACGTCGAGGGTCTCGTGCGCCGGCCTGATCGTGAGGGGCGCCCCGGACCGGTCGATCAACGCGACCAGCAGGGTGGTGTCGCCGCTGGTGGTGAACTGGAACCTGGCTGCCAACTGGTTGTTGAGACCGGAGTTGCCGCGCTCGAAAGCCGTGCTGTCGACCAGGGCGCGCAGATCGGCCGGGTCGTCGGTGCCGGCTTCCCAGCTCGCCAGGTTCCTGATCAGATTCGCGCGGCCCGTGAGGCGGGTGCTCTCGGCGCCGTCGAGCCAGCGCCCGCCGACGACCAGTGCCACTGCGCTCAGCACGAGGATCGCGAGGACGCCACTCAGAAGGGGTGAACAGGCAGGCCGGACCGGGTTATGGAACCACAACCGCCGCCTGACCGGTGGCCGGGCGTGTTCGTCAGTCGCCGTCCAGCGCCGCCGGTGGGCCATCGTCATCAGTCGGTTTCCGCTCCACCATCTCGCCGTCGGCATGACGGCCTCGTGCCGGAACCGATCTGGACCGTGGTATTGCCGCGGTCTGTGCAATCCCGGCAGCAAGAGCATACGAGTGTGCGTCTCGAGACTTTCGCTGGCCGGTAGGTCGCCGCGTTCTTTCGTCACCGGTGCCCGGCCGGACGAATTGCCGGTGGCCAGGAATCCGCCAGGTCATGTGTGTAGCACGGAGCCTTTTCAGCCGATGATCGTTGTGCGGTCAAACTGGTGCGTGGCCGCTGATCGCTCACTGCGGGACCACAGCTGCCAATCCGTCGGTGGTGCGGGTGATGGCCCGTGTGGCACGCCGTAGGTCACTCTCGCGGCAGGGGACCGTCGTGGCTTCCGGGTGCCCGGTAGTGGTCTCTCCGTGCCGGAAGGTAGCCGGGCGCCGACCGCTTCGCAGCACGTAGCGATCATGCGGAAGCGTAGCGGTGGCAAGGTCGGCCAGCCGCTGCCGCCAGGTCTCAGATGGATGCACGCTCCGTAGTTTCGATCATGTCATCGATTGAGATGGTGGGAGGGCGTCGCTCCCTGCGATCCGACTGGTGGTCGAGCGAACCTGCTGGTCCTCGTCTTGTCTGTGCGGAGGGCGGCGAGTTGTCGCGCGGTTTGGTTGACATGACACAGCGCTACTGGTGCGCAGTGGGAGCAGTAGAAAGGGCTGTTGGGATGTCGAGCCTGTGGGATTACGGGCGGATCGGCGGATGGTCGGTGTGGTAGAAAGGGCGTGACTCAAAGCCGCCGGTTCCAGCCGGTGTCAAATCGATTGCCGCGCCCCGGTCGGGTTGGTGGTGCGGGGTGATGGTCATGGCTGTCCGGCGTCGGGCTGTTCCGGGTGCGCCTCGCTACCGGCTCCGTCCTGAATCCTCCGTGTCCGGAGAACGATTTCTCGTTAAAGGGTTTCGCTGGGCGTCCGCGCCTGTCGGTTCGGGTCCGCGTGCGCCGCGTCCGGTTGCGGTATGCAGTAGCCTGATCGTGCTGGCCGCTCCGGGCTGAATTCCGCCCGCGTCGTGGTTCAGGGGCGCGAGCGATGGTTCACTCTCTCCGTGCCCTACCGTCGCCCTGCCGTTGTGGATGACCGGCTCGCCGCGGCCCGTGAGCGGTTGGTCGCGGCGGCCACGGATCTCGTCGCCGAAGCCGGTTGGGCCGGCGCCTCCGTCACGGCGGTCGCGGCAGCGGCAGGCATGTCGGTCGGTTCCGTCTACCAGCATTTTCCGTCCAAGTCGGAGCTGGTGTGCGAGGTCTTCCGGCGAGCCGCGGCGCAGGAGGTGGAACTCATCCGCGCGGCGGCCGGCGAGCCCAGCCCGGCGCGGGGCGTCGGCCTCACCGCCGCGGGAGATCCGGTGGATCGCCTCGTGCTGGCGGTCGCCCTGTTCACCCGGCGGGTGCTGGCGCGTCGAGGCCTGGTCCACGCGCTGCTCGTCGCGCCGTCGGATTCCGCGCTGGAGGCGCAGCGGCGCGACTTCCGCAGGCGCTACCGGGATGTCTTCGCGGCTCTGATCCGCGCGGGGGTCGAGGCGGGGATGCTGCCCACCCAGGATCCGGTGGTCGCCGCGGCGGCCCTGACGGGCGCGATCGGTGAGGTGCTCGCCGGCCCGGTCCCGATGGCCCAGGACCTGCCTCGCGATGGCAGGGAGGCCGAACCGGTGGTGCGGGAGGTCGTCGAGATAGCGCTGAGGTGCGTGGGTGCGCGCCCGATGGTCCGTGGCTGGAGCGTTGCCGAGGGAATCGGCTGACGTCTCCTGGATGACCGCTCCCGGTGGTGCTCCCGCGGGCGCTCCCACTCGCACCCGCTGCCGGCCGAGGCCGGCAGCGGGTGCGCGGTCGGCAGCGGGTGCGCGGTCGGCAGGCGAAGATGTCCCCGTAGCGATCGTGGGCCGGGGCTCGTCCGTCAACGGTGCCCGGGCAGACCGGGAGGTCCGGAGATGACGACGTTTGGTGGCGGTCCGACCCACCGGGTGACGAACCAGCCGCCTCCGCTGGTCGGCCATGACGTTGCGGAGGACGTCCCGCTGCTGGCGGCGCTGGTCCGTGAGGGTGCCGGCGATCAGGCGGAGGAGCTGCACCGGCTCGGCCGGCTCGCGGGCGGCGCCGAGGCACAGTCCTGGGGTGACGAGGCGAACCGTCATCCACCGGTGCTGCGGACCCACGACCGGTACGGCAACCGGATCGACGAGGTCGACTTCCATCCGGCCTGGCATGAGCTGCTCACCGTGGCGGTGCGGGCCGGGCTGGCCGGGTCCGCGTGGGCCGCGGACCGGCCCGGCGCGCATGTGGCACGGGCGGCCGGGATTCTCGTGTGGGGCCAGGTCGAGCATGGCCACCTCTGCCCGGTCTCGATGACCTACGCCGCGGTGCCGGTCGTGCGGACGGCACCGGACCTCGCCGCGGCGTATCTGCCCGGTCTGACCAGCTCCGTCTACGATCCCGGCCTGCGTCCGCCGGAGAGCAAGCGCGGCCTGCTGGCCGGCATGGGGATGACCGAGAAACAGGGTGGTTCGGACGTCCGGGCCAACGAGACCAGAGCGACGCCGGTCGGCGGTGGGACGTACCTGCTGCGAGGCCACAAGTGGTTCACCAGCGCGCCCATGAACGACGTCTTCCTGGTGCTGGCCCAGGCCCCTGGCGGGCTGTCGTGCCTGCTGGTGCCCCGGGTGCTTCCGGACGGGAGCCGCAACCCGTTCCTCATCCAGCGGCTCAAGGACAAGCTCGGCAACCGCAGCAACGCCAGCGCCGAGCCGGAGTTCGACGGGACGCTGGCCCATCTTGTCGGGGAGGAGGGCCGGGGTGTGCGGGCGATCATCGACATGGTCGCGCTCACCAGACTCGACTCCGCGATCGGGACGGCTTCGGGCATGCGGGCGGCCCTGGTGGCCGCGGCACATCACGTGCGCCACCGCTCGGCGTTCGGGTCGCTGCTCGTCGACAAGCCGCTGATGCGCAACGTGCTGGCCGACCTGGCACTGGAATCCGAGGCAGCGGTCACGCTCGTGATGCGGGTGGCCGGCGCGGTGGACCGGGCCGAACAGGGCGACGAGGGCGAGCGGGCGTTCCTCCGTCTCGCGACCGGGCTAGCCAAGTACTGGCTGTGCAAGCGTCAGCCGGCCATGGTCGCCGAGGCGCTCGAATGCCTCGGCGGCAACGGCTACGTGGAGGATTCGGGGCTGCCGCGGCTCTACCGCGAAGCGCCGCTGAACGGCATCTGGGAGGGCTCGGGCAACGTCAACGCCCTGGACGTGCTGCGCGCCCTCGGCCGCGAGCCGGCCAGCCTCGCCGCCTATGCGGCCGAGATCGACGCGGCGGCCGGCGGGAACCGCCACCTCGACGACGCCTGGCGCCGGCTGCGCCACGACCTGGACGCCCTCCTCACCGCCGACGAGCCGGTCGAGCTGGAGCTGGTCGCTCGCCGGCTGGTCGAGCGGATGGCGCTGCTCCTGCAGGGCGCGCTGCTGGTGCGGCACGCCCCGCCGGCGGTGGCGGACGCGTTCTGCGTGGCCCGGGTGGGGGTGACGCCGGCCTGGCCTTCGGCACGCTTCCGCCAGGTCTCGATCTCGACGGCATCCTGCGGCGGATCCCGCACGGTGCTGTCTGAGTGCAGTCCTCGCGGCCTGCGGTGATCGGTTGCGCGCGGCGCGACGGCGATCAGACGAGTACGGAGAGTTGCACGGACGGGTGTGACGCCAGCCCGATGTGACCTTGGTAGGTACGTCCGGTCCTATCCTGACTCTGGACAGTTTGCTGCGGTTCGAGTTTCGCACTGCTGGAAGCGCACTGTAGTTATGGCGTAGCGGAAGGTGGCGGTCGGCCTCTTAGGCTGAGCCCGTTGCCTGCCTCCGGGGGTGTGATGATCGTCTTCTTTCTTGCCGTGGCGGGCCTGGTGGTCTTCGCGGGCCTTTTTGGGCTCGTGCGCGGTGTCGCTGAATGGGCCTGGATACGTGACCGCCGGACCGCCGGGATCGTCACCGGTGCCGGTCTCGCCGCGGTGCTCGCGCTGAGCGCCATCGCGGTGCGCTTCGGTGGATCGGGCGAGTCCGTGGCGGCAGCCCGCCCGAGCACCCCGGACGACCCGGGTACGGGCAGCGGCGCCGCCGACGCGTCGACGTCCCCGCGCCCGGCGCCGCAGACCACCACCAGGTCACAACCCGCGTCGGCCGGCCCGGACCCCGAGGACGATCCTGACCTCAAACAGAGGTCCCCCGACGACCCCGGCGGATCTGGGACCGGCACCTCCTCCGGCGGGGTCGCCGCACCGCGAGGCGGCGCCACCGGCGGCAGCCCGCGGCCGGCGTCCACACCCGGAGGGACGACCTGGCCTCGCTCGTCCACACCGTCGAGCGTGACCGGCATCCCAGGGCTGGAGCACCCGTCCCCGACCGCGACCCGCACCTACCCGCCGACCACCGGTGCGGGGACGGCCGCCGGCGGGGAGACAGCCTCGCCGTCGCCCTCGACGTCCTCGTCCCGCTCTCCGCGGCCGACGACGGGAACGAGCCGGACGCCGGGCGGTGCGGCATCCAGAACGACCCCGACGCCGACGCCCTCCACGAAGCCGCGGGCGACGGCCTCCGCGAGCCCGCGTGCCACGCCGTCCGCGAGTGTCCGTCCTCGCACCACGGCTTCGCCCACATCGAAGCCGGCGACAAGAACCACCTCCGGGCCGGCCTCGACGCCGACGACCCGGCCGTCGCCCTCTGCCTCGGCGGTCTCGTCCGGCCCGACCTCGGCGACAGCGAGCCCCTCACCGGCACAGATGCCATCGTTCCCCTGGTGGCCCACGAGCACCACCGCGGCGGTCGCGGCCGGCACGATCGGTTCCGCGGAGCCGGCCGGAGGCGATCGAATCGGCGCCCTTTCCACCCAGGTCCGGCGGTCGGTCGACAGGCTCGCCCGCGCCCGGTCGATCATCGGGAGGCCCTCGTCACGTGCGGCGCGCTCGCCACTCGCCGCACGTACCTCGGCTCCGGCACACCAGAGCAGCACCGCGAAGCCGGCTCAGAAGCCTGTGGTGTCCAGGCCTGCCGCGTCCGAGTCTGGGGCGTCGAAGCCGGTGGCGTCCAAGCCTGGCGCCTCGAAGCCTGCGGCGTCGAAGCCTGGCGCGTCGAAGCCTGGGGCGTCGAAGCCTGGCGCGTCGAAGCCTGGGGCGTCGAAGCCTGCGGCGGCCAAGCCTGCTGCGTCGAAGCCGGTGGCTCAGAAGCCGTCGAAGCCTGCGGGGGCCAAGCCCGTGACTCAGAAGCCTGCTGCCTCGAAGCCAATGGCGTCCAAGCCTGGGGCCTCGAAGCCTGCGGCTCAGAAGCCTGCCGCGTCGAGGTCGGCAGCTCAGAAGCCGACTGGGTCGAAACCGGCTGGGTCGAAACCGGCTCAGAAGCCTGCCGCGTCGAAGCCTGCGGCTCGGAAGTGAAGCGGTGAGTGAGGTCGGTGTCGAGCCATGCTTACCGGGCTAGGTCCGGCGATCGCAAGAGTTGAGGATGTTGGTCGTTTCGACCAATAGCGTTTAAACGGGGCATAAGGCCGCTTGGCAATCCGCAAGAAGTGAGGATTTCGGTTGCTGCAGCAGCCAGAATCCTCATTTTTTGCTCGGAAGCAGCAGTGGTAGCGGCGGTAACGGCGGTAGCGGTGGCCTGGAGCCGGCGTGAGCCGGCCATCGCGTAGACGCAGATTCGGTTGGGCTGGATCGCCGGGCAGCGCTCGGGCAGACGTCGGGCAGCTGTCGGGTAGCCCTCGAGTCGCCGACACACCTGCAATTGAGACCATCCGGCTACCCTGAGTGAGGTACGTTCCCGCGGACATCGGATCGGTGGCTGGGGGGCGCATGCGGGAAAGCGTGACGTCGCAGGGCAAGCTGTGATCGCCCTGATCAGCGGCGTGCTCGCGGCCCTTGCCATGATCGCGCTGGTGGTCGGGATCGTCGGCCTGCTCCGCGGCCGGATCGGCTTCCTGGGCATCGGTGATCGCCCGATGGCGGGCCTGCTGACGGCGGCCAGCTTCACGGTTGCCGTGGCGACCTTCGGCGTGCTCGCCACGGGCGGAGATCGGCCGGACGCGACGGTGAGCGCCCGGCCGCTCGGCACGGACCCCAGCCTCTCCGACGGATATCCGACGAACGGGCGCACCGGCGACCTGGGGAGCGGACTGCCACGCGCGGCGGTCCGGCAGTTCCCCGCGCCGTTCGGCTCCGGCGGCCCGGGCTCCTACGCACAGCCGGTCGTCCCGCCGTGGCCGACGATGCCAGGGTCGACAGCGCAGGGGCAGGTGCTGCCCGGCCAGGTCCTGCCTGGCCAGGTCCTGCCAGGCCAGGCGTCCCCAGGGCCGGCGTTTCCAGGGGATGGGCTCCCGGCCGGCGTCCGACCCGGCCAGGACCTGGCGGGTCCGGGTGCTCTGGTGCCGCCGGGCCTTGTACCGGGGGGAGCGGCCCCTGGCCTCCGCGGGATCACGCCGTGGCCGTCGTCGTCGCCGGAGGCACCGGACCTCACGGACGCCGCGGGATCGGGATCTCTGTCGACCGGTGACACGGCTGACACGACGGGATCGTCCACCGGCGGTGCGGACCTGAGCCCGGACCGAGGCGAAGCGGCTCAGAGCGGCCAGGCTCGCGATACGGGTGGCTCGCCAGGCGGCAACCCGCGGGTGCCACCGGCGGAAGGCGGGAACGGTGGTTGCTACCGCACGGACGACGGTGGCCTGGGCGTTGGACCGCCGGACGTGTCGGTCTGGGACATCGTCGCCGGCCTCGCCGAGGCATGCCCGTGAACGGTGGCCTGGGACGTCCGGTGGTGGCCTGGGACGTCCTCTGAGGGCGCCGGTGGCGGCGCCGGCGTCCTGTACCCGGCGGCGACGGGTAAGCGACGGGTACAGGACGCGGATCTCAGCCGAGGTCCTGCGACACCGTGGCTCGGGACTCGACGAGAGCGGTGATGGCGGCCAGGTTGGCCGTCGCCCACGTGTCCAGCTGGGCGGGCAGCTCGGGAAGCGTGGAATCGAGCACGAAGACGCCACGGGTCGGGCACGACGCGCCGATCTCCACCAGCAGCGGGCGCAGGTGCACCTCCACCGCCAGCGCGTGCTCGGGAGCCCCGGCGACGAGCACGGGCACGGTTGGTACGCCACCGAGCTCGCCCTGCCCGATCTGGTCGAGCAGCAGCTTGAGGAGCCCCGTGTAGGTGGCCTTGAAGGTCGGGGTCGCCACGACCAGGGCGTCCGCCGTCCGCATCGAGGCGACGGCTTCCTTCACCGCCGGGTCACCCCAGCCCAGCAGCCCCGGACCGAGTGCGCTGACCTCGATCACCTCGGTCACGACGTCGCCCTCGGCAGGGATCGCGGCGGCCACCCGGGCGGCGACGGCCTCGGCCACCGTGCGGGTGCGCGAGTTCGGCTTGGGGTTGCCGACGACACTGAGAACTCGACGCTGCGGCATGACAGGGCCCTCCTGTGAGTTTTCGCGACTGTCGCTTCAGGAGCGTGCCAGGAACTGGCCGTAGGCGCCGCGGAAGTAGAGCAAGGGCTCGCCGGTTGCGGCGGCGCCGAGCCGTTCGACCAGACCGAGAGTGATCACGTGGTCGCCGGCGTCGTATTCGCGGTGCAGCGTGCACTCCATCCAGGCAAGTGCGCCGTCGAGCACGGGGGCCCCGTTCTCAGCCGGCGTCCAGCTGATTCCGCTCCACTTGTCGGTGCCGCTCCTGGAGAACTGTGAGGACACCGCCTCCTGGCGGTTGTCGAGAACGTTCACGCAGAAGCGCCCGGCGGCCCGGATTCGCGGGTAGCTGGTGGACGTCCGCGCGGGCAGGAACATGACCAGTGGGGGAGTGAGCGATGCGCTGCTGAACGACTGACAGGTCATGCCGACGGGTTCGGAGTCGTCCATCGCCGTGACAATCACGATTCCGGAGCAGAAATGCCCGAGAACAGCACGGAAGTCCGCACTGTCGGTCGCGGTGAAAACGCTCCGCGAGGTAGCCGCCGCGCCCTCCTCCGAGGGCTGGCGTTGCGCGATCACGTCACACGTTGCCTGGGTCATCGGTGCCTCCGCGGGGTCGGGCCGGCCGGACGCCGATCAGAAGTAGACCGGAGGTGAACCGGCGAGTGGTGCCGCACCGCGCCCGAGCGCCGCCGCTGGAGATCGGACGGGTCGCTCGTCGCGCGATGTTCGTACGCTCACGCGCGGAAGTGTCCTGGTCGTTACGTCGCCGTGGTGGGCCCGTTGCGCTGCCTGGCAGCGTGAGTGTCGGCTGGCCGGGCAGTGGGACTCGCTGAAATCCGGTGCATTCCGCTGGCGGGGCGGGGCTGTCGCCGCGGGGCGTGGAACGACGCCAGGTGCGCTGTCACCTGATCAGGCGCGGCGGCGTGGTCGTCGAGTGGCTTCTCGGGCAACAGTCCGGAGATCATCCGCATCCGACAGGCTACTCTTACGTAAGGGTAGAGTTAGTCCTGTATCTCCCCAACGGAGGCGGCCCGCGAGCGGCGCCCAGGGAGGAATTCGATCGATGGTTGATCCCCTGCGGACAGGTCCGCGGAGCCTCGAGGAACTGGCCGGTGCCGCGGCGATGACCGAGGTGCCGACGGCCGGCCTGTGCCGAGATCTCGCCCTTGCCCATGAACGGGCGGGCGACCCCGCCGCCGCGGTGCGCTGGGCGCTCGCGATGACCGATGCCGGGGGCGATCTCACCTGCTGGTCGGCGGCCGCCGGTGTGCTGCGCCGGGCCTTTCCCGCAGCGGGCCTCACGTTGCGGCCGGCCAGAGTCGCGGTGCTCGGCAGCTACACCACGGCACAGTTCGCGGCGCTGCTGCCTCTTGCCGCGGCGCGCGCGGGTGTCGCGGTCGAGGTGTACGAGTGCGGCTACGGCCAGTACCGGCAGGAGGTTCTGGATCCCGCCAGCGGCCTGCACCGTTTCAGGCCGGACGTCGTGATCCTCGCGGTGCACGCAGGCGACACGGCCCTGCCGTCGTTCGCGCGCGACCCCGAGCAGGCCGTCGCCGTCGAGGCGGCGCGGTGGACGTCGTTGTGGCAGATCATCACCGGCAGCCTCGGGGCAGGGGTCATCCAGCACACCTTCGTGGTGCCCGAGACCGAACCGTTCGGCCACCTTGCCAGGCAGGCATCGGGCGCCCGATCGTCGTTGCTCGCGGCCGTCAACGTGGCGCTCGGCCTGGCCGCCGCGGGCGTCGGAGGCGCGGGCAGCGGGAGCAACGGGGGTGCCGGAGGCAGTAGGGGCATCGGAGGCAACGGGGGCGCCGGAGGCAGTAGGGGCATCGGGGGCAGTGGGGTCGGCTCGGGCCAGGTCTCCTTCGTGGACTGCGAGCGCCTGGCGGCGACGGTGGGCAAGCGCAGCTGGTTCGACCCGCGGTACTGGCACCGCTCCAAGCAGGCGGTCTCCCTCGCGCACGTACCCGCGCTGGCCCGGCACACCGCCGCGGTGCTGGGCGCCCAGCTCGGCACCAGCCGCAAGTGCCTCGTGCTCGACCTGGACAACACCCTTTGGGGCGGAGTACTCGGCGAGGACGGTCTCGCGGGCATCGCGTTGGGCGACGGCCCGGCCGGCGAGGCCTTCAGCGAGTTTCAGGAGTACATCGCCCTGCTGCGTGAACGCGGCGTGGTCCTTGCCGTGTGCTCGAAGAACAATGACGCGGACGCCCGTGCGGCTTTCGAGCGACATCCCGCCATGCGGCTGCGCCTCGACGACTTCGCGATGTTCAGCGCGTCCTGGGATGACAAGCCGACGCAGATCCGGCGTATCGCCCAGACGCTGGGCGTCGGCCTGGACTCCCTGGTCTTCGTCGACGACAACCCGGCCGAGCGTGAGGTGGTGCGCCAGCTCGTTCCCGAGGTTGACGTGATCGCACTGCCGAAGGATCCGCACGAGTATGTGCGGACGCTCGCCGACTACCCGTTCTTCGAGCCGGGTGCGCTGACCGCGGAGGACGCAGCCCGCACCGAGCAGTACCGGGCCAGGGCCCGCGCCGTCGAGCTCGAAGCCTCCGCGTCATCGCTGGAGGAGTTCCACCGCGGGCTCGAGATGGTCGCGACCGTGGTTCCGCTCGATGAGCTGACCCTGCCCCGGGTCGTCCAGCTCATCGGGAAGACCAACCAGTTCAATCTGACGACCCGTCGGCGCGGGGCGGCCGAGGTCGCCGAGCTCGCGGCCGATCCGGCGACCGCGATCATCTGCGTGCGGCTGGCCGACCGTTTCGCTGATCACGGCCTGGTCGCGGTGGTGATCGCCCGTCGGGTGGCCGCCGTCGACGCTGATGCTGACGGGGACCTGGCCGACGCTGACGGGGGCCTGGTCGCCGGCACCGCGGTGCTGGACGTCGACACCTGGCTGATGAGCTGCCGGGTCATCGGCCGCACGCTGGAGTGCGAGCTCGCCGAGCTGATCGTTGCGGAGGCTCGGCGCCTCGGCTGCACGGCCGTGCGCGGTCACTACCTTCCGACCGCCAAGAACTCGCTGGTGGCGGATCTGTATGCCCGGTTGGGCTTCCAGCGTTCGGGGGCTGCCCAGGGCGGCGCCGACGGTTCCACCCACTGGCTGCTGCCGGTGGCGCTCACCCCTGAACGGCCAGGCCTCATCCGGGTCGTCGACACCCGCCGGCACCAGCCGGGCCCGAGTGAACCCAGGCCGCCCGAGCCCCGTTCGGGGGACGTCGGCCATCCAGACGCGGGGACATCCGCACAGACGATGCAGGAGGTGGCCGGCTGATGGTGCAGGAGCGCCTCGCGCGGGTCTTCCAGGAGATCTTCAGCGACCATGCCCTGGTCGTCTCCGACACCACGACGGCGGATGACGTACCCGGCTGGGACTCGCTGGCGCACATCAACCTGATCTACGCGCTGGAGACCGAGTTCGACGTGCGGATTCCCGACGAGCGGCTCGCCTCCTTCTCGAACGTCGGCGAGCTGCGCGCGTGTATCGAGGAGCTCAGCGGTGCTCGGTGAGTCGGCCGGCACTGTGCCTACCGGGACGTCCAACGACTCCCGGCCCGCCATATCGCTCCGCGAACAGCTCCGTGAGGACAGGGCTGTCCACTATGGCTCGTGGCTGCATCCGGGCTTTCAGGTGCTCGCGGTGCACCGGTTCGGGCGATGGAGCCTGGAACGTGGGGGTCTGGTCGGCCGGATCGGCCTGATCGCCTTCAAGGCGGTGAACAACATCGTCATCCGCAACGTGTACGGCACAGAGATCTCCGTCGACGCCCGCATCGGACGTCGTGTGTTGATCGGGCACCACCAGGCCGTGATGATTCCGCGGTACTGCGTGGTCGGCGATGACACCATCATTCGTCACAGCGTGACCATCGGGTATGCGCGGACGAATGCCCCGCCTGCGGATGTTCCGAAAATCGGTGCGCGGGTGGACATCGCTCCGGGCGTGCATCTGATCGGTCCGATCGCGATCGGTGACGACACCCGGATCGGGCCCGGCTCCATCGTGACGACGGATGTCCCCGCCGGCTCCACCGTCTTCGCCGCACCCGCCAGGATCATGCGCCCGCCTGCCCCGCCTGCCCCGCCTGCCCCGCCTGCCCCGCCTGCCCCGCCTGCCCCGCCTGCCCCGCCTGCCCCGGGCCGGTGACGGGTGCCGTCCATCCGGCCCGGATGATCCGGCCCGGATGATCCGGCCCGCCCCACCGCGGATCCCGGTGTGATCTGCGGGCCGGCTCCGGCCTGTTCCCGGCGCCGGCGCCGGGAACTGAGGCGGCACTCGGTGGCCGGCGTAGATTCCGGCGTTTCTCCGGCCAGATCTCGAAGGTTCTACCGGATTTGTGTCCGAGGTGTGCCCGGATCGCTCCCGCCGTGATGCAGGATACTGACTGTCCAGTCCGGAGGGTTCTGGTTTGGGTGGCGTGCAAAAAATGACCACATGAGCGTATGGTGTGCATTCGCGGTTGGACGGTGAGCCTTCCGCGCGCATTCGTCAGCCCACGGACAAGCCCCAATGGAGCGGCCTTGCGGAGTTCGCTGCCAGGGTAGGTGTGTCAATGAGCCTCTTCCGTCGTCGGATCCGAGCTGCAACAACACCACCCGATAAACGCGAGATGGAAAAGGCTCAATAAGAGAGGTGTTGGGGAAGGTCTGCCAGAAAAGAAGCTGAGCGGTCCGGGCTGCAGTTGCCTGCGAATGATCAGGTCAATTGGTTAGGTTGATCGGCCATCCGCTACCGTGCCGCCGTGTCTTTGAGTTCGCTATCTCAGCATTCCGTAGGTCCACCGTCCGTTCCGGCCGCACTGCCGACACCTCCGCCCATTCGCGCCGACACACACTCGCTGCTCGACGGGGCCGCTGCCCCGAGGGGCTGGTTGGTTGACGCCCTGACTGGCTCACCGGTGCTGGCACTGTTCGCTCTGCTGTTCGTTCTCGCGGTGAGCGCGCTGACCATCACCTGGTGCGCCCGGGTGGCTGATGCGAGGTCCTGGCGGCAGGCCCGCGCCGCCGGCATGGACCGCGACGTCGACCGCAACACAGGCCTCGATATCGGCCGCAACGCCAACCCATGGCGGAACTACACGGCGACCGGCGCCCATTCCCGGGCCTGGGCCACGAGGCCGGCCCAGTCGGCTCCGCGACGCCGGGCCCGAGTCGCCAGCGACATGATCCCGTTGGTCAGCCAGGCGGTGGGCCGCACGGCCGAGGTGGCCAGTGCTCGGGTAGCCAGCGTCTGAGCCTCGTCCAGCGCGTCGGCGTGCATCGCGGCGGAGGCCTGGTAGAGGCGCACTGCGGCCAGTGCTCCGGGTGCGCGTGAGCGGTCGAACAGGGCGGCGGCGTTGGAAAGGCGGCGGCGCCCTTCCAACAGCGCTCCCGCCCCCACGAGCGCTGCGCCACCGAAGGTCGGCAGATAGCCCGGATGCAGGCCGTCGAGTGCGTAGCCCTGGGCCGCGGGCGCCGCCCCGCGAGCGAGGCTCTCGGCTTCTCGTATCACTTCCATCACCCGGTCCGCGGGCTCGCCGCGACCGGCGCGGATGTTGGCCTCGGTCGTCATGGCCAGGATCGCGGTGTGGGAGTGGGGAGCGGTGGCCCGCGCGGCCATCGCGAGCGACAGTCCGTCGTCGGCGCTGTCGAAGGTGTAGGCGGCCAGTTCGGCCAGGACGACTCCGGCGTGGGCGGCGGTCGGCGCGTCGCCCACGTGGCGGGCCAGCACGAGCGCCGTGCGCGCCGACACCACCGCGCGCGCGGAGAGCCCGTTGTCTCCCTGCGCGACCGCCGACATGACGAGAACCCTGCTGTGAGTACGGCGCCAGTCCCTGCGGATCGCCGCGGGCTGGCGCTGTCCTGACATCGCTTCGGTGTGCCGGGAGATCACATCGAGCCGGTCGACCAGGTCCGTGGGCGCCATCGTCTCCCAGCGGCGGGCCATGGTGGCGAGCCCGGTCTCGATCCGGTCGAGAGTGTCCTGGCTTCGGTCGTCCGGGGCGATCATGAGGCGAGATCCGCCCAGCGCGAGTGCGGCTGTGGCCGCGCAAGTGGCAACGACCAACCGTCTGTCTGCCGCTTCGTCCATCCCCTACTCCTGGGCGTCGTTGTCCGGTCACGGCGGCAGAAGCCCGGATGATCCGGACGTAATCTCATGATTGGACCTTTTCCGTCGTCGACGCGGACCTGCGGCATCCCTGACCGTGCACCGTGAGATGGAAAAGGTTCATCAGTCTCCGGAAAGAGATGATCGCGACGCTGCTCTGACGGTAACGATTTCGCGCCGCTCTGTCGTCGTCCTGGTCGGATCTCGGGACTTTCGTCATATGGCGTCGGGCTTGTCGAAACCTTGCCATCTTGACGTGCGAGTGTGGATGTATTTTCTCATGGTTGTGTCGGGCGTGGTCGGCGGATGCGCCGGTTTCGCCTGACTTGCCGGTCACCCCGTGCGGAGCGCCTGCTCCAGATCGGTCAGCAGGTCGTCGACCGCCTCGATGCCCACCGAGAGCCGGACGAGATCGTCGGGCACTGCCAGCGGTGATCCGGCGACGGAGGCGTGGGTCATGCTCGCCGGATGCTCGATGAGCGACTCGACCCCGCCCAGCGACTCGGCGAGGGTGAACAACCGGGTCGCCGCGCACACCGCCAGCGCTCCCGCCGCACCCGCCGCGAGCTGGAAGGAGACCATGCCGCCGAAGTCACGCATCTGCTTCGCGGCGACATCGTGGCCGGGATGCCCCGGCAGGCCCGGGTAGTGGACCGCGTGTACCGCGGGATGGGCGGACAGCAGCGCGGCGACCTCGCGGGCGTTCGCGCAGTGCCGGTCCATCCGTACCGGCAGGGTTTTGACGCCGCGCAACACGAGCCAGGCGTCGAACGGGCCGGGCACCGCGCCGGCCGCGTTCTGGATGAAACGCACCCGCTGCGCGAGCTCGGCCGAGGAGGTCACCACCGCGCCACCCACGACATCGCTGTGCCCGCCCAGGTACTTGGTCGTCGAGTGGACGACCACATCCGCCCCCAGCGTCAGCGGCTGGCACAGGTACGGCGAGGCGAAGGTGTTGTCGACGACGAGCAGCGCATCCGCCCCGTGGGCCATGCTGGCGAGCGCCGCGATATCCGCGATGGCCAGCAGCGGGTTCGTCGGCGTCTCACACCACACCAGTGCCGTGGAGCCCGGTCGGATCGCGGCGCTCGCGGCGGCCGGATCACTGAGATCGGCGGCAGTGTGCTCCACGCCCCACTCGGCCAGCACCCGGGCGAACAGGCGGTAGGTGCCGCCGTAGGCGTCGGCCGGAATGACGACGTGGCTGCCCGGCCGGCAGACCGTGCGCAGCAGGGCGTCCGAGGCGGCCAGCCCGGAGGCGAAGGCAAGGGCCTCGGCGCCATGTTCGAGCGCGGCGAGGCTGGTCTCCAGCGCCGCGCGGGTCGGGTTGCCCGAGCGGGCGTACTCGAAGCCGGCGCGAAGCCCGCCCACACCGTCCTGGGCGAAGGTCGAGGCGGTGTGGATGGGGACCACCACCGCTCCGGTCGCCGGGTCCGGCTCCTGGCCGGCGTGCACCGCCAGAGTCTCGAACTCCGCGTTCGATCCGTTCGATCCCGCGTTCCGATCAGCCATGGCGCCACACTCGCACGCGGCGGTTGCGGGCCGGGGACATCACCGGTTCGCGTCGCGCGGAGTCCGTGATCGAAGGCCGCAGGGGCGCGCCATCCGAAGGGTTGAGGATCTTGGTCGTGCTGGAGCGGGTGGCAAGATCCCGAGAAGTGGCGGATCCGGTCCCCGGTGTCGACCTGGTGGTCGGTGCCCACCCGCCGCACGGCGAGCCACCGCGGGGGTCCGCGCGCCGCCGCGCAACGTAGCGCGACTCATGCCAATAGCGATAAATAGGGCGCGGAGTCGCTTGGTAATCCGCAAGAAGTGAGATTTCGGTTGTTGCGGCAGCCAGAAACCTCATTTCTTGCTCGGAGGCAGAGGCAGAGGCAGAGGCAGAGGCTTGGGCAGAGGCAGGGGCAGGGGCAGAGGCAGGGGCAGGGGCGGAGGCGGAGGCGGAGGCGGTGACAGCGGAAGCCCGAAGCTCGGGATTCCGCGACGGGGGTCTGGAACGACCGAAATCCTCAGCTCTTGTCGGGTGGCAACCTCGGCCCCGGCGGGAATCCCCACACGCGGCGGCGGACCCGGACGACCCGGGTGGTTGAAAAAGTGCCCCTATGTCCTTCGTCAAGCCGGTGAGGGGGTCGGGGCCTGGTAGAAGGTGCCGTTGCGAAGCATCGCGTAGAGCACGTCGATCCGGCGCCGGGCGAGGCAGGTGAGAGCGGCGACGTGATGTTTGCCTTCCGCGCGTTTCTTGTCGTAGTAGGCCCGGGACGGGGGTTCGCGTAGGGAGGCGAACGCGGCCAGGTAGAAGGCGCGTTTGAGTTGTTTGTTGCCGCGTCGGGAGGGGTGTTCCCCTCGGATGGAAGAGCCCGATGCTCGGGTGGCGGGGGCGAGACCGGCGTAGGCGGCCAGGTGCCCGGCGGTGGGGAAGCTGCTGGCGTCCCGACGTCGATGAGGATGCGGGCGGCGGTCCTG